>NZ_CP061091.1:462500-755000 GCF_017654485.1 Roseomonas marmotae | reverse complement strand
GTAGCCAGCGGCCAGGAAATCCGCCTGATCCGTCGCATAGGCCAGGGCCAGCCGGGCGCGCGGGTCATTGAAAGGCGGGTGCAGGTGGTTGGGCCGCAGCATCACCTGGTTGGCCAGGCTGGAATAGCGCTCCACCTTGATGTCGCGGCTGCGGCTGATGACGGGGATCAGGTCCTGCCCCGGCTGCTCCCAGATATCGATCTCACCGGTCTGCAGGGCCGCCGCCGCCGTGGCGGGGTCCGGCATGATGGTCCATTCGACGCGGTCGAGCTTCACGACCCGGCCGCCGGCCAGCCCGTCGGCGGGTTCCGCGCGCGGCACGTAATCGGCGTTGCGGTCATAGACCACCCGCGCGCCGCTCTGCCATTGCTCGCGGTTGAAGCGGAAGGGACCGCTGCCGATGGTCTGCGTCACCGGCGTCATCGGGTCGGTCGCCGCGTCGCTCTCCCGCATGATGGCGGGGATCTGCCCGACCGCCGAACCCAGGGCGAAGGGCACCATGCCCGTGGGCTTCGTCAGCCGCAGCGTGAAGTTGCGGTCGTCCTGCGCCTCCAGCGCCGCGGTGTATTCGGCCATCTTGCCGCCCACCGTGTCACGCTTCATCCATCGCTGCAGCGAGGCGATGACATCGCGGCTGGTGACAGGACGGCCGTCATGGAAGCGGAGCCCCTCCCGCAGGCGGAAGCTCCAGACCAGGTTATCCGGGGAGGTCGAGAAGCTCTCCACCATCTGCGGATGAGGCTGCAGCTTCGAATCCCAGGCGAAGAGCGTCTCATAGATCATCAGCCCGTGCATGCGGGTGATGACGATGGAGGCGAAGACGGGGTCCAGCGTCTTCAGGTCAGCATGCGGCGCCACGCGCAGCACGCGGTTCGGCGCCGGTTGCGCCATGGCTCCATGGGCCAGACTCAGGGCGAGCGGCGCGGCCGCGGCAAGCAGTGCGAGGCGTGAACGGTTCAAGTCAGTCCTCCTGATGGACGTGACGATGGAGGTGCAGGACCCGGGCCCGGTGGCTGGCCACCCTCAGCGAGCCGTCCGGCTGCAGCCAAAGGCAGGGGCGGTGCCGCCAGGGACCGTGGGCGAGCTCGGCAAGGGCCCGCCCGCCGGGCAGGGGCGTGAGCTTCGTCTCCCAGCCCAGGCCACCCGCCCAGGGAAGGCACGCCGTGCCATCGCCGCGGATGGTGATCCGCAGGCCGAGGCGTGGCTCATGCCATTCGCCGGCCAGCGCGGCATCCAGCGCCTGCCCCGCAGGCACGCGCAGCAGCCGCCGCGCCACCCCACCGATCCGGCCGGACAGGATATCCGGCCCCTCCGCCCGCAGCTGGATGTCGAGATAGGCCGGCAGGCTGCGCGCGCCGCCCTCGGGCAGCGCGGCCAGTTGCTCATGCCCGCCCATGAAGCTGATGGACCCGGCCGTCATCTCCGCCCAGAAGGGCCCTTCCGCGGCCGCGAACAGTCCGGTGGGGAGATCGCGCGGCGGCTCCGGCAAAGGCTGCTCCACCAGGGCGGCCAAGACCCGCAGGGCGGGCCAGAGCGCGTCCTCCTCCCGGTTGGTCATGACCACGACGCCGAGATCATGCTCCGGCGCCAGCAGGAAGTGGTTGCGATAGCCCGGCAGCGAGCCGCCATGGCCCAGCAGCGTCACATCCCCCAGCCGGGTCTGCACCAGGCCCAGCCGGTACAGGCTCTCCGTGCCGTCGGCGAAATACCGGGGCGCGGCCAGGCGCTCCAGCATCCCATCCAGCGGCCCTTGCCCGGCCAGCAGCGCCGAAAGCCAGCGCGCCAGGGCCACGGCGCTGCCGGCCAGCCCGCCCGAGGCGGAGAAATTCACTCCATACCGCCCGCGCCGCCAGGACGCGCCGTCCCACCAGTAGCCAGTGGCCAGGCCGGGCACGACTTCCGTCTCATCGCCGGGGAAGGCGACCGGCAGGCCGAGCGGCGCCAGCAGGTTGCGGCGCAGTGCCTCGGCATAGGAGACGCCACGCTGTGCTGGGAAGACCGCCTGGGCCAGACGCCAGCCCGTATTGGAATAGGCCATCTCGGTGCCGGGCGCGGCGTTCAGGCCGGGCAGGCGGCGGGCGAGGCCCAGGATCTCCTCGGCGCCCAGGCTGGCGGTAAAGGGCACGCCCTGCTGCCACAGCAGTTCCATCATGTCCGGCAGCGCGGCGGTCATATCCAGGGCCCGGAGCAGCGGCACCCCACCCACCGCGGCCGGCAGCCCGCCAAGCAGCGTGCCCAGCGGCGCCTCCAGCGGAATATCCTCCAGCAAGGCCGTCACGGCGAGGAAGTGTTTGCTGATGGAGGCGAAGCGGCTCGGTGTCTCCGGCAGGAAGGGAATGCCATGCTCGATGCTCGCCAGCCCGCCCGCCATCGCCTGACGGATGCCGGCGCTGTCGAAGAGCAGGATGGCGCCGCCAGGCCCGCGCGCGTCACTCCAGGCGCGGGTGACGGCGGCGGCCTCCTGGGTCGCGCTGATCCAATCCGGCATGCGGCGTCTCCCGGCGGCAAAAGGACGGAGGCATGGCCCCACCACGGCATTCCCCCAGCCTTCGCGGCCGCCGTCAACTCCCTCCTCCATGCGCGGCGGCACAGGTCATCACGCGGATGCCGCCTCCCATATCACGCAGAGGCCGGGGGCGCGCTTGTCCCCCCTCCCCCGCCTCATCATAACCACGGGCCTTCAAGCGATGCCGGGCAATTCCAGCGGGCAGTTCCAGCAGGCAGGATGACGGCGTGGATCAACAGAAGCCCACGAGGCACAGAAGCAGCCGGCTGCGGGATGTGGCCGAGGCGGCGGGCGTCACGCCCATGACGGTGTCCAATGTCCTGAACGGCCGCCCCGGCGCCAGCGCCGAGACACGCGCGCGCATCCTGCGGGAGGTGGAGCGGCTGAACTACCGTCCCGATGCCAATGCCCGCCGCCTGCGCCTGAAGCGCACGGGCGCCATCGGCGTGCTGGTGCTCGACAGCGCGCCGGACTACCTGCGCGACCCCTTCATCACCAACGTGATCGCCGGACTGGGCAATTTTGCCGCCACGCAGGCCTTTTCCCTGGTGCTGCAAGGCATGAACCCGAATACCGACGGCACGGTGCCCCTGCTCTCCCATTCCGAGACGGATGCGCTCTGCCTGCTGCTCTCCGGCCCCGAAGCGGCCCGCAGGCGGTTGCTGCAGCAGGTGGAGCGGCTGCGCCAGCCGGTGGTGCTGGTGCAGGAACACGCCGCCGGCGGCCTCAGGGATGTCTGCCTGATCCGCCAGGACGACCGGGAGGGAGGCAGGATGCTGGGCGCCTATCTCCGGGCACGGCTGCCGCGCCAGGGGCTGGTCTTCTTCCTGACACCGGAACTCGCCTGGACGGCCCAGGCCGAACGCGCGGAGGGGCTGCGCCAGGGGCTCGGTGCCGGTTTCACGGTGCGGCTCATCCTCTGTGGCGATGAGAGCTGCCCCGCCACCCAGGCCGCCCTCGCCGCCGCGCTGGAGCGACATCCCGCGCCCGCCGCCATCGTCGGCGGCAATGACCAGATGGCGCTGGCGGCGATGCTGCTGCTGCGGGGCCGGGGGATCGCCGTGCCCGATGCGATGCCCGTCGCCGGCTTCAACGGCTTTGAGATGTTCCGCTATGCCTGGCCGGCGCTGACCACCGTCGTCAGCCCCGCCTACGAGATCGGCGTGCGGGCGGGCGAGGAGATCATGGCGCGGCTGGAACAGACTTCCTTCCGCATGCGCGACATCATCCTGCCCGTACATCTGCGGGAAGGAGGATCCTGTTGACAGCCAGCTTCCGGCCGCGCTCAGACTATAACGTTAAATAGGGAGCCCGCCGTGAGCGAAACCAAGACGGTTCTGGAACGCATGCAGGACCGGTTGTTCACCGCCCTGCTGTCCGACGTGCTGGATAGCCTGGGCCATATGCACCAAGCCCTGCCCGCCCGCATCCGCCCGCTGGACGAAGCCTGCCGCATGGCCGGCCGGGCGCGTACCGCGCTCTATCTGGATGTCTATGAGGCCAGGGAGGGCGAGAACCCCTATGACCTCGAGATCGATCTGGTGGATTCCCTCCAGCCGGGCGAGATCCCGGTCTTCGCCTGCGGCCACAGCGGCCGCATCGCGCCCTGGGGCGAGCTGCTGAGCACCGCCGCTCAGGTGCGGGGCAGCAGCGGCGCGCTGATGGACGGCATGGTGCGCGACGTGACCGCCATCCGCGCCATGGGCTACCCGGTCTTCCATGGCGGCATCGGCCCGCTGGACAGCAAGGGCCGCGGCAAGATCGTGGCGGTGGATGTGCCGGTGGAATGCGGCGGCGTGCGGGTCTGCCCCGGCGATTTCGTCTTCGGCGACGCCGATGGGGCGATCGTGGTGCCCCGGGCCCTGGAGGCCGAGGTGGCCAGGCGGGCCGAAGTGAAGCTGAAGGGCGAGAAGGAGACGCTGCGGGAACTGCGTGCCGGCGTGCCGCTGCGTGTCGTCTTCGAGAAATACGGAATCCTCTGAGCCGGCGCCCCGCCCTTCCTGGCCCCAGGCCGGGCGGGCCTGGGATCGGCGGGGGCCTCTCGCCGCATGGCTATTCACCCCGGCCGCGGGATCTCTGCCCAGGCCACGGCGGCGCAGACCGGTACCCGGCACCGCCGATAGCAGAGCCTGGCCTGCCGGCGGTATCTGATCCGGACGATGCGCCGTGACGGCCCGTCAGTTGGCCGCCACAAGGCACCTTTCCCCAACGAATCAGTTCCTCCGGCTCGGCCGGCGGCCTGAAGCAGGGCGATTCGGTGCTGGGATGCCGCCGCACCGCAATCACAGATCAGGGAGGTTGGCTCGGGCGAGCCACAGCTGGGCTCAGTCTCTGAGCTGCGCTGCCGCTCGCAATCGTACTGCTGAGACAGCGGCGAGCCAGCGCCTCCTATTCCCCTCCGCCCCTTCGCAACCGCAACCCGCCTCAACCATCCAGTTAAAACTCAGTCTTGGAAATCGTCTTTGAGTTATGAGACATCCGAGCCATTTAAAAAAATGCATCCCGCTTTAATGTTTCAAGTATATATTATAGATGGAGAAATTTTATATAGCGCGACCGTCGCATCTATGTATTTCTCGCCGCCCATGACCATTTCACTGACCCTTGAGAACTCCGGCTCCGACGCTCTTGTCGGTGGCGTGACAACCTTCGGCCAAGTCTTCGTGCGCGGAGAACTTCCGGCATCTTCCGGCCTCACCGCCCGGATCGGCGGCCGCGAGGTCCCCGTGCAGATGGACATCAAGTCCACCCATGAGGATGGCTCGGTGAAGATGGCCGTGCTCTCCCTCGAGCGCCCCGATCTCGCCGCCGGCCAGAGCCTCGCCCTCAGCCTCGCCCCCGCCGCCACGGCCGCCACCGGCGCCGCCGTCGACCTCGCCGCCGTGGCCCGGCAGCACAGCTTCAACGTGACGCTCGACACCGCCGCCGGCACCACCCAGGTCGACGTCCTCGCCGCCCTGCAGCAGGCCATCGCCAACGGCACCGCCAGCGTCTGGCAGGACGGCCCGCTGGCCAGCCAGGCCCGCGTCGAGATGACCCTCGAGGGGTCGCAGCGCCTGATCTTCGACGTCACCGCCTTCAAGGACGGCACCCTCTCCGTCGACGCCCAGTTCAACAACGACCGCGCCATGGAGGCCACCGGCGGCCGCGCCAACTACGGCGTCACCGTCACCATGGATGGCCAGGTGCTGGCGAAGGAAACCGTCAGCCAGGGCCAGTATGAGAACTGGCACCGCAGCTTCCAGCTCGACGAGCAGAATGGCGGCCAGGGCCTGGGCGACGCCCAGAGCGGCTGGCTGAACATCCGCCATGACATCGCCCACCTGCAGCAGACCGGCGCCGTCGCCAATTACGACCTCGGCCTCAAGGTCTCCGAAGCTGTCCTGAACAATCTTGGCAACACCATCGGCGCGCCCGGCTGGGACGCGCCGCTCGCCGCCAATGACGTGATGCAGTACATGCCGAATACGGGTGGTCGCCGCGATATCGGCTTCACCACCTTCGGCAACACCACCTGGCTGCTGTCGCAGGATGCGCGTGCCGCCGAATACGCCCTGGGCCAGGCCGAGGCCGCCAGCGCCATCCCCTGGCACCACTGGGACGCCCGGAACGACAGCTGGCTCAGCACCGACGACTACCCCCGCCTCTGGACCGATGGCCGCGGCGGCCAGGGCCGCCCGGGCGACGCCAGTTCCGGCTCGCTGGTGCAGTTCAACGACGGCCAGTCCGGCTGGGTGCTGGATGTGGCGCACCAGCCCGACCTCTCCTTCGTGCCCTACCTGCTGACCGGCGAGCGCTGGATGCTGGACAACCTGAACGCCCAGGCCAGCTGGAACATCCTCGCGCACTGGCCGGAAGAACGCAGCATGGCCGAGGACCTGGTGGTCAACGGCAACCAGGTGCGCGGCGCCGCCTGGTCGCTGCGGCAGATCGACAATGCCGCCTTCGCGGCGCCGGACGGCAGCGCGGAGAAGGCCTATTTCACCGCGGCCTCCGAGAGCAACTGGAAGTGGCTGGTCTCGCAGATCCCCACCTGGACCGAGCAGCAGGGCGAGGCGCATGGCTGGGTGCCGGGCGTCTACGGCACGGCGGGCGCGCTGCCGCCGTGGCAGCAGGACTACTTCGCCTCCACCGCGATCGCCGCCGCCGAGCGCGGCAATGCCGACGCGCTGACGCTGCTGGACTGGATGTCGAACTTCCTGATCGGCCGCTTCCAGCATGAGGCCGATGGCCTGCCGCAGCATGACGGCGCGGCCTATCTTATCGCCAACAGCGACCCGGTGACGGGCGAGATCTACAAGACCTGGGCGGAGATCGGCGCGCAGACCAAGGCGCGGGACTGGTCGAACGGCGAGGGGTGGCAGCACAGCCAGGGCGACTATGCGCAGCTGGCGCTGGCGACGCTCTCCGGCCTGGCGCAGCTGACCGGCGATGCCGAGGCCGCCCAGGTCTACCATGATCTGCGGGCCGAGAACCCGCCGATGACCAGCGGCGACATCTACGCCAACGACCCCACCTTCGCCCTGGCCCCGCCGGGAAGCCACATCATCCCAGGCGTGCCGGTGACGCCGACGCCACCGGTCGTGCCGGACCGGCCTGACAACTCCGATGACGGGAACCAGCCGGTGCCACCGGCAGATCCGGATAACGGGAACGGTCCCGCCACTCCGAGCAAGCCCGGCGAGTCGACCGACGGGAACGCCCCCACACCTGTGGACCCGAATCAGCCGACCCGGCCGGATGAGACGGATACGCCGGCCGGCGGCGGTGTAACGCAGCCCGGACCCGTGACCGATCCGAACATACCCAGCCAGCCCGACAGCACGACCCCGCCGGGCAATTCGAATAATATCAGCTGGCCCGGGCCTGTGACGGACCCGAACATGCCGGCGACTTCCGCTCCCATCCTACCGGATGCGGGTCACGGCAACTCCAACACCACTCCGGCTCCGGGCTTGAAGGCGGCGGTGCCGCTTACCCTCACGCTGAGCGGTGACTCCTGGCGGGGGGATCCAGCGGCGGTTGTCTGGGTGAATGGAGAGGAGATCTACCGTGGAACTGTGCCTGGGAACGGTATTCAGCACGGCACGGAGTTGATGCTGGGGAATGTTGCCGCCGATACGGCCCATGATGTTGTAGTGGCCTTCACCAATGATGCCTCGATGGCAGGTGTCGGGGACCGGAACCTCTTCGTCAATGACATCCATCTGGGGGATGCGAGCCTCGGTAGCAGCGCCGAACTTTGGAGCAATGGTGAGGCTCATTTCAGTGTCCCGCCAGCCTCGGATGAACTCTTTTTGTCCTGAGGGCATTACCTAGCTGCCCGGTTGTGAGACCTCCTTGGCGTCCTCAGCAATGAGGCGTGCGCGGGCGATGTCCTCTGGTCCGGCTCGACCTTCAGGTGTTTCGGGTTTGCGGCGGGCGAGCTTTCGTCGCGCCCGGAGGCGTTCCTTGACAACCTGGCCGGGCGTCCTGCCGTCGAGGACGCGCTGGCGGCGGGCGTTGTAGGCGGCGTTGAAGCCTCGGAGCAGATGCTCGAGCTGGGCATGGGACCAGATGGCGATGCCCAGCACCTCGCTGCCCACCCGTCCGTTGAACCTCTCCACCATGCCATTTGTTTGCGGCGGTTGGACGTATGCGTCCAACCGCCGGGTGTGGCGATACGCCGCGCCGGGCTCAGCGCACACCTTGGCAAGAACGGGGGTGAAGCAACTGCCGTTGCCGGTCAGCACGTGGGTGAGGCAGTCTTCCGGTCCGCGCTGGCGCCACTTGCGGATGGTCTCGCTGCTCACGCCGAAGCGGCGAGCCAGGACACCGAGGGTTCGGAGGAGCGGGCGATCTCAGCCCGGACGGCGGGGGTGGTGCGGGCATTGGAGTGGATCTGGTGCATGGCTCACCTGCCTCTCGGCACAGCGCCCCCCAGGCGCTCAAAGCGATAGGCATCATCTACGATGGCCGGCCCGACGGGATCCCAACAATGTCCCGCGACCAGACATGAAGTAGGTAGGTAAACCTTCCCTCGCCCGGAAACAAAATTCTTCACAATCAAGGATTTGCGACCGAACAAGGAAGATGGTGTGGCGAGGGAAAGCGGGAGCGAAAATTCGCCCCCGCTTCCCGCATCGCCGGAAGCCCGGAGCTTACCCCCTCGCCGTTGCCAGGAGACGACGCGCGCGCCGGAGGATAGGCTCATCGACCATCCGCCCATCGACCTGGAAGGCGCCGCGCTTCTCCAACGCCGCCGCTTCCGCCGCGGCGAGCTGGCGGCGGGCTAGGTCCAGCTCCGCCTCGCCGGGCGAAAAGGCCCCGTTGAGGACCGCCACCAATGCCGGATGCACGCAGCTCGCGCCCACGAAGCCGGATCGCCGGGCCTCTTCCGCGACGCGCCGCACGCGGTCCGCGTCGCGGAAATCCGCGACGCTGCCCAGCGTTCCCAGGGGAGCGATGCCGGCCGAAGCCGCCGCCAGCACCATCCGCCGCTTGATGTCCACGATGAGCGGATCATCGGCCGCGCTGCCGCATTCGGCGGCCAGATCCTCCGCGCCGACCAGCATCCCGGCGACCCTCGGGGCGGCGGCGATCTCCTCCATCCGCAGGGCGGCGCGGGGTGTCTCGATCAGCGGCACCACCATCGCCGGCCGGGCACGCGGGTGCTCGATCTCCAACTCGTCCAGCAGTTCCGCCAGAAGAGCGAGATGCTCGGCGCCGGTCACCTTCGTCACCAGCACGCCATCCGCCCCAGCCGCCATCGCCGCTTCCAGGTCCGGCACGGCGAGCCGCAGCGGGCGGTTGATTCGCACCAGCACATCGGCGCCACCGGCGCGGCAGGTCGCCACCGCTCCCGCCAGCGCCTCCCGCGCCTCGGTCTTCGCATTGGCGGGAACGCCATCCTCCAGGTCGAGGATGATCGCATCCGCCCCCGCGCCGGCCGCCTTGGCGATGAAGCGCGGCACGCTCGCGGGAACATAGAGCATGGAGCGCCATGTCGCGGCGCGCACTCCCTCCATGCCGCTCATTCCGCGACCACCCCGGCCGCGCGGATGACCTGGGCCCAGCGCGGCACCTCGGCACGGATCAGGTCGCCGAAGGCGGCCGCCGTCATGGGCTGGGGGTTCGCGCCCTCCTTCCTGAACCGGTCCGCCACCGCCGGGCTGCTGAGCGCCTGATTGATCTCCTCGTTCAGGCGGCGGATGATCGGCTCCGGCGTGCCGGCGGGCGCGGCGATCCCGTACCAGGGCTGCACGTCGAAGCCGGGGGCCACCGTTTCCGCCACGGTCGGCAGATCCGCATTCGTCGGCATACGCTCGGGGCTGGTCACCGCGAGGGCACGCAGCAGCTTCTGCTCGACGAGCGGCATGACCGTCGGCGCGCCGCCGAGCGTCAGATCCACATAGCCGGCGACGAGGTCGTTGATGCCCGGTGCCAGGCCGCTATAGGGCACATGCTCCATCTTAACGCCGGTCGCTTCCAGGAAGGCGAGCATCACGATATGCCCGGCCGAGCCATTGCCGGCGGAGCAGTAGCGAAGCTCGTTCGGGTTGGCCCTGGCGAAATCCACCAGCGCCTTGATGTCCTGGAAGGGCTTCTTCGGATTCACCACCAGCACATTGGGCAGGCTGGCGATCAGCGCGACCGGGGCGAAGTCCTTCACCGGGTCGTAGGACAGCTTCGGGTAGATGGCCGGATTCACGGCCAGCGTGCCGATGTGACCGAGCAGCAGCGTGTGGCCATCCGGCGCGGCGCGGGCGACCGCATCCGACCCCACGGAACCGCCGGCGCCGGCACGGTTCTCCACGACCACGGGCTTGCCGAGGCGGATCGAGAGCTGGTCAGCGATGGCGCGGCCGATATTGTCGTTCGCCGCGCCTGGCGGAAAGGGCACGACGAGGCGTATCGGCTGGTTCGGCCAGTCGCGCTGGGCGAAGGACGGGCGAATGACGGGGGCGGCAAGGCCGGCCAACCCGCCGAGCAGGAGCGCGCGCCGGTTCATGCCGCTGTCTCCCGCTTGCGCCCGAGTAGCCTGGTGCGTTCCTCTTCGCTGTAGCCAAGCTCGGCAAGGATCTCCTCGCCATGCTCGTTCAGGCGCGGTGCCTGGCGGGAGGGCGCGATGCCCGACCCGCCGTATCGGCTCGCATGTCGCAGGCCCAGCATTGTTTCTTCCTCCCCATCCGCTTCTTCATTCACCAGCACGCCGGAGCCGCGCAGCTGCGGATCCTCCAGCAGGCTCTGCAGTGAGTGGCAGGGCATCGAGGGCACATCGTGCTTCCGCAGCACCTCGACCCATTCCGCCGTGCTGCGCGCGGTCATCGCCTCGGCACGCAGCCTGAAATATTCGTCCACATGCACGATCCGCGATGCCACCGTGGCGAAGCGCGGGTCCTGCTTCAGCTCCGGCCGGCCGATCGCATCGAAGAAGGAGCGGGCCTGGATGTCCGTATTGGCGGAGACGCAGATATAGCCGTCCCGCGTCTTCAAGGGCCGGGCGTCGGGCGTCATGATGCGCGGATCGCCCATGTGCCCATTAGGCTCGAAGGTGCGCTGGTCGAGATGCTGCATCAGCACGAAGCCAGCCATGGTCTCGAACATCGGCACTTCGATGGCCTCGCCCTGGCCACTGCGCTCCCGCGCCACGAGCGCGGCGCAGATCGCCTGCGCGGCCGTGATGCCGGTGACATGGTCAGCCAGGACGAAGGGCGCGAAGCGCGGCGCACCGAACAGCTCGGCATGCGCGCCGGCCACGCCGGAAACCCCCTGGATGATGGTGTCGTATGCGGGCGCGCCCTCATAGGGCCCGCCCGAGAGGAAGCCCACGATGGTGCAATGGACCATGCGCGGGTTGAGCGCCGACAGATCCTTCCAGGACAGGCCGAGCTTCTCCAGGGCGCGCGGCCGCATGTTGGAGACGAAGACATCCGCGCGCTCCGCCAGCCGCCGCATGGCCGCGGCACCCTCCGGCGATTTCAGGTCCAGCGCGATGGACCGCTTGTTGCGGTTGAAGTGCAGGAACTTCGGCGCCATGCCCGGCTCGCGCGGGCGTCCGCCCAGGCGGCGCATCACATCGCCTTCCGGCGGTTCCACCTTGATGACATCGGCCCCCTGCTCGCCCAGGATCAGCGTGGCGGCCGGACCCACGATGGTGCTGGTGACATCGAGCACCCGCAGTCCGGCGAGCGGGCCGCTCACGACGCGGCCTCCGGCCCCGCCGCCTCGGCCTGGGCGACGGGGCGCCCCTTGGCATCGAGCGCCCAGAGCGAGAGGCCACCGCCTTCCTCACGCCGCAGCCGCAGCTCGCCGCGCTGGCCGAGGAAGAAGGGGCGCACGTTGCGCACGAAAAGCCGGCCCAGCCGCCCGCCTGGGAGGTGCCGCTTCGCCAGCTCGGCCAGGCGCATGGCTGTAAGCCCGCCATTCACCACCAGGGCAGGATAGCCCTCCTGCTCCTGCGTGTAGGGCAGGTCGTAATGGATGCGGTGGGCATTGAAGGTCAGGGCGGAATAGCGGAACAGGTTGGTGGGGTCCGGGGCATAGTCCTCCCGCGCATGCGGCTCCGGCAGAGCGGCCTCGGCCGCGGCGGGCGGCGCCCCGGCACCGGGCGCGGCCTCGGGCCGGTAGACGATGTCATGCTCCTCCCGCACCGCGGCCCTCCCCTCCGCCTCGACGACGTGGTCGACGCGCACGAAGACCATCTCCCCGGAGCGTCCGGTCTTGTGGGTGATGGCGGCGACGGTGGAGGTGCGGCGGATCTCCGCCCCGATCGGCAGCGGCGCCAGGAAGTGCAGCCGGCGGCCGGCGAACATGCGGCGCGGCAGCGGCACGGGCGGCAGGAAGTCTCCCTTGCGCGGATGTCCGTCCGGACCAAGCTGGGATTGCCGCGCGGTGGGGCTGAAGAAGATGGCGTGCCAGTTCTCCGGCAGGGCGTCGCCGCGGCGATAGGCGCCTGGGTCCTGGTCCAGGAGCGCCGCCAGCCGCCGCACGATGGGCAGGCTGGCCTCGTCCTCCACCACCTCGCTGCGGCCGATCCAATCCTGAAGGCGCGCGACTTCGGACACGATGCTGCTGCTCATCCGGTTCCTCCCATTGCCACCGGTGTGCCGCCACTTCTGCCGATGTGTCCAATGCAACGAGATGACTGTTCGATCAGCTTGGTGCATGCTGCTCCGCGTCATGCATCTCGACCTTCCCGGCCTCGAGGCCTTCCTCGCTGTCACTGACCTCGGCTCCTTCGGCCGCGCGGCGCAGCGGCTCGGGCTGAGCCAGCCGGCCCTGACGCGGCGCGTGCAGCGGCTTGAGGCGATCATCGGGGCACCGCTGCTGGAACGCTCTGGCCGGCCGGTGCAGCTCACCCCCGCCGGAGAGACGCTGCTGCCGGAAGCACGGGACGCGCTGGCGAGGTTGAGCAATGCCATGCGCCGGGCCGGTGCGAGGCCGGCGGTAGCGGATATCGTGATCGGCTGCCTGCCGACACTGGCCGTGCGCTACCTGGGCGCGGTACTGGCCAGCCACCACAAGCGCTGGGGCGGGGCCGTGGTGGTCCATGACAGTTCCGCCACCGAGATCCGCAACCTGCTGGTCGAGAACCGGCTGGACTTCGCCCTGGCGGCCATCGGCTCCGAGCGGCGGGAGCTGGAGGTGACGCCCCTGCGGGAGGAGCCGTTCTTCCTGGTCTGCCCACGGGACCATCGCCTGGCCCGCCGCAAGAGCGTCGCCTGGGCCGAGCTGGCACAGGCGCCGCTGATCTCGATCGGCCCCCTGAGCGAGAACCGGCGCATCATCGAGGCCGCCTTCCGCCGCGCCCAGGTCAATGCCAGCTGGCAGACCGAAGTGCGTCACCTCGGCTCCGCCGTGGCGCTGGTCGCGGCGGGAGCCGGCATCACGATGCTGCCGGATTCCGCGCTCTTCGGCGAGGCCACGAAGTCGGTCGTCCGCATTCCCCTGGTGCAGCCAACCGTGTCCCGCACGATCGGGCTGTTGCAGCGGCGCGACCGCCTTCTCACACCTGCGGCGCGGGATCTGATGGAGACCTTGCGGGCAGCCGTGGTGGCGTCAGCGTCTGAATAGAGGTGCTTCTCAGGGACCTGCTGTGAGTTGAGCGGCCTGCTTGAGCATGATGCAGGCGAAGGCGACGAGGTGGAGGTCGGCCAGAGTGCTCGCATAGCGCTCGTAGTCCTTCACCAGGCGCCGAAAGCGAGTGGCCCAGGCGAAGGACCTTTCCACTACCCAGCGTCGCGGCAGCAGGATAAAGCCGCGCTTGGCTTCCGGCAGCCTGACCACCTCCAGCTCGATGCCGTGGGCTTTCGCGGCATCGGCTGCTTTCCGGCCGGTGTACCCCTGGTCGACATAGGCCAGATCAACACTTTGCCCTGTGGAGGATTGCACCGCCTGGGCCAGGCGTCCGACTTCGGCCCGGTCGTCCACGCTTGCGGGCATGACGTGCAACGCCAGCAGATGCCCCAGTGTGTCGACCGCCAGGTGCAGCTTCGAGCCCTTCTTCCGCTTCGCGCCGTCATAGCCCCCCCGTTCGCCGCTCTCCGGCGTGGAGCGCAAGGTGCGGCTGTCCAGGATAGCAGCGCTGGGCTGCGCCTTTCTCCCTGCGGCAAGCCGCAGCACGGTTCGAAGGTCCTCGGCCAGCGCCTCGAAGCAGCCTGCCGCCAGCCAGCGCTGCGTTTGCTGGTACACCGCCGCCCAAGGTGGCAGGTCATTGGGCATCCAGCGCCAGGGCGCGCCGGTCTTCACCACGTAGCGCAGCCCGTTGAATACCTCGCGCAGTGAATGCTCCCGCTGTCCGACGTCCTCCGGCAGGAGCGTCAGATAGGGCGCGACCAGCGCCCATTCTTCATCAGACACATCGGATGGGTACGGCTTGCGGGCAGTCATACCCCGCAACCTGATCGTTACCAGGCCATAGGTCCATAACAACCTCTAGCACTACCTGGGCATTTTATGATGAGGTGACAGGAACCTGCGTCGGCAGTGCGGACATCGGATCGGCGTGACGAGATGGCTGAACAGGCGGTCGAGAATGGCGCGTCGCACGGCGGGCAGGCTTGGTGAGGGTGGCGGGCCCGGCATTGGGGGCCGCATTTTCCCCCCGCCTCGTCCGGCGGTGCGCGGCGAGGCGGAGGTGCTGCAGGTAGGCACAGGCGATGCAGCTCATCAACGCGTGTCGGTGCAGGCCTGTCCAGGACCGTCCCTCGAAGTGGCCGAGCCCGAGTTCCTGCTTCAGCTGCTGGTGCGCCTGTTCGCAGATCCAGCGTCCTTTGATGGTGGCCGCCAGCGCCCGCAGCGGTGTGTCGGCGGACAGGTTGCTCAGATAGTACTTCCGCTCGCCGCTAGAGCGCCATTCGCCGACCAGCCAGGCTTCATCACCCGGCAGATGCCGGTTGTTGCCCCAAACCGCGCCGTCGCCCACCCGGATGCGCGCCGCGGCGAACCGGGCCGCCAATGCGCCCTTGGTACCCTGCCGCCAGGCGATGCGGCGCCAGGTTTGCGAGGCCAACACCCTCTCCGCCTCTGCTGGCTCTTCGTTCGGCACTGGCTTACGAGCCCGTCCCTGCGGCGGCACCAGCTGCACGGCGGCGCTGTAGACCTTCTGGTTGCGCGGGATGCCCACCGCCCAGCGCAGATCCCGAGCATCCAGGCCCTGCCGGAACGCCGCACTTGCGCCATAGCCCGCATCGGCCAGCACAGTGCCGAACCGCACGCCCGCCGCCCTCAGCCGGTCGAGTTCGTCCAGTGCGATTTCGGCCTTGGTTCGCGGCGCCATCGCCGCCTCCGGCACGCCTGCCTGGGCACAGCGTGCAGGGTCATCGGTCCACTTCTCCGGCAGGAACAGCCGTAGACCGACCGGAACAGGCACCTCGCCCTGTGCCAGGGTGAGCGACACCAGCGATTGGCAATTGGCCTTCTTGCCGAGTTGGCCGCAGTACTGCGGCAGCACGCGACTGACATCGTGCCTTTCTTAGGCAGCGCCGTGTCATCGATCACCAGCCAAGCCTGCGGACCGCCGACCAGCTTGTCGGCCTGCTGCGCCAGCACCGACCACAGCGGCGCATCATCCCAGGCGGGGCTGGCGATGAAGTGCTGCAGCTGGTCGTGGCCGCCCAAGCCAAGCCGGGCGGCCATCGGCTGCAGGCTCTTGCGCTCGCCGGGTCCGAGCAGACCCCGCAGGTAGAGCGGTGCCCAGGTGCGGCGGGTCTTGCGCCCCAGAACCTCCAGGAACGGCGCTAGCCAGCGATCCAGATCTGCTCCACCACCAAGGATGCTCGTCATCATCGTCGCCTCCAGCAGGAGGCGTCGCACACCATCAGATCATACGCAAACAAAATGCCCAGGTAGTGCTAGGCGGCGCCCGCGACGGACGCCAGCCAGCAACTCAGTGTGGTGGCGCCTCTCGCGCCGGATTACCCGTCCCTTCCGTAGATGGACTCCGGCATGATCAGGCTATGGCCGTGGACGCGCGCGCTCATCCGCAGCCGCAGGCCCTGCTGCAGATACCGCTCCAGGGGCTGGTCGGCGGGTACGCGGATATAGTCCTCCTCGTAGCGAGTCGGGCTGACCACGTAGCAGCCGTCCTCGTAGATGTGCGGCACCAGCTTCATGCCCTTGTTCTTGCCGCGTTTGACGAAGGCGTGCAGCCGGTTATTGGCGCCGCCGGATGTCGCGATCGGCCTTGGCGTCGGAGCGGGGTCCAAGCGCGGTGTGGAAGCCGATCTCATCGGGGCCGGGATGACCACTGGCACGGGCGACGGTGGCGCGGCAGGGGTGACCACCTCCCCCCGGAGCCTGGCGACCGAGATCCGCATCCGCTCGGCTGCGGCGAGCAGTCGGGGCACGCGGTGGCGTACCGGATCGCGGGGCTGCAGCGTCGAGGGATCCCGCAGGCCGAGATAGACGTCCACCTGGCTGCCGCCGCTCTTGGACGGGTGCGCCAGGGCACCGAGGATGCGCTCCGGGGCCAGGAGGCCGCGCGCCGCAGCGTAATCCAGCGCGTCCAGCGGCGTCGGGCCGAGGGCGATGAAGACCGCCTCTTGCGGCAGCAGCGCCAGCTCGGGGAGGAAGTGCTGTTCGAAGCACTCGCGCAGCGCCGCGGAGCGCATGACGTCCTCGAAGGAGCCGTTGAACATGTCCTCGCCGGTGAAGGCCGCGTGCGGCACCACCGAGGTCGAGTGCAGCAGGTGCGGCGATCCTTCCCAGAACTCTAGTTCATCCTTCACGCCCATCAGGGACGCGAAGCCGAAATGTCCGAGCATCTTCAAGAGGCCTGGGCGCATCTGGCCGCCAAAGGCGCCGTGCGGCTTCACCAGGCGCAGCACCTCGTCATGCGGTCGCCCGACGCGCAGCAGCATCTGCGCCTTCCCGTAAGCGAGCTTCAGCTGCTCTGGACCAGGCGTGATGCCGACCAGGACCAGCTTGGCTCGACGCTCGACGTGCTCGAACGGGATGTAGAAGACCTGATCACGACCGGAGGCGCCGACCAGCGTCCCAGGGCTGCGGACGGCTTCTACGCCAGCACGGGCAATCAGTGATGCGAAGGAGGACAAGGATGCTTGAGGGTACGGGGGTAGCGGCGACATGGGCAAGAGATCCTCCGGTAGCGGCTCGGCCGGAAGTATCGGCACTGCGAAATCGTTCCGCAACAGCAAAGTATAGGCTAAGATGGACAATTCGTACGAAATGTCCGCAGGTGCTGGCGATGGAGGGCAGTGCGCATGGCGATGGATCGTCAGAGCCAGTTGGAGGCGGTGGTCGCGCAGTTGCAGGCGCGGATGGACCGGCTCGAGGCGGAGATGGTCGAGTTGCGCGAGCGTGGATTCGGACAGACCCGGAAGGCCAACGCCAAGCGGACCCTAACCGCTGCCGAGAAGGATGACATGGTGGTAAAGGAGATCGTCGATTTCCTTCAGCGCAATCACCGGGTCGGCACCACCGACCTGGATCTGCTGGGCTATCCGTATTTCGGGCGCTGGGGGAACCTGCGCACCCGGGTTGCGGCCGACCTGAATGAGAAGGGCATCCCGGCGCCGCGCGGCGGATACTGGTCAGCCAAGCAGATCAGTCGCGCGCTGCAGAGGCACTCGGCCAAGAGGATGGAGGCCAGGAAGGCGGCCCCGGACAGCACCGGTTGATCGCTGGCGTGCGGATCCAATTTCCTGAGGTCTAGGTAGGGAACCCATACAACTTATTGGCGCTGCTGGTGTTTTATCTCCTGAACGGGTTTGAACGGCTCAGGAGGCTGAGATGGCGCGGTTGTTCTGGCTGTCGGATGAGGCTTGGGCTGCCATTGAGCCACACCTGCCGCGCGGCAGGCCAGGCAAGCCCCGCGTGGATGACCGGCGGGTGATCAGCGGCATCCTGCACGTGCTCAAGACCGGCTGCCGCTGGCGCGATGTGCCTGCGGCCTACGGTCCGCCGACCACCATCTACAATCGCTTCAACAGGTGGTCCGGACGTGGTCTGTGGCAGCGCCTGTTCGCGAAGATGGCCGCCTCCGGCGAGATACCTCAGGAACTCAGCTTGGACAGCTCCCACGTGAAGGCGCACCGCTCGGCCGCGGGTGGAAAAGGGGGGAGTGGACGCAGGCGGTTGGCCGCTCGCGCGGCGGCCGCACCTCGAAAATCCATTGTCTGGCCGATGATCGCGGCCGACCGGTCGCTTTCGCGCTGACGCCGGGCAACACCGCCGACATCAGCATGGCGCTGCCACTGCTCGGGGCCGTGGCCGCACCGAAGTGCCTCATCGCAGACAAGGCTTATGACGCCGAAAGCCTGCGGCGCTGGCTCAAGGAGCGCCGCATCAAGGCCGTCATCCCTTCCACCGCGACCCGCACCAGGCCCTACCCACTCGACCGCCAGGCCTATCGGCGCCGCAACCAGATCGAGCGCCTGTTCTGCCGCCTCAAGAACTGGCGGCGCGTCGCCACCCGCTACGACCGCCTGGCCCAGAACTACCTGGCCTCACTCGCGCTGATCGCCGCCGTCACAGAGTGGATCTGAATGAGTCCCCTACCTAGTGCCGACCGCGCTGAAACCGGCCTTTGACCCAAGTTTTTGAGTTCCGTACTAAAACGGCCAAGTCAGGAGGTCCGGAGAGAAGGGGCCTCCGGAGAGCGAATTCTCGCCGTCTCCACGCGCTATCGATCAACAGGTCTGCCCCAAAAACCCCAGGAAACCTGCCACTCAGCGCGGCAATTGGTCTGGCGGAGAGCACGGCTCACATGAGAACTGGCGGAGCAGACGGGCTTCGAAGCATCGGTATGCTAGCTCCCTGCTATTCTGGCACGCCAAATTTTTAAGCAGCGGAGGCATTCGAACTTCAACTCTCACCGGCCTCGGCTCAGAGCAAAGGCAATTAGATCAGTTACTTAAACCTTGTAGAGGAAGTCGGCTAAGTCCCCAGCTTCGGAGAGATTAGGCCATTTGGAGAGAGAATTCCGGCCTTCTCCGACCTCGGCTCTCCCCAGGTCCTTATGCCAATCCAGGCGGAACCTGGGCTTCTGAGCGGTAGCTCCCCGTCCGGAGAGCATTTCTCAAGAGGAAGCTGGTGTCCCCGGCGGGATTCGAACCCACGGCCCCAGGATTAGGAATCCTGTGCTCTATCCTGCTGAGCTACGGAGACTCCAGCGGGAAGGGTTTAACCTTCCCGCGCCCGCCGGTCCACAGTCCTTCGCCGTGGCTTCAGCTACGGCGCCGGAAGCGCTCTACCGCCGCCACCAGGGCTATCCTCACCCCGGGCTCCAGCGCCGAGTGCCCGGCATCGGGAATCACGGTCAGCCGTGCCCGTGGCCAGGCGGCTGCCAGGTCAAAGGCGGATTCCGCGGGGCAGACCATGTCGTAGCGGCCCTGGATGATCTCGGCCGGAATATGCGCGATCCTTCCCATGCCCCCCAGCAGCCCCTCCGGGGGCAGGAAAAGGTCATTGGCGAAGTAGTGCGCCTCGATCCGCGCCAGCCCCAGGGCCGAGCGGTCCTGGGCGAAGCTGGCCACGGTGTCCGGGCTGGGCAGCAGGGTGCTGCACATGCCCTCATACTGGCTCCAGGCCCGGGCGGCGGGCAGGTGCACCTCCGGCTCGGGGTGGCAGAGCCGCCGCAGATAGGCACCGAGCAGATCCCCCCGCTCGGCTTCCGGCACATGCTCGGCGAATTCGGTCCAGGCATCCGGGAAGACGCGGCGGAGGCCGTAGAGGAACCACTCCACCTCCCGCTTCCGGCCCAGGAAGACGCCGCGCAGCACGCAGCCCGTCACCCTCTCCGGATGCGCCTGGGCATAGGCCAGCGCCAGGGTCGAGCCCCAGGAGCCACCGAAGAGCAGCCACTGCTCCACGCCCAGGAAATTCCGGAGCAGTTCGATATCCCGCACCAGATGCGGGGTGGTATTATCCCGCAATTCTCCCAGCGGGCGGGAGCGGCCGGCGCCGCGCTGGTCGAAGATGATGATGCGCCATTGCTGCGGGTCGAAGAAGCGGCGGTGCACGGCCCCGGCCCCCGCCCCCGGCCCTCCATGCAGGAAGAGCACGGGCTGGCCACGCGGGTTACCCGCCTGTTCCCAATACATGACGTGCCCGCCGGAAAGCGGCAGCAGGCCCGTTTCATAGGGCGCGATGTCGGGAAAGAGGTCTCCGCGGGGCATGCCGGAGTGTGGCCCGGCCCGGCCCGTCCACGCAACAGGATGGCCCGGCCGCAGGCCCGCGGAACCCCTGGGAGCAACCTCCCGGCGCGGATTATTGCGTCAGTTCGCCCGCGGCCCCTTCGCGCGGGCGGGCTTCGTGCCTAACTTGAGGCGAATGGCGAGTTCCTCTTCCTCCACCGGGTCGGAGGCGGGCCAAGCGGCCGGCTCCGTGCGTTGCGCCGTCTGCGGCGGCGAAAGCCGGCAACCACCCTTCCGGCCCGGCCCGCCCGAGCAGGCGCCGGATCTCGACCTGCGGCCGGGCGAGCCGCTGCGCGGCACCATGGCCCGCTGGCTGCAGCAATGCCCGCATTGCGCCTATGCCGCGCCGGACATCGCCCGCGCCCATCCCGCCGCCGCCGAGGCCGTGGCCGCCGCCCCTTTCCGTGCTCTGGTGGCGGAGACCAGCTATCCCCCGCTGGCCCGCCGCTTCCTGGCCTGGGCGCATGTGCTGGAGGAAACGGGCGCCCTGCATGCGGGGGCCGAAGCCACGCTGCATGCCGCCTGGGTGGCCGATGACATGAACCGCCCGGACCTCGCCTCGGAATGGCGCCTGGATGCCGTGGCGCTCTGGCGTAGCGGCCCGCCACTGGATGCCGAACAGACGGTGCGGGTGATCGATGCGCTCCGGCGGGCCGGGGCCTGGGCCGATGCCGCCGCCACCGCCGAGAGCCTGGCCGCCACCAACCCGCCTTCCCCGGTGGCGCAGGTGGCCGCGCTGGAGGCCAGGCTGGTCGCGGCGCAGGATAGCGGGCGGCACACCCTCGCCTCCGCCATCCCCCCCAGCTTTCCCCGACCGCATGTGGCGCAGCAGCGTATCGGTCGCACGCGTGGCCAGGGTGGCTTCCGCGCCTGGCTCGCCCGTCTGTTCCGGCGTGGTGGGGCCTGAGTTCCAGCGGCGGCACGAGGCCGTGATACGGCAGGGTTCCAGGTTGCCGCCATGCCACCTCCGCTGAAGGGACGGGCTCAAAGCCGGGCCCGGACGGTGCTCAGGCCGGCTCCCGCCGCGCCGTCACGCCCGTCTCGCGCATCGCCACCCAGAAGCCCAGCTGCGCGACCAGCCCCGAGCCCACCAGTACCAACCCCGCCGCCAGTGCCGGATCGCCACCGATCCCGGCCAGTGCCGTGCAGATCGCACCCACCGCCATCTGTATGAAGCCATAGAGGCCGGAGGCCGAGCCGATGACCTGCGGATTGACGCCGATGGCCTGGGTCAGCGCCGCCGGGCTGGCGATGCCGGCGCCGAGCGTGAAGATGAAGATCGGCGCCACCGCCCAGGCGACACTCAACCGCCCCGACAGCGCCGCCCCCAGGAAGAGCGCGGCCCCCAGCAGGCTCAGCAGATTGGCGCGCACCATGACCCGCCCGATCGCCGCCCCACTCATCAGCCGGCTGGCCAGCACGCTGCCCAGCCAGACGCCGCCGATCATGATGGCGAGATAGATGCCTACCTCCTCGGCCGGGCGGCGCAGCTCATTGACGAAGATGAAGGGAGCTGAGGCGATGAAGGCATACATCGAGGTCGTCGCGCAGCCGCCGCCCAGCGCATAGCCCAGGAAGGTCGGGGAGCGGAGCAGGCGCAGATAGTTCCGCATCAGCGTCGTGCCGCCCAAGTTGGCTGCCCGCCGCCCCGTCTCCGGCAGCATGCGCCAGGCGAAGAGGAAATTGACGGCGCCCAGCCCGCAGAGCAGCACGAAGATCGAGCGCCAGCCCATGGAGGACGCCATGGCACCGCCCAGCAGCGGCGCCAGCCCCGGCCCCAGCGTCACCATCAGGTTCATCAGTGCCAGCCGGCGCGCGGCCTCCTGCGGCCCCGCCAAGTCGCGCACGATGGCGCGGCCCAGCACAAGCCCGGCGCAACCCCCCAGTGCCTGGAACAGCCTTGCCGCGATCAGCGCCTGCGCGTCCGGCGCGAGGGCCGCGGCGAGGCCGGAGAGGGTATAGAGCGTCAGCCCGATCATCAGCACGGGGCGGCGGCCATAGCGGTCCGACAGTGGCCCATAGACGAGCTGCCCGAAGGCCAGCCCAAGGATGTAGAGGCTGACCGTCATCTGCATCGCCCCGGCACTGGCGCCCAGGTCTCGGCCCGCCGACGGCAGTGCCGGCACGAAGATATGCATGGCCACGGTGCCGCTGAAGGTCAGCAGCGCCAGCAACCAGAGCGGCACATGCGGCCGGGGCGCCGCCGGCACCTCGGTCGCCTCCGCCCCCGCATGCGCGGTCATGGCGCGGCTTCCTCCGCCGCTTCGGAAAGGGTGCGGCAGATGCGGTCGAGCACGTCATGCGCCGTCCCGATCTCCTGCTCGGAGAGGCAGGCCAGGGTGGCGTCGCGAACCTGACGCGCCACCGCCTCGACCTGCGCGACGATGGCATGGCCGGCTGGCATCAGCACGATGGCGCGGGCGCGGCGGTCGGCCTCCTCCTCCCGCCGCTCGATGAAGCCGGCGGCCTGCAAGGCATCCAGCAGCCGCACGACGGAGGAGCCGTCGAGCCCCAGCGAGGCCGCCAGCTCCTTCTGCCGCATCGGCGCCTGCGCGCGGGAGAGGTGGAGCAGCGGCCGCCAGGTGGCCTCGGACAAGCCGAAGGGCTGCAGGCGGCGGTCCAGGGCGCGACGCCATTGCCGCGCCGCATGGCCGATCAGCATCGGCAACCGGCCACGGAGGAGGTCCTGGGACATGGCGGCGCTCCTAATAAATGCGATCCCATTAGATGGGATGCCATCTGACAGATGGACTGACAACACCCATCAGCGCCTTGGCGCCGGCACCTGCATCGTCGCCAGGATGGCCGCTCCCAGTGCCAGGAAGACCAGCACGGTCGCAATGCCCAGGCGCTGACTGCCTGTCATGGCCGTCACCGCCGCCAGGGTGGCCGGCCCCAGGAAGCCGGTGATGCGCCCCGAGAGCGCGAAAAGGCCGAAATAGGCGGAAGCCTCCCGCGGCGGCGCCAGGGCCGCCATGAGGCTGCGGGAAGCCGATTGCGCCGGCCCCATGAACAGCCCCAGGACCATGGCCAGCCCCCAGAACACCGTCTTGCTCTGCACCAGCACCAGGCCCAGGCCGATCACGATGATGCAGCCCAGCGCCACCAGGATAGTGCGCTTCGCCCCTATCCGGTCCTCCAGCATCCCGAAGCCGGCGGCCCCGAGCCCGGCCGTGACATTCAGCGCGATGCCGAAGAGCAGGATCTCCTCAAACTTCATGCCGAAGACGCCCGCGGCATAGATGGCGCCGAAGGCGAAGAGCGTGTTCAGCCCGTCCGTATAGAACAGCCGCGCCACCAGAAAGCGCGCCATGGCGGGGTGCCGTGGCAGGCCGCGCAGCACGCCGCCGATCTCGGCCAGCCCACGCCGCGCCGCTTCCCCCCAGCGTGGGCGCGGTGGGGGCGGGTCCGGCAGGGCCAGCAGCACCGGCCAGCCGAAGAACAGCATCCAGGCCGCCACGAGCAGCGCCGTGGCGCGGACATGCTCCGCCTGCCCCCGGTCCAGTCCCAGCGGCGAGGGATCGGGCAGCACCAGCAGCAGCAGGCAGACCGCCAGGCAAGCCAGCCCGCCCGCATAGCCCAGCCCCCAGGCCAGGCCGGACACCCGCCCCAGCCGCTCCGGCGGCGCCACCTGCGGCAGCATGGAATTGTAGAAGACCGTCCCCAGCTCGAACCCCACCGTCGCCAGGCCGACGCAGACCAGCGCCCAGACCGCATCCTGCGGCTGCGGCTCGGTGAACCAGATCAGTGCGGTGAAGAAGGCCGTGAAGAGGATGCAGGCCAGCAGCATCAACCGCCGCCGCCCGCCCGCATCCGCCACCGCCCCCAGCACGGGGGAGAGCAACGCGATGGCGATGCCCGCCAGCGTCTGCATCCAGCCCCACATGGCCTGCCCCGTGGCCGGGTCCGCCGCCACGCCCTGCGCGACATAGGCGGCAATGACGAAGGTGGAGACGACCGTGGGAAAGGCGCTATTGGCCCAGTCATAGAACGCCCAGGCCCAGGCCTTTCGCGACATCGGCTCATCCTTCGTGGTGATCCGCGGGAGTGTGCCCGGTCAGGACCAGAGGGAAAAGCCAGGGCAAGGCTTGGGGTTTCTCACGGGCCAGACGCCGGAGGGCACTGCCCCTCCAGACCTCCCCGCTGAGGTGACAGTGTCACCCCAGCCCCCCGCCGTCCGTCTGGCGCAGGGGGCAGGGTCGGGTGCGCCGGAGGTCGATGACCTCCGGCGCCTGCGGCCTCAGCTCGCGCGGCCTTTTTCGAAGATCTTGAACGCTGACGGGCATCGCCGCGCCGGGGAGCCGAAGCACCCGGCAAAACCCGAACCGGGGTCCGGGGTGGAGTTTCCACCCCGGCGGGAGTGCAGAGGGCAGAGCCCTCTGCCAGGGTCCAGGGGCAGAGCCCCTGGCCACGCCCGATCAGCCGAGGATCCGCCCGATCTCCCGCACCGCCACCGTCACCGCCGCCAGATCCGGCCGGGCGGAGGCTTCCTGTGCCGTGCGTGCCACGGCCTCGGCATCCGGCAAGGCGGTGCCGCGCAGTTGCGCCACCGCCAGCCGGGCTTGCAATGCCGTCAGGTCGTCCAGCAGCGCCGCCTTGGCACGAGCCCCGAAGGGACCGGGGGCCGTGGCCTGACTAACCGAAAGGCGCAGGGCCGGCAGGTGGAAAGCCTCCCCTGCCTGATGCCAGGCGGCACCGGCCTGGGCCGGCGACACACCGGCGGTGGCGGCCAGCCGCACGATGGCGGGCGCGGCCTCCAGCGAGGGCGCGGCGGCGGCCAGGCGCGCCACCTGTTCCGGCAGGCCTGCCGCCTGCAGGGCGCTGGCGGTGGGATCACCGGCAGCGGCTTCCATCTCGGCCGCGGCCAGGGCATCGATCCCCGGGCGCAGGGCGGCGAGGTCCTCCTCCAGCCCACCCTGGCCGGGCAGGCTGAGCAGGTCCCGCGCCACGGCGGCATGCAGCTGGCGGATGGCCAGCGCCGCATCCCGCCGCGCGGTGGCGGGGGCGGGCGCCGCATCGGCGGCCTGGGCCGCGGCATCCAGCCCCAGCAGGCGGTCGGCCAGGATGGCGGCGCGCACCACCTCGGCCGGCTCCGTGCCGGTGGCCAGCCGTGCCAGCTCTGCCGGGCCCAGGCGGTTGGCCACCAGATTGGCCAGGATGGTCGCCAGCAGTTCCCTGCGCAGCCGGTGGCGGGCGATGGCCTCCGGGAATTCCCGTTGCAGCGGCTGCGGGAAATAGGCCTGCAGCAGCGGCGCCAGGGCCGGGTCGTCCGGCAGCGTGCTGGCCTCGATCGCCTCGGTCAGCCAGAGCTTTGTGAAGGGCAGCAGTGCAGCCAGCTCGGGCCGGCACAGCCCTTCCCCGGCGGCGGCACGGTCGGCGATGACGCCGGCATCGGGCAGGCCGGCCACGGCACGGTCCAGCAGGCCCACGGATTCCAGCCGGGCGATCAGCGCCGCATGGGCGGGCAGCGCCTCCGCCCCCGCCGCTTCCTCCAGGCTGATGGCCAGGGACTGCTCGGAATTGTCCCGCAGCACCAGGGCCGCGACCTCATCCGTCATCTCCCGCAGCAAGGCATCGCGGCGCTGCGGGGTGATGGCGCCGGCAGCCTGCACGTCCGCCAGCAGGATCTTGATGTTCACCTCATGGTCGGAGGTGGAGACACCGGCCGAATTGTCCAGCGCGTCGGTGTTCAGCTTCACCCCGGCGCCGCCCGCACCCTGGCGCGCGGCCTCGATGCGGCCGGCCTGGGTGACGCCCAGGTTGGCGCCCTCCCCGATCACGCGCACCCGAACTTCCCGCCCGTCGATGCGGATGGCGTCGTTGGCGCGGTCCCCGGCCTCGGCCTGGGTCTCCGTGCCGGCTTTGATGTAGGTGCCGATGCCGCCGAAATAGAGCAGGTCCACGGGCGCGCGCAGGATGGCGCGCATGACGGTGGCGGGGTCCGGCTTCTGCTCCTCGATCCCCAGCACCTCCCGCGCGCGGTCGGAGAGGGGGATGAAGCGGGCATTGCGCGGATAGACGCCACCGCCCTCGCTCACCTTGCGCACGTCGTAATCGGCCCAGGAGGAACGCGGCAGCGCGAAGAGGCGGGCGCGCTCCTCATAGCTGGTCGCGGGGTCCGGATCGGGGTCGATGAAGATGTGGCGGTGATCAAAGGCCGCGATCAGCTTCGTCTGCCTCGAGACCAGCAGCCCGTTGCCGAAGACGTCACCGGACATGTCGCCCACGCCGACGCAGCTGAAGGGTTCGGCCTGGATGTCGTGGCCGAACTCGGCGAAGTGGCGGGCGATCATCACCCAGGCGCCGCGGGCGGTGATGCCCATGGCCTTGTGGTCGTAGCCCTGGCTGCCGCCGCTGGCGAAGGCATCGCCCAGCCAGAAGCCGTATTCCTGCGCCAGACTGTTGGCGAGGTCGCTGAACTTGGCCGTGCCCTTGTCGGCGGCGGCAACGATATAGGGATCGTTTCCATCGCGCCGCACCAGGTCGGGCGGCGGCACCACCTCCTCGCCGCGCAGGTTGTCGGTGATGTCCAGCATGCCGCGGATCAGCGTCGTATAGGCGGCGATGCCGGTGGCCATGAAAGCCTCGCGGTCGCTGGCCGGCGGCACATGGCCCTTGAGGACGAAGCCGCCCTTGGCGCCGGTCGGCACGATGACGGCGTTCTTCAGCCGCTGCGCCTTCATCAGCCCCAGGATCTCCGTGCGGAAATCCTCCCGCCGGTCGGACCAGCGGATGCCGCCGCGCGCCACCGCGCCGGCGCGCAGATGGCAGCCCTCCATGTGGGGGGCATGCACGAAAATCTCGCGCCAGGGGCGCGGGCTCGGCATCTCGCCGGCCGCGGCACTGTCGATCTTCAGCGAGAGATAGGGCTTGTCCTGATGGAAATTGGTGCGCAGCACCGCATCCAGCACCAGCCGCAGGCGGGAGAAGATGCGGTCGGCATCCGGATCCTCGATCTGCTCCATCAGCGCCGACCATTCGGCCTCGATGGCCTGCTCGGCCTGGGCCTCGCGGGGGCGGGCGGGATCGAAACGGGACTGGAACAGCGCGACCAGCAACCGCGCGGCGCGCGGCTCCGCCGCCAGCGCGGCTTCCACCGAGCCCTGCGCGAAGGCGAAGCCCACCTGCTTCAGCCAGCGGAAGAGGGCGCGCAACAGCCAGGCCTCACGCCAGGAGAGGCCGGCGCGGGCCACCAGACGGTTGAAGCCGTCGGCCTCCGCCCGCCCTTCCAGCAGGGCGGAGAGCGCCTCCAGCATTGCCGGGAAGCGCGCCTCCGTGAGATCGGCGCCGGCTTCCAGCGCGAAGACATGCAGCACCACACGGCTGCCGCCCGGGAGGGAGAGGTTGTGCGGCGTCTCCTCGATGGCACGCAGGTCCAGGCTCTCGAACAGCGGCAGCACATCGGCCAGCGGCAGCGGGCCGCCGGGATTGGCCAGCCGCAGCGACAGCACGCGCGGCCCGGCACCCGGCGCGCGTTCCAGCCGCGCGCTGGGATGGCCGCTGGCCAGCGCCGCCTCCGCCATCTGGATATCCGCCACCGCCGTCGTGGTGCCGGTATGGGCGGCGTAGAAGCCCGAGAAGGCATCGGACCAGCGGGACAGGGTATCGGCCGCGCGCGCCTCGCCCAGCTCGGCGGTCAGCGCCTCGGCCAGGCGGTCGGTGAAGGAGCGCGCGGCCTGGCCGATGGCGGCTTCCAGCGCGGCGTCATCCACAACCGGCACGGCGCCGGGGGTGGTACCGAGCACGTAGTGCACCCGCGCCAGCGGCCCGTCCCCCAGCGCGATATGGAAGGCCGAGAGCCGGCCGCCGAAGGCGCGCGCGAGGATGCCGCCCACCGCCTCCCGCAGCCGCGTGTCGAAGGTGTCCCGCGGCAGCCAGACGATGGCGGAGACGAAGCGCTCGAAGGGGTCGCGCCGCAGCACCAGCGCGGCGCGCGGACGGATGGAGAGGTCGAGTGCCCGCCGGGCGCCATCGAGGATGGCGGCTTCATCGGCCTGGAACAGCTCGTCGCGCGGCCAGGTGTCGAGGATGTTGCGCAGGGCGCGGCCGTCATGGCTGTCCCCGGCCACGCCGGCGGCGGCCAGGATGCGCTCCACCTTGGCGGAGAGCCAGGGGATGCTGCGGGGGTTGCGGTTATAGGCGGCGGCGGCGAAGAGGCCGAGGAAGAGGCGGATGGCCACCACCCGCCCATCGGCGCCGAAGACGCGCGTGGCCACCACATCCGCATGCTGCGGCCGGTGCACCCGCGCCCGCATATTGGCCTTGGCGACGGTCAGGGGCACGCCGTCCCGCAGCTGCGCCAGCACGGCGGCGGGAATGGCCTTGAGGTCGCGCAGCGTGTCGAAGACCGGGAGGGATTCGTCGCGCAGCAGGCCCAGCCCGTCCTCGGCGGCCACCTCCGGCTCCAGCCGCAGCAGGCGGTGGCCGAGGCAGACGAAATTCTCCTCGGCCATCCAGCGCAGGAAGGCCTGGGCCGGGGCGGCCTCGGCCGAGCCGGCGATTTCCCGCTCCGCCGTCTCCAGCCGCTTGAGGATGGCCGGGTAATCCGTCACGGCCAGCCGCACATCGGCCATGGCCTGGCGCAGCGCGGTCTCCACCGCCTCCCAGTTCTCTACGGGCGCCCGGTGCTCGCCGGTCAGGCGCAGCAGGCCGGGGGCGATTTCCACATGCATCATGCTCTCGGCCTTGCCCTCGGCCGCACCGAGCCCGAGCAGCCGGCCCTCCGCATCCCGCCGCACCCGCAGCACGGGGTGCAGCAGCCGCCGCACCTTGCGGCCGGAGAGGGCCAGCGCCGCCAGCACGCTGTCCACCAGGAAGGGCATGTCGTCCGTGACGATTTCCGCCAGTGCCGCGCCGCCCCGGCCAGGCCCGGGCGGCGTCAGGCGCACCTTGGCCTCGCCCGGCCGGCGCTGCGCGGCATGGGCGTAGAGGCTGGCGGCGGCGGCGGCGAGGCGCTCCGCCGGCTCGGCCGCCAGCTCCTCGGTCGGCAGGGCAGCGGCCAGGTGATGCAGCAGCAGGACGGCATCCTCCGGCAGCGCCGGCGCCTGGCGCCGCAGCGTCTCCGCCGCCGCGCGCAGCAACTCGGCACGGGCTCCACCCTCACTGGTGGCGGCACCGCTCAATCCTTCCGGCATCATCAGTCCCCTGACGTTCGTATCACTGCTGCTGAGGATCGGGCCGCAGCGGTCCCGCTTCAAGCCAGGGAAGCGCCTTCGATACGCAGTGGCTCGTAAATTCATGCAGGTGGCGCATTCTCAAGGGGCAGCATCCAACCCTAAGCTGAGGGCATGAGCATGACGCTGGCCGACCTCCTGGCGCCCATCACGCCGGAACAGTTCTTCGCCGAGTACTATGACAAGCAGCCCCTGCACATCCCGGGCAGCCCGGCGAAATTCGCCCAGGTGCTGTCCTGGCGCGGCATCAACCGGCTGCTGGACCAGACGCATATCTGGTCCAGCCAGTCGCTGAAGCTGGTGCGGGAGGGCGTGGCGGTGCCGCCGGAGCAGTATTGCACCCGCGCCACCAGCCGCGACGGGGCGCCCGTGATGCAGCCGGATTCCGCGCTGGTGGCGCAATGGGTCGGCCGCGGCGCCTCGGTCGTCATGAACGACGTGGACAGCCTCTCCCCCGGCCTCGCCAGCGTCTCGGATGCGCTGGAAGCGGCGGGCCTCGGCAAGGCCCAGGCCAATGTCTACATCTCCTGGCAGAGCCATAAGGCCTTCCATTCCCATTTCGACACGCATGACGTCTGGGCCGTGCAGGTCGAGGGCGAGAAATACTGGAACATCTGGGAAGGCCGCGCCGAGTGGCCGATCGCCCACCCCGTCTTCAAGGGCCTGGGGCAGGAGCACCACGACCGCGCCAAGGGCAAGCTGCGCGCCAAGGTGCTGGTGAAGACCGGCGACCTGCTCTACCTGCCGCGCGGCTGGTACCATGACGCCCTGGCCGAGGCACCGGCCTCCGTCCATATCGCCTATGGCGTGCATGCGCCGCTGGGCATGGACCTCATGAACATCCTGCTGGAGCGCGCCATCTACGACGCCGCTTTCCGCCAGCCGCTGCCGCGCCAGGATGGAACCGCCGCCGCCCGCTTCGCGTTGACCAGCCGCGCCGCCCAGCTCGGGCAGCGCCTTTCCGAACTGACGCGGGACCCGAAGGTAATGGATGTGCTGGGCAAGTTCGTGGCGGATTACCGCTACCGCCGTGGCGGCAACGACCTGCTGGCCGCCCGTGGCCTGGCCCAGGCCGGCGCCCCCGGCATTCCGGAGGAAGCCGCCGAAGGCACCACCTTCCGCGTGCTGGTCAATGGCGCCAAGCCCGTGCGGCGCGGCGCCGAATGGCAGCTGAAGGGCCCCAATGCCACCCTGCCCCTGCTTCCCGCCGAGGCCGAGGCCACGGCCTGGCTGCTGTCCCGGCCCGATGTGGCGGAGGCCGAGCTGCGTGCCGCCCATCCCGGCGTGGATGCGCCCACCCTGCTGCAACGCCTGACCGGCGCCGGCCTGCTGGCCCCGGCCTGAAGGTCCGCACCCCCCATGACCAAGCGCATGCTGCCCCTGCTCCTGCCGCTGCTCCTGCCGCTGCTGGCCGCCGCCCCGGCGCAGGGGCAGCCGCGCGATTTCCGCTGCATCGGCGCCGAGCAGCTGGAGGATGACGTCTTCGAGGTGCCCTTCCCCGCCCGCAGCTCCCGGCCGGCCGCCGCCGCCCGCACCCCCGTGGCCGCCGCCGCCGCCCTCGCCGCCGCCGATCCCCGGCGCAATATCTGCGTCCTCGGCCATGCCACGCGGGAGGGGGGGCAGAGCACCACCACCGAGCTGGCTGCCCGCCGGGCGCGGGAGGTGGCGGAAATGCTCTCGGTCAGCCATGGCATCGAGCGCGACCGTATCCGCGCCGAAGCCCGCAATCCCGGCTTCAGCCGCCGGACCGAGAACCGGGAGGCCCGTAGCGTCGTTATTGTGGTGCTGCCGGCCCCGTCAGGCTCCCCCGCACCGGCCGCATCCGCAGCCGAGCCGGGACGGCCCGGCTCCGGCGACCCGGGCGTCAAAACGCCATAGTCTCGACACGCGGGGATTATAGGGACGGGGCGGCTCCGCCCGAACGAGAGGATCTCGCCGCGTGACAGATGACAGCATGGCGATGGAGATCACCGCCGAAGCCGAGGCGCTGCGCCAGGACATCCTGTCCAAGCTGACCTACGAAGTCGGCGGGCGCGCCGAGCGCGCGAGCGCGCGCGACTGGTTCCTGGCCGCCACTCTCGCCACTCGTGACCGCATCGTGGACCGCTGGCGTGCCTCCAACGACGAAACGGTGGCGCAGGGCCATAAACGCGTCTGCTATCTTTCGATGGAGTTCCTGATCGGCCGGCTGCTCTCTGACGCGCTGGGCAATCTGGGCCTGACGGAAGCCATGCGGCAGGCGCTGGATGGCGTGGGCGTCGATCTGGAGGAGGTCTGCGCGCAGGAGCCGGACGCGGCCCTGGGCAATGGCGGCCTCGGGCGCCTGGCCGCCTGCTTCATGGAAAGCATGGCCAGCATCGGCATCCCCGCCGTCGGCTACGGCATCCGCTACGAGAACGGGCTCTTCCGCCAGCTGATCCAGGATGGCCGGCAGATGGAAGTGCCGGAGGATTGGCTCTCCCTCGGCAATCCCTGGGAGTTCGAGCGGTCCGGCATCACCTACGACATCGGCTTCGGCGGGCATGTCGTGCGGCGCCCGGATGGCGGGCTGGTCTGGCACCCCGGCGAGGTGGTGCGCGCCATCGCCTATGACACGCCGGTGGTGGGGTGGCGCGGCCACTGGGTGAATACGCTACGCCTCTGGTCCGCCCGCGCCACCGACCCGCTGCATCTCGATGCCTTCAACAGCGGCGACCATGTCGGCGCGCAGCTGACGCGGATGCAGGCGGAGGCCATCTCCCGCGTGCTCTATCCCGGCGACGAGAATGCGGCCGGGCAGGAATTGCGGCTGCGACAGGAATATTTCTTCGCCTCCGCTTCGCTGCAGGACCTGATCCAGCGGCATCTCCGGCTGTATGGCGATATCGCCACCCTGGCCGAGAAGGTGGCCGTCCAGCTCAACGATACCCACCCCGCCATCGGCGTGGCGGAGCTGATGCGGCTGCTGGTGGATGTGCAGGGGGTGGAATGGGACAGGGCCTGGGACATCGCCCGCGCCACCTTCTCCTATACCAACCACACCCTGATGCCGGAGGCGCTGGAGAGCTGGCCCGTCGCGCTGATGGAGCGGCTGCTGCCGCGCAACATGCAGATCATCTACCTGATCAACGCGCGGCATCTGGAGAAGGCCCGGCAGCAGGGCGCGAATGACGCGCTGCTCTCCGCCGTCTCGCTGATCGACGAGCATCACGGGCGGCGCGTGCGGATGGGCCATCTGGCCTTCGTCGGCTCGCACAAGATCAATGGCGTCTCGGCCCTGCACACGGGGTTGATGCGCAGCACCGTCTTCGCCGAGCTGGACCGTGTCTGCCCGGGGCGCATCACCAACAAGACCAACGGCATCACCTTCCGCCGCTGGCTGATGCGCGCCAATCCCGGCCTGACCAGCCTGATCGTGGAGACCATCGGTCCCCGGGTGCTGGACGAGCCGGAGCGGCTGGCCGATCTCGCGCCTTATGCGCGCGACGCAGCCTTCCAGCGAGCCTTCGCCGCGCAACGCCGCAAGGCGAAAGAGTCCCTCACCCGGCTGGTGCGGGCGCGGACGGGCGTCATGCTCGACCCCGCCAGCCTCTTCGACGTGCAGGTCAAGCGTATCCACGAATACAAGCGGCAGCTGCTGAACATCCTGCACACGGTCGCGCTGTACAACTCGATGCGCGCCCAGCCCATGGGCAGCTGGGTGCCGCAGACGAAGATCTTCGCCGGCAAGGCGGCGCCCAGCTACCACCAGGCGAAGCTGATCATCCGCCTGGCCAATGACGTGGGCAAGGTCATCAACAGCGACCCCACGGTGCGCGACCTGCTGCGCGTCGTCTTCATCCCCAACTACAACGTGACGCTGGCGGAGAGCATCATGCCCGCCGCCGACCTGTCCGAGCAGATCTCGACCGCCGGGCTGGAGGCCTCGGGCACCGGCAACATGAAATTCGCGCTGAACGGCGCCCTCACCATCGGCACGCTGGATGGCGCCAATATCGAGATCAGTGAGCGGGTCGGCCTTGAGAACATCTTCATCTTCGGCCTGAGGGCCAGCGAAGCCGGGCCGCTGCGGCGGGATGGCTACGATGCCCGCGCCGCCGTCGCCGGCAATGACGAGCTGCGCGGCGTGCTGGACGCCATCGCGTCCGGCGTCTTCTCGCCAGAGGAGCCGGACCGTTACCGTGCCCTGGTGGAGGGGCTGCTGGCGCATGACAACTTCCTCGTCACCGCCGATTTCGCCAGCTATGTCGCCACGCAGCGGCAGGTGGCGCAGCGCTGGGGGCAGCCGGCCGAGTGGTGGCGCAGCGCGGTGCTGAACACGGCGAATGTCGCCTGGTTCTCCTCCGACCGCACCATCCGCGAATACGCGGATGAGATCTGGGACCTGCCGGTGCGGTAGGCGCGTCGGATCGGGCCGGCCCGTGACCTAAAGGCCGGCATCCTCCGGCACGCGCACCACACCCTCGGCATCCACTTCCGCCGGCACGGCCTCCAGGCTGTCGCCGGCGCAGGGACCGTGGGTGCAGAAGCCGTCCTCGATGCGGAACTGCGCCCCGTGCAGGGCGCAGATGATGGCGGTGCCGCGGTGGTCCAGGAAGCGGTCGGGCATGATCTCCAGCGACACGCCGATATGCGGGCAGGCATTCACATAGACGAAGACCCGCGCGCCCCGCCGCACGGCGAAGAGCGCGCCGAAGCCCCGTGCCTGCCCGTTCGGGATATCCTCCAGCCGGCAGAGGGGCACCAGGCTCACGGGTCCCGCCACTCTCCCATCCGGCAGAGCAGCGCCCAGTGGTCATCCGAGATCGGCATGACGGAAAGGCGGGACTGGCGCACCAGCCCGATCCCCTCCAGCCCCGGCTCCGCCTTGATGGCGGCCAGCGTCACCGGCTTCGGCATGGGCGCGACGGCGCGCATGTCGACGCAGGCCCAGCGCCCGCTCTCCTCCGTCGGGTCGGGATAGGCGGCGCGCGCCACCTCCACCACGCCGACGATCTCCTTGCCGATATTGGAGTGGTAGAAGAAGGCGCGGTCGCCTACCGCCATGGAGCGGAGGAACTTGGCGGCCTGGGCATTGCGCACCCCGGTCCAGGGCTCGACGCCATTCTCCACCTGCTGCTGCCAGGAGAAGGCATCGGGCTCCGACTTCACCAGCCAGTAGGCCATGGCCGCGCCTCAGCCGATGCGCATGCCGTCCTTGAAGACGGAGCGGAAGGGCCGGATGGTGACGCTCTCGAACAGCCCGGCCTTGGCATAGGGGTCGCCGGCGGCCAGGGCCTCGGCGGCGGCCTGGTCGGCCACGTCCACCAGCAGCAGGCTGCCGCAGGGCTTGCCCTCGGCATCCAGCACCGGGCCGCCCTGCACGACGACCTCGGCCTGGCCGTCCAGGTATTCCAGGTGGCTCGGCCGCGTCGCCAGCCGCAATTCCAGCGCGCCGGGCTTGTCCTGGCAGATGATGGCGAAGAGCATGAGGCCGTTCCTTCCTGCGAGATCCTGTGGGACTGGACTACCGCCGCCCGGCCTCCGCTTCAATGGCCGCGGCGCCCTGGCCCCCGTGCAACACGGGGTTACGCACCGGGCCGTTTCCGCACCCCCCCGATATGGACTAGGTTGCGCACCGTGAACGCGCCCTCAGCCCCCTCCCCCACCCGCGACGCGCCGAAACCCGCCCTGGCGCCCCGCGCCGCCAGCGGCCTCCACCGCTTCGCCAATCCCGGCCGTTTCCTGCGTCTCTCCGGCCGGGTGCTGCCCTGGCTCTGGGGGCTGGCGGCGCTGGGGCTGGCCATCGGCATCCCCTGGGGGCTCGCCTTCTCCCCGCCGGACTGGCAGCAGGGCGAGACGGTGCGGATCATGTATCTCCATGTCCCCATGGCCTGGCTGGCGATGGGTGGCTATGCCGGGCTGGCCCTGGCCTCCGCCACCGCGCTGATCTGGCGCCACCCGCTGGCCGACCTGCTGGCGCGGGAGCTCTCTCCGGTGGGCGCGGCCGTCACGGCGCTCTGCCTTGCCACCGGCAGCCTCTGGGGCCGACCCATGTGGGGCACCTGGTGGGTCTGGGACGCCCGGCTGACCAGCGTGCTGGTCCTGTTCTTCCTCTGGGTCGGCCACGCCGCCCTGGTGCGCGCCTTCGACGAGGATGAGCGCGGTGCCCGGGCCGGGGCCATCCTGGCGCTGATCGGTGCCATCAACCTGCCCGTGGTCAAGTTCTCGGTGGACTTCTTCAATACCCTGCACCAGCCGGCCTCGGTGGCGCGCATGGGCGGGCCCAGCCTGCATGTGGACCTGCTCTACCCCCTGCTGGCCTGCGCCCTGGGCTTCACCTTCCTCTTCGCCGCCCTGGTGCTGGCCCGCACCCGTGCCGCGGTCATGGAAAAACGCATCCGCCAGCTCCAGATCGCCCAGGCGCGGCGGCAGGAGAGCGTGGCATGAACCAGCACTGGACCTATGTCGCCGCCGCCTGGGGGCTGGCGGCGCTGCTCTTCGGGGTGCTGCTGGCGGACACGCTGCGCCGCCAGTCCGCCGCGAGGCGCCGGCTGGCGGCACTCGAGAAACTGCGCCCGCCCGGCGCGCGGGGCCGCACGGCCCGGCCCGGGCCGGCATAAGGAGCGGACGGAAGCGGCATGAGTCTCTCGCGCAAGAAGCGGCGGATCTGGATGCTGCTGCTGGGTGGCCTCGGCCTCGGCAGCGCCGCGGCACTGGCCCTGACCGCCTTTCAGGACAATCTGGTCTTCTTCCTGGCCCCCAGCGAGATCGCCCAGAAGCATCCGGGGCCCGAACGCGCCTTCCGCCTGGGCGGGCTGGTCGAGGCCGGCAGCGTGAGGAAATCCGTCTCGCCCGAGGGCCGGCCGGAGGCGCGCTTCATCGTGACCGACGGCCCGGCCACGGTGCCCGTGGTCTATGTCGGCGTGCTGCCGGACCTGTTCCGGGAAGGCCAGGGCGTGGTGACGCTGGGCAAGCTGGGCGATGACGGGCTGTTCCGCGCCAGCGAGGTGCTGGCCCGGCACGACGAGACCTATATGCCGCCCGAGGTGGCCGATGCCCTGAAGCGCACCGGCCACTGGGAGCCGGAGAAGGGCGCCCCGCCCCCCGCCGCTTCCTGGAACCGGCTGGACCCGCAGGCGGTGGAGCCTCAGGCCGCCGCCGGTATGCCGAGGCAAGGCGGATGATCGCGGAACTCGGACATTTCGCGCTGGCGCTGGCCATGGCGCTGTCTCTGGCGCTGGCTGTGCTGCCGCTCTGGGGCGCCGCGCGGGGCGACGGGCGGCTGATGGCCGCCGCCCCGCCGCTGGCCGGCGGCCTGCTGCTGGCCAGCGCCGCAGCCTTCGGCGCGCTGCTCTATGTCTTCGCGGTGAACGACACCACCGTGGTGGGGGTGGTGCAGAACAGCCACTCCACCAAGCCCATGCTGTACAAGCTGGCGGGCGCCTGGGGCAATCATGAGGGCTCGATGGTCCTCTGGGTGCTGACCCTGGCGCTCTGCGCGGGCGCGGTGGCCGGCTTCGGCCGGGGGCTGCCCACCGCGCTGCAGGCGCGGGTGCTGGCGGTGCTGGGGCTGATCGCCGCCGGCTTCCTGGCCTTCATCCTCGCCACCTCCAATCCCTTCGGCCGCATATGGCCGCCGGCGCCGGACGGGCAGGGGCTGAACCCCGTGCTGCAGGACCCCGGCCTCGCCTTCCATCCCCCGCTGCTCTACCTCGGCTATGTCGGCTATGCCGTCACCTTCGCCTTCGCCGTGGCCGCCCTGCTGGAAGGCCGGGTGGATGCCGCCTGGGGCCGGTGGGTGCGCCCCTGGGCACTCGCCGCCTGGGCCTTCCTGACGCTGGGCATCGCGCTCGGTTCCTGGTGGGCCTATTACGAGCTGGGCTGGGGCGGCTACTGGTTCTGGGACCCGGTCGAGAACGCGTCCCTCCTCCCCTGGCTGGCCGGCACCGCCCTGCTGCATTCCGCCACCGTGGTCGAAAAGCGCGAGGCGCTGAAGATCTGGACGGTGCTGCTGGCGCTGCTGGCCTTCGCCATGTCGCTGCTGGGCACCTTCCTCGTCCGCTCCGGCGTGCTGAACTCCGTCCATGCCTTCGCCAACGACCCGGAGCGCGGCGTCTTCATCCTCGCCCTGCTGGGCCTCTATATCGGCGGCGCCTTCGCCCTCTTCGCCTGGCGCGCGCCGTCCATGACGCCCACGGGCGTCTTCGCGCCCTTGTCGCGGGAGGGCGGGCTGGTGCTGAACAACCTGCTGCTCTGCTCCATGGCGGCGGTGGTGCTGACCGGCACCCTCTGGCCGATGTTCGCCGACCTGCTCTTCGACCAGAAGATCTCGGTCGGCCCCCCCTTCTTCAACACGGCCATGCTGCCTCTGGCGGTGCCGCTGGTGCTGGCCATGGCCGCCGGCCCGCTGCTGGCCTGGAAGCGCGCGCATCTCTGGCCCGTGCTGCAGCGGCTCTGGTGGGCGGCCCTGCTGTCGGCCCTGACCGCGGCGCTGGTCCTGGCCTATGCCGGGCTGCGGATCGGCCCGGCGCTGGGCTTCGCCGCCGCGATCTGGCTCATCGCCGGCGCGCTGACCGACCTCTTCGACCGCATCGCCCTCTTCCGCCGCCCCTCGGCCGCCCTGGCGCGCGCCCGCGGGCTGCCGCGCGCCGCCTGGGGGGCGGTCATCGCCCATGCCGGCCTTGGTGTCTCCATTGCCGGCATGGCCGGCATGGGCCTGGCCACCGACCGGCTGGTGGCGCTGCGGCCCGGCACCGCCGCGCCGCTCGCCGGCTATGAATGGCGGCTGGATTCGCTGGCCGATGCCGTCGGCCCCAACTGGACCTCGCGTCGCGCCACCGTGACGGTGCTGCGCGACGGCGCCACCGTCACCGTCATGCACCCGGAACGCCGCTTCTTCCCGCTGGCCCGCCAGACCACCACCGAGGCCGCCATCCACACCACCTGGCTGGCCGATCTCTACCTCGTGCTGGGCGAGGAGGAGGATGGCCGCGCCGTGCTGCGGATCCACCATAACCCGATGGCGCCCTGGATCTGGCTGGGCGCCGCCATCATGGCCCTCGGCGGCGGCATTTCCCTCAGCGACCGGCGCATCCGGGTCTCGGCGCCCGGCGCCAAGCGCGCCACCCAGGCGGAGAAGGTGCCGGCATGAGCGGGCAGAGCGATTCCCCCGCCCCCCGACTCGGCCGCCGCCGCGCCCTGATGCTGGCGCCGCTCGGCCTGGCGCTGGCGGGCGGCGCCGGCTTCTACGCCATGCTGCGCGGCCTCGGCAGCGGCAGCTACGACCCGCGCGGCGTGCCCTCCGCGCTGCTCGGCCGCCAGGCGCCGCCCTTCACCCTGCCGCCGCTGGAGGAGGCCGGGGTGCCCGGCTTCTCCGACGCCGCGCTGCGCGACCTGCCGGCCCCCATGCTGGTGAATTTCTGGGCCAGCTGGTGCGTGCCCTGCATCGTCGAGCACCCGCAGCTGATGCGCCTCGCGCGGGAGGGGGTGCAGGTCTTCGGCGTCAACTACAAGGACAGGCCGGCCGATGCCGCCACCTTCCTCACCCGCCACGGCAATCCCTTCACCCGCCTGGGGCGGGACGAGCCCGGGCGCGTCGCCATCGACTGGGGCGTCTATGGCGTGCCGGAGACCTATCTGCTGGACCGCCAGGGCATCATCCGCTGGCGCTGGCCCGGCCCGGTGACGCCCGAGGTGCTGGAGCAGGACATCCGCCCCCTGCTGAGGCGCCACGCCTGATGCGCCGCCTGCTGCTCGCCCCCCTCCTGGCCCTGGGCCTGGCCTCGGGCCCCGCCCTCGCCGTGGGCCTGCCTTCCGAGATGCTGCCCGACCCGGCGCAGGAACAGCGCGCCCGCGACATCGGGCATGAGCTGCGCTGCCTGGTCTGCCAGAACCAGTCCATCGAGGAGAGCGAGGCCGACCTGGCGCGCGACCTCCGCCGCGTCGTGCGGGAGCGGGTGGCCGCCGGCGACAGCGATCGCCAGATCGTCGCCTATCTGCACGACCGCTACGGCGACTTCGTCCTGCTGCGCCCGCCCTTCAATGCCGCCACGGCGCTGCTCTGGGGCGCGCCCTTCCTGGCGCTGGGCGGCGGGCTGGCCGCCATCCTGCTCGCCCGCCGCCGCCGGCTGGACCCCCTCGCCGTGCCGCCGCTCTCGGCCGAGGAACAGGCCCGCCTCGCCGCGCTGGAGGACCGTCCCTCCCCATGATCTGGCTGCTCTTCCTGGCCCTGGCCGTGCTGGCCCTGGCGCCGCTCGGCCTCGTGCTGCTGCGCCCGCCCCGCCCGCATGGGCGGCAGGAGGCCGACCTCGCCTTCTACCGTGCCCAGCTGACCGAGCTGGAGCGCGAGCGCGCCGCCGGCCGGCTGGATGAACCCGCCTTCAATGCCGCCCGCACCGAGGTGCAGCGCCGCCTGCTGGCCGCCCCGGCCGATCGGGCGCCTGCCCAGGCCTCGCGCGGCAGCGCCCTGCTCGCCGCCGGGCTCTTCCTGATCCCGGCGGGGGGCTTTGCCCTTTATCTCTGGCACGGCGCGCCGGACGTGCCCGCCGCCCCTTATGTCGAACGCGCCGCCGTCGCGGCGCGGGACGATGCGCTGCTGGCGCAGCTGCGGAACCGCATAGCCATGGTGCCGCCGCAGAGCGAGGGTGCGCGCCAGGGCTGGTTGCTGCTGGGCAATGCCGAGCGCGGCCGCGGCCGGTTGGATGAAGCCGCCGAGGCCCTGTCCCATGCCCTGGCCATCCGCTTCGACGCCGGTCTGGCGGCGGATCTGGCGGAGTTGCAGATCCAGCGCGGGGATACGGCGGCGGCGGCCCGCATCCTGGCCACGGCCCTGCGCCAGAGCCCCGGCGACCCGCGCCTGCGCTTCCTCTCCGGTCTGCTGGAGGCCCGCGAGGGCCGCAGCCAGAACGCCCGCGCCACCTGGCAGGCCCTGCTGGCCGATACGCCGGCCGACGCTCCCTGGCGCGCCCTGCTGGAGCGGGAGCTTCAAGGGCTGCCCTGAGGCCGCGCCCCGGGAAGCATGCGGAAGGGACAAGGGGGCGGATTCCCCCTTGGCCTTTACCCCGCCGGGTAGGGCCGCTGCCCGAAGATGGCAGAGCCCACTCTTATATGGGTGGCACCCTCGGCGATGGCGGACTCGAAATCCCCGCTCATGCCCATCGACAGGATGGGCAGCCCGAGTCGCGCCCGCAGCGCCGCCATGCGGCGGAAATGGGGAATGGGGTCTTCCTCAGCGGGAGGGATGCACATCAGCCCCGTGACATCCAGCCCATGGCTGTCGCGGCACAGGGCGAGGAAGTCCTCCACCGCATCGGGGTCGATGCCGGCCTTCTGGGGCTCCCGTCCGATATTCACCTGGATCAGCAGGCCGGGGCGCCGGCCTTCCCGCACCATGGCTTCGGCCAGGGCCGCGGCCAGCTTCGGCCGGTCCAGACTCTCTATGGTATCGGCCAGCCGCACGGCGTCACGGGCCTTGTTGGTCTGCAGCGCACCGATCAGGTGCAGGCGCATCGCCGGGTGGCTCTCGCGCAGCGGGGGAAACTTGGCGGCCGCCTCCTGCACCCGGTTTTCCCCGAAGACCGCCTGCCCGGCTGCCAGGGCCTCGGCGACCGACTCGGCCGGATGGGTCTTGGAGACGGCCACCAGGGTCACTTCCTCCGCCTTCCGCCCGGCGGCGGCGCAGGCGGTGGCGATCCGGTCGCGAATCCGGTGCAGGGAGGCGGCGATGCTGGTCATTATGGGGCGACCCTAGGGGTGTCAGGGCGGAGGCTCAAGCCGCGATGCCCGGTGCGCGCCCCACGTTGTTGCGCCGGGGCCACAGTGTCTCGTTGAAGTCGCGATATCGCTTCACGAACCATTGCTCCCTTTCTGACCGCTGAACCATAGTGCCGTCGGGCTCTACCCGATGTCGAACGGCAACGGGGCAGGTCTGTCGAGGGGGACAGGCCGGGCCGCGGGAACAGCCGGTACGCACCGGCGCGTGAGGAGGTTTTTGGGATGCGCAAGATTTTGCTGGCGACGACGGCCGTTGCCGCCGCCGCTCTGTTTGGCCCGGTCGAGGCTGCTGCTCAGCAGGCTCCGACGGTTCGTGTTGGCGGCTACTTCCGCTTCAACTACGCCTTCACCGATCAGGACAACGTCGTCACCCAGAACATTCGTGAGGGCAAGTCCGACTTCGCCGCCGATGCCGAGGTGCATGTCATCGTCGAAGGCAAGACCGCCAACGGCCTGACCTACGGCTCGACCATTGAGATCCAGACGGACCTCAACCGCGGCAATGGCACGGGCTTCTCCAAGACCTCCCTGGACATCGATGAGATGTACATGTGGATCGCCTCCCCCACCGCTGGCCAGCTGCGCTTCGGTGACGAGGACGGCGTGGTGCTCGGCGCCATGCTGACGGGCTTCGTGACCAACTTCGGCACGGGCGGCGTCGACGGCGATGCCTGGGACAACGTGATCGGCGCCAACAACCGTCCGAGCTACTTCGCCGGCGGCGGTCTGTCCGACAGCACCAAGGTCATCTACACCTCGCCGCAGTTCTTCGGCTTCGACTTCGGCGCCTCCTTCGCCTTCAACAACAACGAGGGTGAAGACAGCGGCTGCGATGCCCTGAGCATCAGCTGCGACCGCACGGCCGCCTTCTCCTACGCCCTCGGCGCCCCGCGCATCCGCAACGAGCGTCAGGCCGCCGTCCGCTACCGCGGCAGCTTCTCCGGCGTCGGCGTGCAGGCCAATGTCGGCTACATCGGCTCCGACGTGACCGCCAACATCGGTGGCCCGTCCGCCCAGGGCCTCGACGTCTACTCCGTCGGCCTGCAGGCGACCGCCTACGGCTTCCTGGTGGGCGCGAACTACAGCTGGGGTGACGCTCAGGCCGGCCTCGGCATCCTGAACCGTCCGGCCCCCGGCACGCGCCTCGACACGCGCAACATGAAGCAGCTGTTCGCCGGCGCTTCGTACACCATCAGCGGCCTGACGGTCGGCGCGAACTTCTTCGACGTGAAGAGCGCCGGCAACCAGAACATCCTCACAGGTGGCCGTACGGACCGCGCCTGGGCCGTTGGCGCCAGCTACACCCTGGCCCCTGGCCTGCAGCTGGTCGCCGAGTACATCTCCTCCAAGAAGAAGGAAGGTGGCTTCGACTTCGCGAACGGCACGCTCGGCTCCGCGAACAACAGCTCCGAGGCCGACGTGGTCCTGCTGGGCACCCGCATCGCCTTCTGATCCTTCCGGATCATTGGGCTGGGAGAAGGCGGCGGGGAAACCCGCCGCCTTTTTCCTTGCCTGATGCCAGGGCCGTCAGCCGCTTTTGCTCTTGATTGATCCCCGCACCCCCCTATCGTGCGCCCGCCATGCGCAAGTTCCTCGCCTTCGGGCTGCTCCTCCCTGTCCTCGCCGGTTGCGGCTATGGCCGCCCGGTGTCGAATGATGAATATTACGACGACAGCCGCCGCGCCCGCGTGCAAGGACGCCTGGGTGGCAGCGACGGCATCCTGATCCTGGGGACAGACCGTTCCTCCCGCCAGGGGGCGCAGGATGGCGCCGGCCTGGGGGTGAACGCCTATCTCTGGCGCGCCACACTGGACACCCTGTCCTTCCTGCCGCTCACCTCGGCCGATCCCTTCGGCGGCGTCATCATCACCGACTGGTATTCGCCCCCCACCGCGCCCGATGAGCGTTTCCGCGCCACGGCCTATATCCTCGGCCGCCAGCTCCGCTCGGACGGCGTGCGGATCACGGTCTTCCGCCAGGTGCGCCAAGGCAATGACTGGGTCGATGCCCCCGCCTCCGCCGCCACCGCGAGGGACCTCGAGAACCAGGTCCTGAGCCGTGCGCGGGAACTGCGCAGCCTCTCCGCCTCCAGCTGAGACCATGGGGGCGGCAGGCATGACACAAGGCATGTCCGCCCCCTCACCTCCCAGGCACCGCAGGCCTGCGGCGGCGGCCCTTCCCATCGGCGCGCCAGCCGCCTATGCCTGTGTCGCAGCGCCTGAACAGATCGATCGCCCCGTTCCATGAATGATGCCGTGACCCACCCCCGTCCCGAGAGCCCCCGCACAGAGCCGGCGCGCTACGACTTCGCGCAGGCCGAGCCGCGCTGGCAGGCGGCATGGTCCGAGCAGGGCTGCTTCCGCGCCCCGGATGTGCCGGACGGCAGCAAGCCCAAATACTATGTTCTTGAGATGTTCCCATATCCCTCGGGCAAGATCCATATGGGGCATGTGCGGAACTACACGCTGGGCGACGTGGTGGCACGCTACAAGCGGGCCCGTGGGCATCAGGTGCTGCATCCCATGGGCTGGGACGCCTTCGGCCTGCCGGCCGAGAACGCGGCACGGGAGCGCGGCGTCCATCCGGCCAAGTGGACCTACCAGAACATCGCCGCCATGCGCGCCGAGTTGCAGCGCATGGGCCTCTCCCTGGAATGGGAGCGTGAATTCGCCACCTGCGACCCCTCCTATTACGGCCAGCAGCAGAAGCTCTTCCTGGAATTCATGAAGGCCGGGCTGGCGGAACGGAAGGAGAGCTGGGTCAACTGGGACCCGGTGGACAACACCGTCCTGGCCAATGAGCAGGTGATCGACGGGCGCGGCTGGCGCTCCGGCGCGCTGGTGGAGAAGAAGAAGCTCTCCCAGTGGTTCCTCTCCATCACCAAATTCGCGCCGGAGCTGCTCTCCGCCCTCGACGGGCTGGAGCGCTGGCCGGAGCGCGTGCGGCTGATGCAGGCCAACTGGATCGGCCGCAGCGAAGGCGCACGGGTGCGCTTCGACCTCGCCACGCCGGTCGAGGGCATCGGGCAGGTGGAGGTCTTCACCACCCGCCCCGACACGCTCTTCGGCATGAGCTTCCTGGCCGTCGCCGCCGAACACCCGCTGGCCGCCGCCGCCGCCGCCCGCGACCCGAAGATCGCCGAGTTCATCACCGAGGTGCGCAGCCTCGGCACCTCCGAGGCCGCCATCGAGCAGGCCGAGAAGCGCGGCATGGATACCGGGCTGCGGGTGAAGCACCCCTTCACCGGCGAGACCTTCCCGGTCTGGATCGCCAATTTCGTGCTGATGGAATACGGCACGGGCGCCATCTTCGGCTGCCCCTCCGGCGACCAGCGCGACCTGGACTTCGCCCGCAAATACGACCTTCCGGTGCCGCCGGTCATCCTGCCCCCGGGCGAGGACCCCGCCACCTTCACCATCGGCAAGACCGCCTATACCGATGACGGCACCCTCTATAACTCCGACTTCCTGAACGGGCTGGGCACCGCCGAGGGCAAGCGCGCTGCCATCGACGCGCTGGAGGCCAAGGGCGCAGGTACGGGCGTGGTGAACTGGCGCCTGCGCGACTGGGGCGTCTCCCGCCAGCGCTACTGGGGCTGCCCCATCCCGGTGATCCATTGCGAGGCCTGCGGCGCCGTGCCGGTGCCGCAGGACCAGTTGCCCGTGGTGCTGCCGGAGGATGTGGACTTCACCAAGCCCGGCAACCCGCTGGACAACCACCCGACCTGGAAGCACGTCTCCTGCCCCCATTGCGGCGGCAAGGCGCGGCGCGAGACCGATACCTTCGACACCTTCGTCGACAGCTCCTGGTATTTCGCCCGCTTCACCTCGCCCAAGGCGGAGACGCCGCTGGTGCCGGAGGCCGCCAATGGCTGGCTCCCGGTGGACCAGTATATCGGCGGCATCGAGCACGCGATCCTGCACCTGCTCTATTCCCGCTTCTTCACCCGCGCCCTGCATGGCATGGGCCATCTCGCGACGCCCGAGCCCTTCGCCGGGCTGTTCACCCAGGGCATGGTCCAGCATGCCTCGTACAAGTCCCAGGACGGCCGCTGGCTGGCCCCCGACGAGGTGGAGGCTACCGCTGACGGGGGCGCGGTGGAAAAGGCCACAGGCCTCACCGTGACGATCTCGCGCAACGACAAGATGTCGAAGTCGAAGCGCAACACCATCGACCCCGGTGCCATCATCGACCGTTACGGCGCCGATACCGCGCGCTGGTTTATCCTGTCGGACAACCCGCCCGACCGCGACATGGAGTGGACGGAAGCCGGCGTCTCAGGCGCCTCCCGCTTCACGCAGCGGCTCTACCGCCTGGTGGCGGCCAGCCTGGAGGGCCTGCCTCCCCCCGGCATCCAGCCGGCACCGGGGGCCGCACGTGACCTGCGCCGCGCCACCCACCGCACCATCGCCGCCGTGACGGAGGCGCTGGAGAGCTTCTCCTTCAACGTGGCCGTCGCCCGAATCCATGAATTCGCCAATGCCGTCGAGGCCGGGGCGAAGGAGGATGGCGCCGCCCTGCGGGAGGCGCTGGAAGCCATGGCCAAGCTGATCAGCCCGATGATGCCGCATCTGGCGGAGGAGCTGTGGTCGCAGCTGCGGGCCGGGGAAAAGAGTCTGGTAGCCCAGCAGCCCTGGCCCGACTCCGATGCCGGCCTGGCCGCCGCCGACAGTGTGACCCTGGCCGTGCAGGTGCTGGGCAAGCTGCGGGCGACCATCTCCGTTCCGGTCGGCACGGAAGAGGCAACCATTTTCGCCACGGCCGAGGCGGATGAGAATGTGCAGCGCGCCATTGCCGGGCGCCCGATCAGGAAGCGCATCCATGTCCCGGGACGCATCGTCAACTTCGTCGTCTGACCACCGCTTGCGGCTGGGCCGCCGGGGCCTGCTGGGCGCCGGCACGGCCGGGCTGCTCGGTCTGTCCGGCTGCGGCTTCCGCCCGCTCTACGGCGATGCCGGCGCCACGGCCAGCAGCCCGGTGATGACGGAACTCTCGACCATCGAGGTGGCGCTCATCCCGGAGCGGACGGGCCAGCTGATGTACCGGGCGCTGCAGCAGCGGCTCTGGGTCGGCGGGCAATCAGCCCCCCGCTACACCCTGACGGCCTTCCCGGCCTTCGGGGTGGAGGCGGAGGGCATCCGCATCAACGGCACGCCCACCCGCCTGCGCTACATCGTCACCACCAACTGGTGGCTGACCACCAATGGAGTGCCGCCTCAGCCCGTGATCAACGGGACGGAGCGCAGCCTGGATGCCTTCGACCTGCCGGATAATCAGTTCTTCGCCGCCGATGCGGCGCGGGATGCCATGCTGGCCCGGCTGATGGACCAGATGGCCGAGGATATCGTCACCCGCCTGGCCGCATATTTCTACGGCCAGAGCGCCGCCTGAGTGTGGCCAAGCTCGACGCCCGCCGCCTCCCCGCCTTCCTGAAGGACCCCGGCGCCACCCGCGTGGTGCTGCTGCACGGGGAGGATGCGGGGCTGGTGCGGGAACGTGCCGAAGCCCTTCAGCAGGCTGTCGTCGGCGGCGACGATCCTTTCCGTTTGGCGGAACTGCCACGCGAGGCGGCAGCGAAGCCGGGCGCGCTTTCCGCCGAGATCTCTGCTCTGGCGCTGACGGGCGGCCGCAGGCTGGTCAGGGTGCGCGATGCCACCGATGCCCTGACGGCCGGCGTGAAGGAGGCCCTGGCGGCTCCTGGCGATGCCCTGCTGCTGCTGGAGGCTGGGGAACTGCCTGCCCGCGCCAAGCTGCGCGCCCTGCTGGAACCCCACTCCGCGGCAGCCGTGATCGCCTGCTACCGCGAGCGTGGCCCCGAGCTGACCCAGACCATCGCCACCCTGCTGCGCGAGCAGGATGTCACGGCCGAGCCTTCCGCCCTGGAATGGCTGGCCGGCCGGCTGGGCGAGGACCGGATGATGCTGCGGCGGGAGGTCGAGAAACTGGCCCTCTATGCCGGCCGGGGCGGCAGGCTGGGCGAGGAGGATGTGCTCGCCTGCATCGGCGACGGTTCGACCCTGGATCTGGACGAGGCGCTGATCGCAGCCACGGCCGGGGAGATCGCCGTGGCCGACCGTGCGCTGGACGCGGCGCTGGGGGAAGGCGCGCATCCCGTCATGGTCGTCCGGGCGGCGCTGCGGCATGTGCAGCGGCTGCACCTGGCGGCGCTGGCCATGGCAGGCGGGGCGTCCGCTTCCTCGGCGCTGGAGGGGCTGCGGCCGCCGGTCTTCTTCCGCCACAAGGGTGGCTTCGAGCGCGCCCTGCGCTGCTGGTCGGCGGAGGCGCTGGCGGCGGCAGGGGACGCGCTTCTGGAGGCGGAGAAGCGCACCAAATCCAGTTCGGCGGCCCGCCCCATCCCGGATCAGGTCATCGCCCGGGGCGCGGTGCTGGCCCTGGCGCGGCAGGCCCTGGCGGCCCGCCGGAGGGGCTGAGGAAAGCTCCAGCCCTCCGCGCGCCCGCCAGACGGGAAACCTACCCTCAGACGCCGTGCCGAAGCGTTCTAACCACTGGGGGTCAGGAGGCGGATCAGCGCATCCAGCTGATCCAGGTCCTTGTAGCCGATGGTGATCTGGCCGCCGCGCCGGCCATGGCGCACCGCCACCTTCAGCCCCAGCTTGACGGTCAGGTCACGCTCCAGGGCCTTGGTATCCGCATCCTCGGCCTTCGCGGGCTTCTGGCGCTCGGCGGCGGCGGCCAGCGCCTCGGTCTGGCGCACGTTCAGCCCGCGCGTCACCACCAGCTCCGCCAGCTTCACCGCATCAGGCGCCGTCAGCAGCGCGCGGGCATGGCCGGCGGAGAGGCTGCCGCGGGCCATCATCTCCCGCACCTTCTGCGGCAGGGCGAGAAGGCGCAGGGTATTGGCCACGTGGCTGCGGCTCTTGCCGACGGCGCGGCCCAGATGCTCCTGCGTCAGGCCGAATTCATCAGTCAGGCGGCGATAGCCCTGGGCTTCCTCCAGCGCGTTCAGATCCTCGCGCTGCAGGTTCTCCACCAGCGCTGCGGCCATGGCGGCGCGGTCATCCAACTCATGGATGATGACGGGCACATCATGCCGCTGCGCCAGCTGCGCGGCCCGCCAGCGCCGCTCGCCGCCGATGATCTGGTAGGTGCCGGGGGCGCCGGGCTTGGGACGGACCAGGATAGGCTGCAGCACGCCATGCTCGCGGATGGAAGCCGCAAGTTCCGCCAACCCGGACTGGTCGATCGGCCCGCGCGGCTGGAAAGGGCCCGGCTCCAGCGCCTCCACGGGCAGCGTGCGGGGCGTGGCGCCGCTGGCGGGCGGGGCCGGCTGGTCGCCCAGCAGAGCCGAGAGCCCCATGCCGAGACGGGAGGGTTTGCGTCCGCTCATGCCTTCGCTCCCGCGGCTTTGGCGGCTGCGCGTTCGCGCCGCAGCAACTCGGCGGCCAGCTTGATATAGGCCTGGGCGCCGGTGGATCTCATGTCGTAGAGCAGCACAGGCAGGCCATGGGATGGCGCCTCGCTGACGCGGATATTGCGCGGGATCACCGTCTCGAAGACCTTGTCGCGGAAGAAGGCGCGCACGTCATTCGCCACCAGCTCGGACAGGTTGTTACGGCGGTCGAACATCGTCAGCACGATGCCGTCCAGGCTGAGCGTCGGGTTCAGCGCGCGCTTCACCCGCTCGATGGTGCGGGTGATCTGGGACACCCCTTCCAGCGCGAAGAACTCTGTCTGCAGCGGGATCAACACGGACTGCACGGCCACCAGGGCATTCAGCGTCAGCAGGCCGAGCGAAGGCGGGCAGTCGATCAGGATGAAGTCGAAGCTCGCCAGGGTTTCGGACGCCGCGTCCAGCGCCTGCCGCAGCCGCCTCTCCCGGTTTTCCATCCCCACCAGCTCGATCTCCGCCCCCGCCAGATCGTTGTCGGCCGGCAACAGAAAGAGGTTGGGAACCTTGGTAGCCTGCATGAGCTCGCCGAGCGGACGCTCACCCACCAGCAGGGCATAGCTGCCGGAGCCCCGGTCAGCGCGCGGCAGTCCAAGGCCGGTCGAGGCATTGCCCTGCGGGTCCAGGTCGATAACCAGGACACGTTTCTTGGTGGCCAAGGCGGTGGCCAGATTGATGGCGGTCGTGGTTTTGCCCACCCCGCCCTTCTGGTTGGCAAGCGCGATGCGGCGTGTTGTGCGGTCAGGCCCCGGCACGGCGAATCCTGGTCAGACGGAAAATGGAAGCTTCGGCGTCAGTGGTGCTCTTGAACCGCTCGGCGGTCATTGTCCAGCCCAGGGCGGCAGCCTCCATCTCTTCCAGGGCGCTGCGCCCCTTGGGGAAGATAGCGACACCATCGGGCGCCAGCAGACGCTCCGCCCAAGGCAGCATCCTCTCGAGAGGCGCGAGCGCTCTCGCAGTCAGCACAGCCAGCGGCGGCAGGCTGACGGCTTCAATACGCGCGGCATGCACCCGCACATGGGTCAACCCCAGCTCCCCTGCGGCCGTCTGCAAGAAGGCGGCCTTGCGGCGGTCGGCTTCCACCAGATGCACCGAGCGCTCCAGCGCCATGGCCAGCACCAGCCCAGGAAAGCCGCCCCCGCTGCCGAGATCCCCGACCGCCCCCTCACCCGGCGGGATCAGTGGCAGCAGTTGCAGGGAATCGGCAACATGACGCTGCCGCAGCACGGCCTCCGTGGTGGGGGCGATCAGGTTAATCCGTTCGTTCCAGCGCAGCAGAAGCGGCACGAAGGCCTCGATCCGCGCCAGCGTTTCACGTGAAACATCGAGTGGCGGCAGGGTCAGGGCATGGTCCTGTTTCACGTGAAACGCTCCGTCTTGCGCAGATGCACCGCCAGCGCGGCCATGGCCGCGGGCGTAATACCCGCCAGACGCCCCGCCGCCCCAAGGGTGGGAGGACGTGCCGTGGAAAGCCGTTGGCGCATTTCGTTGGAAAGGCCGGGGATGGCCGAGAAGTCCAGTCCAGAAGGGATGGCGGTTCGTTCCTCCCGCTCGATCATCCGCAGCTCGGCTGCCTGCCGCTGGAGATAGGGGGCGTAAAGTGCCTCGGCCTCCACCTGCAGGCGCACGCCAGCCGGAAGGTCGCGCAGCCAGGGGAAAGCCTGCTCAAGCGCCGCGCTGTCCAGCTCCGGCAGGGCCAGCACCTCCAGCAAGCTGCGCCAGCGGCCATCCTGGTTGATGGCGATGCCCGCCGCCTGCAGCGCCGCCGGGGTTCCACCCTCGGCGCGCGCGCGGCCCAGGGCTTCGGCCACCTCGGCGGCAAAGCGGCGGTACCGCGTCGCGCGCCCGGTGCCGACGCAGCCCCAGGCGATACCGGTCTCCGTCAGCCTCAGTCCGGCATTGTCAGCCCGAAGCGCCAGCCGGTGCTCGGCCCGGGCGGTCAGCATCCGGTAGGGCTCGCTCACGCCCTGGAGGGTCAGGTCATCGACCATCACGCCCAGATAGGCCTCGGTGCGGGAGAGGCAGCGCCCCGCAGCACCACTCGCCAGCGCCGCTGCGTTCAGCCCCGCCAGCAGCCCCTGGGCGCCGGCCTCCTCATAGCCGGTCGTGCCGTTGATCTGCCCCGCCAGGAAAAGGCCGGGCACCGCCTTCACCTCCAGCGTCGGCTTCAGTGCGCGCGGGTCCACATGATCATACTCGATGGCATAGCCCGGCCGCAGGATCACCGCCTTCTCCAGCCCGGGGATGGAGGCGATGAAGGCGCGCTGCACATCCTCCGGCAGGCTGGTGGAAATGCCGTTGGGATAGATGGTGGGGTCGTCCAGCCCCTCCGGCTCCAGGAAGATCTGGTGCCGCTCCCGCTCGGCGAAGCGCACCACCTTGTCCTCGATCGAGGGGCAGTAGCGCGGCCCCACGCCCTGGATCTGCCCGGAATGGATCGGCGCCCGGTGCAGGTTGGCGCGGATCAGCGCATGGCCTTCCGGCGTGGTGGAGGTGATGCCGCATTGCACCTGCGGGTTGGTGATGCGCTCCGTCATCCAGGAGAGCGGCTCCGGCTCCGCATCGCCCGGCTGCATCTCCAGGCTGGCCCAGTCGATGGTCCGGCCATCCAGGCGCGGCGGCGTGCCGGTCTTCAGCCGGCGCATCGGCAGGCCGAGCGCCTCGATGGCCAGGGCCAGTCCGACGGAGGGCGCATCCCCCACCCGCCCGGCCGGGATGCGCGTCTCGCCGATATGGATCTCCCCGCGCAGGAAGGTGCCGGTGGTGATGACCAGTGCGCCGCAGGCGATGCGCGCGCCATCGGCCGTCAGCACGGCGCAGATACGCCCGGCGCCGTCGCGCTCGATCCCCTCGGCCGCCACGGCCAGGATGGTCAGGTTGGCCTGCTCCGCCAGCAGCGCCTGCACCGCCTGCCGGTAGAGCTTGCGGTCGGCCTGGGCGCGGGGGCCGCGCACCGCCGGCCCCTTGCTGCGGTTCAGCAGCTTGAAATGGATGCCGGCCGCATCGGCGGCACGCCCCATCAGCCCGTCCAGGGCATCGATCTCGCGCACCAGATGCCCCTTGCCCACGCCACCGATGGCGGGGTTGCAGGACATCTCGCCGAGCGTCTCCAGCTTGTGGGTCAGCAGCAGGGTCCGGGCGCCGCAGCGGGCGGCGGCGGCGGCGGCTTCGGTGCCGGCATGGCCGCCGCCTACCACCACCACATCGAAATTCATGTCGCGCATGCCACGGGGTATACCGCCCCCGCGTCATTTTCCGATGCAGAAATCCCCGAAGACGACGTCCAGCACATCCTCGACGCCGACACGCCCGGTCAGCCGCCCCAGCGCCCGCAGCGCTGCCCGCAGGGCTTCGGAAGCCAGTTCCGGCAAGGGGGCCGCCGCCGCCTCATCCAGCCAGCCCGCGGCTTCGTCCAGCGCGGCGCGATGCCGGGGCCGGGTCAGTCCCGCTTCCGCCGTCAGTCCGGCCCGGGCCGCCACGGCTTCGGTCAGGGCTGCCCGCAGCCTGTCCATGCCAGCGCCGGTCCGGGCGGAAACAGCCAGCGGCGCCACGCCGCCGATCCCGGCCGGAGCGGCGGCCAGGTCCGTCTTGTTGGCCACGACCACTACCCCTGGCGCCACCATCGCCAGCGTCTCCGCATCCGGCGTCTGATCGGCCGCGAAGACGGCCAGCACCAGATCCGCCTGCTCCGCCTGCCGGCGCGCGCGGCGGACACCCTCGGCCTCGATGTCATCCACGGTTTCGCGCAACCCGGCGGTATCGGCCAGCAGCACCGGCACGCCCGCCAGTTCCAGCCGCACCTCCACCACGTCCCGCGTGGTGCCGGCGGTGGAGGAGACGATGGCGGCATCGCGCCCTGCCAGGGCGTTCAGCAGCGAGCTTTTCCCAGCATTGGGCGCACCGATGATGGCGGCCCAGACCCCTTCCCGCAGCCGCTCCCCGCGCCCGCCATCATCCAGATGCGCGCGGATCTCGGCGGCCAGGGACATGGCGCCGGCGCGCATCTCGTCCTCCAGGCTATTCGGCAGCCCTTCCTCGGCGAATTCGATGGCGGCTTCCTGATGTGCCAGCAGCCGCGTCAGACGCCCGGCCCAGCCGGCATAACGCTCCGCCAGCGCGCCGCCCGCCTGCCGCAGCGCCTGCCGCCGTTGCGCGGCGGTCTCGGCATCGATCAGGTCGGCGATGCCTTCGGCTGCCGTCAGGTCCAGCCTTCCGTTCAGGAAGGCGCGGCGGGTGAATTCCCCCGGCTCCGCCGGCCGGGCACCGAGTGCCAGCAGGGCATTGCTGACACCCTCCAGCACGGCGCGCCCGCCATGGAGGTGTAGTTCCGCCGAGGCCTCTCCGGTGTAGCTGCGCGGCCCCGGGAACCAGAGCACCAGCGCCTCGTCCAGCAACTCGTCATCCCCAGGCGCCCGCAAGCGCCGCAGGCTGGCAAGGCGTGGCGGCGGCAGAGGGCCGGCCAGGCGGCGCAGCACCTCCCCTGTCCCACTGCCGGAGAGCCGCAGCACCGCGATGGCGGCCCGGCCCGCGCCGGACGCCAGGGCGAAGATGGTATCGGTCATGATTCCTGTTAATCCTGCGAGAGCCGCGCCGGGGCCTCAGCCCTTGGGCGGCGGCACATCATGCTCGGTCAGCATCAGCCGCCGGGCGCGGCCGCCTTCCACCAGATGCGCGTTCAGGATCTCGTCGATATCCGCCGTCGTCTCGGCGTGGTACCAGATGCCCTCGGGATAGATGACGATGGTCGGCCCGAATTCGCAGCGGTCCAGGCAGCCGGCGGTATTCACCCGCACGCCCTTCAGGCCCAGCTCCTTGGCACGGGCCTTCATGTAGTCCTTCAGCTTCTCGCTGCCGCGGGCAGCGCAGGAACCGCGCCGATGGCCTTCCGGCCGGCGGTTGCAGCAGACAAAGACATGCGCCCGGAACCAGGGCGGCGGATCATTCTCGGGCAGGGGCGCGGCATCGCTCATGCGGCTTCTCCTCAACGGACCGCCACAAGTTAGCACACCGCGCTGTCCCGGCATGGGGCGGCGGTGGAACGCATGGCTCCACCGCCGCCCCGGAAGACCTGCCTTAGCGGGCGCGATCGATGGCGCGGCCGGCGGCGGTGCCCGGCGGGTTGGCGCGGGTGCCATCGGACTGGGACGGATAGGCGCCCGAGGTATTGGTGCCGGCCGCGCGGTCGAGGGCGCGGGTGGCCTCGGTGCCCGGCGGATTGGCGGGGGTGCCGTCGGACTGGGTGGGATAGGCGCCCGAGGTATTGGTACCGGCCGCGCGGTCCGCGGCACGGCTCGCCTCGGTGCCCGGCGGGTTGGCGCGGGTGCCATCGGACTGGGTGGGATAGGCGCCAGAGGTATTGGTGCCGGCGGCGCGGTCCACGGCACGGGTCGCCGAATTATTGGTGTTATCGCAGGCTGCGAGGCCCAGCATCAGAGTGCTGGCGGCGACGGCGGCGATAATCCCGGAACGGCGTGACATGGTGTTTCTCCTCATGATCGGCCCGGCTTGCGGACCGGCTACGCCCACGACAACGCCAAGCTTGGCCGGAGGTTCCACTGGAGAGTGCAGACTGTGCATGGCTCCTCACCGCCTTCTCTGTCATGCAACCCCGTTCATCACAGCAGCGTTGCAGCCACAGAATGGCCGCGCCAATGCCAACGACACCTCGGCGGACCGCATGGCCGGCAACAAACCCGATCCACGCCTATCCAGTCGTTGAGGAAGCTCTCATGACCTTGAAACGCCGTGCCCTTCTGGGCGCCACGCTGACGACGACCCTGGCGGCGCCGGCCGTGCTGCGGGCGCAGGTCCCCTCCATGGTCAATATCGCCGATACGCTGGCCAGGGTGCCGCAGTTCTCGCGCTTCCTGGAACTGGCGCAACGGGGCGGCGAGCTGGACCGGCTGCGCGGCACGCAGCAGCTGACGGTCTTCGTGCCGGTCAATGCGGCGATCGAGCAGCAGCCGGGCCTGATGCAGGACCTGATGGGCATGGGTTCCGGCAGCCAGGCCGGCACGGCCGACCAGTTCCGCCTGGGCGCGCTGCTGACCCATCACATGCTGCCGGGCGTGGGCACGGTGCAGAGCCTGACCGGCAGGGTGCAGGACATGCCCACCATCAATGGCGGCCTGGTCCGGCTCGATGGCACGGCCACGCCACCCACGATCGCCGTCGCCCGGCCCTCGGGCGGCCCTTCCAGTAACTTCGGCACCGGCGCCGGCGGTCAGAGCCTGCAACCCCCCGCCCGCATCATCATGCCGGACCTGATGGCCAGCAACGGCATCGTGCATGGCATCGACAACCTGCTGATCCCCTGATCCCCCAGGCCCGTCCCCTCGCGAGGGGACGGGCCATCTGGCCTGGGATGAGCCTCATGCGGCCGGTGCCGCTCCGGCATCCTCCCCGCTGCTTCCCACGCCTCTCCCGGCTGACAGCATTCCCGTCCCCTGCCGTCGCGCGATGCCGCACCTGCGAAGCGGCTGTCTAGCGGTGGAAGAGCTGGCGGCTCATGATGAGCCCCTTGTCTTCGCTGTCAGAAGTTAGAGGTCCATGGACGACGCCCGCTCGACGGATACCCGTACTGCCCGCATCACCGCCGAGGAGGCGTTGGCCCTGCATGCCGAGGGAAAACCCGGCAAGCTGGAAATCCGGCTCACGAAGCCACTGACCACAGCACGCGACCTCAGCCTCGCCTATTCGCCAGGCGTCGCCGAGCCCTGCCTGCATATCCATCGCGACCCCGCGCTGGCCTATGACTACACGGCCAAGGGCAACATGGTCGCCGTCATCTCGAACGGCACCGCCGTGCTCGGCCTGGGCAACCTGGGTGCGCTCGCCGGCAAGCCGGTGATGGAGGGCAAGGCCGCGCTCTTCAAGCGCTTCGCCGATGTCGATTCCATCGACCTCTGCATCGACACCGAGGATGTCGATGCCTTCGTCAATTCCGTCCGCTACCTCGGCCCGTCCTTCGGCGGCATCAATCTCGAGGACATCAAGGCGCCGGAATGCTTCGTCATCGAGCAGCGCCTGCGCGAGCTGATGGACATCCCGGTCTTCCACGATGACCAGCACGGCACCGCCATCGTCGCGGCCGCCGGGCTGATCAATGCCTGCCACCTGACGGGGCGGGAGCTGCGGGACACCCGGCTCGTCATCAATGGCGCGGGCTCCGCCGCCATCGCCTGCGCCGAGCTGGTGAAGGCCATGGGCATACGGCCCGAGAACATCCTGATGTGCGACACCAAGGGCGTGCTCTGGCGCGGCCGCACGGAGGGGATGAACCAGTGGAAGTCGGCCCATGCCGTCACCACCGACCGCCGCACGCTCGCCCAGGCGCTGGAAGGTGCCGACGCGTTCTTCGGCCTCTCCGTGAAGGGCGCGGTCACGCCCGCCATGGTGGCCAGCATGGCGAAGAACCCGATCATCTTCGCCATGGCCAATCCGGACCCCGAGATCACGCCGGACGAGGCGCGCGCGGTGCGGCCCGACGTCATCGTGGCCACCGGCCGCTCCGACTATCCCAACCAGGTCAACAATGTCCTGGGCTTCCCCTTCATCTTCCGCGGCGCGCTGGACGTGCGCGCCAGCACCATCAACGAGACCATGAAGATCGCCGCCGCCGAGGCGCTGGCGATGCTGGCGCGCGAGGATGTGCCGGAGGAAGTGGCGGGCGCCGGCGGCGGTACGGGCCTGCGCTTCGGCCCCGAGTACATCATCCCGCATGCCTTTGACCCGCGCCTGATCTCCCATGTCTCCCCCGCGGTCGCGAAGGCCGCGATGGAGAGCGGCGTCGCCCGCAAGCCCATCCTGGACCTGCAGCGCTACGCGCGCGGCCTGGCGGCGCGGCTGGATGTCGGCATGGCGGCGCTGGAAGCCGTGACGGAGCGCGTGCGCGCCAATCCGCAGAAGGTCGTCTTCGCCGAGGGCGAGGAGGAGAAGGTGATCCGTGCCGCCATCGCCTTCCGCAATGCCGGCTATGGCACGCCGGTGCTGGTGGGACGCGAGGAGAGGGTCAGGGAAACCGTCGCGGCCCTCGGCATCCCGCTGCCGGATGGAATCGAGATCCACAATGCCCGGCTGTCCGGCAGCAACCTGCGCTATGCCGAATGGCTCTATGCGCGGCAGCAGCGCAGCGGGCTGCTCTTCCGCGACTGCCAGCGGCTGGTCAACCAGGACCGCAATGTCTTCGCCGCCTGCATGGTGGCGATGGGCGACGCGGATGCCATGGTCAGCGGCGTCACCCGCTCCTTCAGCGTCACGCTGGAAGGCGTGAACAAGGCGGTGGACACCATCCCCGGGCGGGCGCTGTTCGGCCTGACGGTGCTGCTGAGCCGCACCGCCGGCACCACGCTGATCGCCGACACCGCCATCCATGAGCGGCCGGATGCCGAGACCCTGGCGCAGATCGCCAAGGGTGCCGCCGCCGCCGCCCGCCGGATGGGGCTGGAGCCGCGCGTGGCCTTCCTCTCCTTCTCCACTTTCGGCGCGCCCGGCGGCACCATTGTCAGCCCGGTGCGGGAGGCGGTGAAGCTGCTGGACGGCCGCGGTGCGGACTTCGAGTATGATGGCGAGATGGGCGCCGATGTGGCGCTGGACCCGCAGCTGCGCGCCCTCTACCCCTTCTGCCGCCTCAGCGGCCCGGCCAATGTGCTGGTGATGCCGGGGCTGCATGCCGCTCATATCCTGACCAAGGCCGTGCCGCGCCTGACCAGCGCGACCGCCATGGGCCCGATCCTGGTCGGGCTTGAGCAGCCGGTGCAGATCGCCAGCATGGGCGCCAGCGTGAACCAGATCCTGGACATGGCCTGCTTCGCCGCGCATGGCGCGGTGATGAAGGACTGAAACAGCCCGTCATGGACGGAATGCCCCCCGGGCGTTCCACCGGCAGGAAAAGCGCTGTGAAGGAGGTCGGAGAGCATTCTCCGGCCTTTTTCATGACCAAGGGGAAATCCTCTTCCAAGGACGTGCTCACGACCTGTCGATGATCGTCCCGGCCGATACCCGACATCGCCTCGTATGATTGGGAAAGCCCGTGGTGGACGCGTAGATGTCCTCCAACGGAAGCGGACAGGCTTCCCTCTCCATCAAAACGAGGATCTCTCCATGTTCCGCATTGCCATGCTCTCAGCCGCCCTGCTCGCCTCTGGCCTGGCCGGCGCCGCCCATGCTCAGGATCTGCAGGTCGTCAACCAGGGTGAGCAGTTCGAGGTGCATTACCCCGCCGGCTATACTGGCAATATCCTCGGCGGCGGCGCCGTCCGGGTGAGCGGCCAGGGTGAAAGCCAGCGGATTGCGCATCTGACCGCCAGCTTCGCCCAGCAGCCCGCCGGCATCCCGGTCTTCGTTGGTGGTGGCGAAGGCAGGGTCGCCTATCTGCCGGCTGCCCAGGGCCAGTTCCTGGCCAACCGCTAGGGCCGGGGAAATACCGGCTGGCCCCTCGGGCCAGTCCGTTCCGCAAGGGCCGGCTCCCCTCGGGGGCCGGCCCTTTCGCTATGCGGCGGGGTCGTCGCGCAGCAGGCAGAACATCAGCTCGTGCTTGTTATGCGCGCCGTGGAAGACCTGCGCGCCCGGGATCGCCGCGAAGGCGGCGGCGGTATCGTGGTCGGTCTCACCCTGGAACTTCAGGGTGCAGACGAAATTGCGCGCCCGCCCCGCCTCCATCCAGCGCTGCACCAGCCCCAGCAGCCGGGCCGGATAGCAGATGATGTCGCTGAACAGCCAATCCACCGCCGGCTGCTTCTCCGGCTCCAGCCCGAAGGCGCTTTCGGTGCGGATGGTGACATTGGGCAGCGCGGCCACGCCGGGGTCCATCTGCGCCTTGTCCACCGCCACCACCTCGCAGCCCAGCTGCGCCAGCGCCCAGGTCCAGCCCCCCGGCGCGGCGCCGAGGTCCAGCACCGTCTCGCCCGGCCCCGGCCAGCGCCCGATGCGCGTCAGCGCCTCCCACAGCTTCAGATAGGCGCGGGAGGGCGGGCCCTCGCGGTCTTCCTCGAAGCGCACGGCACCATTGACGAAGGGACTGGTCTTGGTGGGGCTGGCCAGCATCATGTCGGGCGCCAGCAGCGTCCAGGCGCCCAGATGGCCGGTGGGCGCCGCTTCCGGGAAATGCAGCGGGCGCGCCTTGACCGGCGGCAGCGCCGCCTCGATCAGCGCGGCGCGGCGGTGGAAGGCTGCGGCGTAGAGCGACCAGTTGCGCTGGATGCCCCGCAGCGCCGTGGCGGCGGATTTGATGGACGCCACCGGCATCTCGCGCGGGTCGGTCCAGACATCCAGCGCCCAGGCGGCGGGCACCGGCGGCGCCTCCGACAGCGCCAGCAGCCCGTGCCAGGCGGCGATGGCGACGCCGGCGCGGCGCAGTTCTTCTTCCAGTTCCCGCTCGAAACCCTCGGCGGCGAGATAGGCGCTGCGCGGCGTCATGCCCGGCGCCCCGCTGCCAGAGCCAGCATCAGCCAGGCCAGCATCAGTAGGGTTCCCCCGAAAGGCGCCACGCCACCCAGCGAGCCGCCGGTCAGCGCCCGCCACCATACCGCGCCGCAGAAGCAGAGCGCGCCCAGGACGAAACCGCCGCCGGCCAGATGCACCGCCCAGCCCCCGCGCCGCTCCGCCAGCAGGCCGACCGCCAGCAGGGCCAGGGCGTGCCAGCCCTGCATGGTCAGCGCACTGGCCGCCAGCGCCGCCTGCTCGGGCGCCAGCCCATGTGCCGCCCAGGCCGAGAGCCCGACCGCCACGCCGCCCGAGAGCGCCCCCAGAACCAGCCACAGACGCGCCATCAGACCGTCTCCTCCACCGGCAGCCGCACCTGGGGCCGGCTGGCCTCATCGGGCATCCATCCGCCTTCCTGGCGGCGGTAGAGGGGCGTGGCGAAGGCGGCGGCCACCGGCACGTCCTCCGGCCAGGTGGCGCGCCAGCGGTCCCCCTGCGCCATGGCGACGCAAAGCCCGACCGGCCGCACGCCCGCCTTCTCCAGCAGCGCCAGCCCCGCGAGGGAGGAGGAGCCGGTGCTGATCACGTCATCTACCAGCAGCACGCGCCGGCCCCGCAGCCGCCCCAGCAGCCGGGGGTCCAGCCACATCCGCCGCGCATCCGGCGCGGTCGAGGATGCGGTGGGCACGGAGAGCGCCTCCTCGTACCACTTCTTGCGGGAATAGCCGGGCGCGACCCAGTTGGGGTGCCCCAGCGCCTCGGCCACCGGCCCGCCGAAGACATGGCCGAGCGTCGGCAACCCCACCACCACCTCGGCCCCGAAATCCCGCGCCGCCGCCGCCATCCAGGCATGGACCGGCCGCAGCACGGCGAAGGAGGCCTGGTTGGCGATGAAGCCGGTCACGGCGATGGCGCCGTAATCGCGCAGCGGCAGGCGCAGCCAGCGCCCATCCGGCATGCGGGCCGTGGCGGCGGTGGTGAAGGGTGCCGGCAGCGGCTCCGCCTCGTAGTGCTGCCAGTATTCCGGAGGCTGTTCCATGGCGCGCGGATGGCACAGGGCGCGGCAAGATGCCAGTCCCCGCCTTGCTGTCAGGCTTCCGGGGTGCGCGTGCCGAAGCGCCCTTCCTCGGCCTTGTTGATGTATTGCGAGCAGACCAGCCAGCCCTTGAAGGGCCGCAACAGCAGCATCGAGCTGACGATCAGCAGCGGAAAGGTGGTCAGCAGATGCACCCAGAAGGGCGGCTCATATCCCAGCTCCAGCCAGATGGCGAAGATCGTCACGGGCACCGCCACGATCGACATGACGAAGAAGGCCGGCCCGTCGGCGGGGTCGGCGAAGGACATGTCCAGCCCGCAGACCTCGCAGCGCTTCGCCAGGCGCAGGAAGCCGGCGAAGATATGCCCCTGCCCGCAGCGGGGGCAGCGGCCGCGGATGCCCAGGCTGAACGGGGTCTCTCCTGGCGGCAGTCGGTGCTCGGTGTCTTCGGCCATGATTCTCTTCCTCGCCTGTGCAACGCGGAAGGGGCGGAAGCGGAGAGTAAATTTCCTGAAACCTGACAGAAATGCCCGCGTTGCCGCGGCAGAGGCCGGGGGAAGGTGTTGAAGCAGGACAAGGCGGCGTGGCTCTTGCTTCCGCTGCTGCTGGCGGGCTGCAGCGGCCGGCAGTCGGCGCTCGATCCGTCGGGGTATGAAGCCGAGGCCGTGGCACGGCTCTTCTGGTGGATGACGGCGGCCGGCGGGGTGATCTGGCTGCTGGTGGTCGGGCTCGCGCTCTATGCCACGCAGCGCGGCGGCCGGCCCTGGCCCGCCCGGCGCGCGGCACGGCTGATCCTGGCCTGCGGCGCCGTGCTGCCGACGCTGCTGCTGGCGGTGCTGCTTGTCTTCGGCCTGCGCATGATGCCGGAGCTGCGCGCCCCGGGCGAGGGACTGCGGATCGCCGTGCAGGGCGAGCAGTTCTGGTGGCGGCTGCGCTACGAGCTGCCGGACGGCCGGCGCTTCGACACTGCCAACGATGTCCGCCTGCCGCTGGGCAGCCGCACCGAATTCCTGCTGACGGCGCAGGATGTCATCCATTCCTTCTGGATCCCGGCGCTGGGCGGCAAGATGGACCTCATCCCCGGCACGACCAACCGCCTGGTGCTGGAACCCCGGCGCACCGGCCGCTTCCGGGGCGTCTGCGCCGAATTCTGCGGCGCCTCCCACGCGCTGATGGCCTTCGATGTCGAAGTGATGGAGCCGGTTGATTTCGAGGCCTGGGCGGCGCGCCAGGCCAGTGCCGCCACTCCGCCGATGAATGACGGCGCGGCGCTCTTCCTCGCGCGCGGCTGCGGCGCCTGCCACACCGTGCGCGGCACGGAGGCCTCCGGGCGCATCGGGCCGGACCTGACGCATCTGGGCGCGCGGCCCAGCATCGCCGCCGGCATCCTGCCGAACACGGCGGAGAATATCGACCGTTTCATCCGCCATGCACGCGAGGTGAAGCCCGCCGCGCGCATGCCCTCCTTCGATATGCTGCCGGCGGCGGAAAGCGCCGCCATTGCGGCCTGGCTGGGATCGCTGCGATGAGCCGTAAGGATGAGGAAACCCTGCGCCGGGAGCAGGAAGAGCGGCTGAAGCGGGTCTGGCTCTCGCCGCCGGGCTGGCGCTACTGGTCGGCGGTCAACAATACCGAGGTCGGGCGCTGGTACACCCTCACCTCCTTCGGCTTCTTCCTCTTCGCCGGCGTCCTGGCGCTTCTGGTCCGCACGCAGCTGGCGCTGCCGGAGAACAGCTTCGTCTCGGCCTCGCTCTACAACCAGCTCTTCACGCTGCACGGCACGGCGATGATGTTCCTCTTCGCCGTGCCGATCTTCGAGGCGGTGGCCATCCTGCTGCTGCCCACCATGCTGGCGGCGCGCGACCTGCCCTTCCCGCGGCTCTCGGCCTTCGGCTACTGGTGCTTCCTGATCGGCGGCGTCTTCGTCTGCGGCTCGATCTTCTTCAACGCGGCGCCGGATGCCGGCTGGTTCATGTATCCGCCGCTCACCACCGACCCGAAGCTCTCGGGCATCGGCGCGGATATCTGGCTGCTCGGCCTCTCCTTCATCGAGGTCGCCTCGATCGCCGCGGCGGTGGAGCTGATCGTCGGCGTGCTGAAATGCCGGCCGCCGGGCATGCGCATCAACACCATGCCGCTCTATTGCTGGTATGTGCTGATCGTCGGCGGAATGATCCTCTTCGCCTTCCCGCCGCTGATCGCCGGGGACATCCTCTTCGAGCTGGAGCGGCTGGCGGGCTGGCCCTTCTTCGACCCCGCGCGCGGCGGCGACCCGCTGCTCTGGCAGCACCTCTTCTGGATCTTCGGGCACCCGGAGGTCTACATCGTCTTCCTCCCCTCCATCGCGCTGATGGCCATGCTGGTGCCGACCTTCGCCCGGCGCCCGATCATCGGCTATTCCTGGATCGTGCTGGCCGCCGTGGGCACGGGCTTCCTCAGCTTCGGGCTGTGGGTCCACCACATGTTCACCACCGGCCTGCCCGCCATCTCGCTCGGCTTCTTCTCGGCGGCCTCGGAAGCCGTGGTCATCCCGACGGGCGTGCAGATCTTCGTCTTCATCGCCACCATGCTGGCGGGGCGGGTGGTCTTCTCCACGCCCATGCTCTTCGCCGCGGGCTCTCTGGCCGTCTTCGTCATCGGCGGGCTGACGGGCGTGATGGTGGCCATCGCGCCCTTCGACTGGCAGGCGCATGACACCTATTTCGTGGTGGCGCATCTGCACTACGTGCTGATCGGTGGCATGCTGATGCCGCTGATCGCCGGGGCCTACTACTACGTGCCGCTGGTGACGGGAAAGAAGCTCTCCGACCGTCTCGGGCGCTGGGTCTTCTGGCTGATGTTCGCCGGCTTCAACATCGGCTTCATGCCCATGCATTTCACGGGCATGCGCGGCATGCCGCGCCGCGTCTTCACCTACCCCGCCGATATCGGCTGGAACTGGCTGAACCTGGCCTCCACCCTCGGCGCCTTCATCTTCGCTGCCGGCGTCGCGCTCTTCGCCTGGGATCTGCTCTTCGGCCTGCGCCGGCGGCAGCAGGCGCCGCGCAACCCCTGGAACGCCGGCACGCTGGAATGGCTGAACGCCCTGCCCGGCCCCGAATACGGCGTACGCAGCGTGCCGGAGGTCGCCTCCCGCTATCCGCTCTGGGACCAGCCTGACCTGCCGCGCGAGGTGGATGAAGGCCGCTGGTACCTGGCCGATGCCGAGGAAGGCAAGCGCGAGACCATGGTGACCTCGGTGCTGGACAGCCGCCCCATCCAGTGCCTGCGCGTCCCGGGCAACAGCTTCATGCCGATGATCAGCGCGGTGCTGATCGGCGGCAGTTTCATCGCCACCACCTTCCATCTCTACTGGTCCGCGCTGGCGGTGGGGCTGGCGGGCATCTTCTCCATCATGGTCTGGCTCTGGCGGGGCACCGCCCTGATCCCGGAGAAGGCGGCGAAGGATGTGGGCCACGGCCTCTTCCTGCCGCTCTATGTCTCAGGCCCGCAGTCCGTCGGCTGGTGGGCGATGTTCATCACCATGTTCGGCGACATGACGGCCTTCGCCAGCCTGGTCTTCAGCTACTTCTACTACTGGACCATCCACGACCCCTTCCCGCCCCTGGGGCCGGACGGGGTGGCGCAGGGGCCGGGGCTGCTCTGGCCGGCCCTGGCCTTCCTGCTGCTGGCGCTGGCCTGGGGCGCCATGCTCTGGGCGAGGGCGCGAAACACGGCCGGCAGCGCAGCGGGGCTGCGCCTCGGGCTCCTGCTGGCGGCCCTGGCGGGGCTGGGCAGCGGCGGCGCCATGCTCTGGGCTCCCTGGCAGGCCGGGCTGGACCCGCAGGCGCATGTCTATCCCGCCGCCGTCTGGGTCCTGCTGGGCTGGGCGGCGCTGCATCTGGCGGTGGGCGTGCTGATGCAGTCCTACTGCATGGCCCGCAGCCTGGCGGGCAAGCTGACGACGCGCTGGGACATCGATATCCAGAATGTCGTGCTCTACTGGCATTTCGCCGCCATCACCGGCGCCGTCACGCTGGCCGTCGTCACCCTCTTCCCCCTGCTGGCCTGAGGTAGAGCGCCATGGTCATCCGCATCCGCGAAAAGGCTGATCTCTGGACCCTGCTGATGCCGCCCACCATCTGGGCGCTGCATTTCCTCTTCTGCTACGTCGTGGCCGCCATCCACTGCGCCAAGCAGGGCGGCATCAACCTGACCGAGCCCAGCTCGGGCCTCAGCTTCGCGCCCCTGGGCGAGGTGCGGCCGCTGGTGGCGGTGGGCACGGCGGTGGCCCTGGGGCTGATCGCCATCTCCGCCCGCCAGGCCTGGCGCCATTGGGGCTTCGGCATGGACGACCCGCCGCACGATGCCGCCACGCCCGAGGACCGGCAGCATTTCCTGGGCTATGCGACGCTTCTGCTCTCCGGGCTGAGCTTCATCAGCGTCGTCTTCATCGCTCTGCCCGCCTTCCTGATCCAGGACTGCCGGTGATAGCGGGAATGGCCCTGCCCATGGGACTTCTGGTGCTGGCGCTGGTCTGGGGCGGCCCGGTCTGGCTGCTGCTGGGGCCGAGCTTCACCGGCGGCATGGTGATGCATATGGGCGTGGTGGCCATCGCCGCGCCGCTGCTGGCCCTCGGGCTCTCAGGCTCCCGCTGGGATGCCACGCAGCGGCATCCGCGCCTGTTCGGGCCGCTGGCGGCCTCGGTGCTGGAATTCATCGCCGTTTGGGGCTGGCACCTGCCGGGGCCGCATGAGGCGGCACGGCAAAGCCTGCCCTTCCTGGTGCTGGAACAGGGCAGCTTCCTGGCGACGGGGCTGCTGGTCTGGCTCTCCTGCCTCGGGGCGGGGCAGGCGCGGCAGGCCAGCGGCATCGTGGCGCTGCTGCTGACCTCCATGCACATGACCCTGCTGGGCGCGCTGCTGACCCTGGCCCCGCGCCCGCTGTACGACCACGTGGCCTGCCTGGGCCTGACGGTGCAGGAGGACCAGAGCCTGGGCGGGGTGGTGATGCTGCTGGTGGGCGGCGCCGCCTACCTGGCCGGCGGGCTGGCCCTGGCCGCCCGCCTGCTGGGCCCCGAGCGGCATGGCACGGAGGATGGCGCGGCATGCTGATCCGTGTCACCTGGCGCCGCGCTGCCCTGACTTTGGCGGTGCTCATCCTGGGTGGGCTGCTCTTCGCTTGGTCCGGGCTGTTCAATGTCGCGGCCTCCGGCGGGCACTGGGCCGTCACCAACTGGTTCCTGCACTGGGTGATGCGGAGTTCCGTCCGTACCCATTCCCTGCTGGTGGAGCCGCCGCCGCCCCTGCACGATGTGGCGCTGAAGGCGCGGGCCGCCGGGCACTATGCCAGCGGCTGCGCCCCCTGCCACGGCGCGCCCGGAGAGCCGCAGAACCCGGTGGTGCGGAGGAGCACGCCCACCCCGCCCCAGTTCCCGGCGGAACTAGGCGAATGGCGCCCGCGGGAGCTGTTCCGCATCGTCCAGCATGGCGTGCGCTATACCGGCATGCCCGCCTGGATCGTGCCGGAGCGGCATGACGAGATCTGGGCCATGGTCGCCTTCCTGGAAGCATTGCCCGTCATGCCGCCGGAGGAATACCGGCGCCTGGCCCATGGCGAGCAGGCGGAGGCGCGGCCGCGGGGCGGCAGCGCCGGGCTGGATGGCCTCTCCAACCCCTCCGCACAGGCCCTGGCCGACTGCACCCGCTGCCATGGCAGCGACGGGCTGGGGCGGGATGGCGACGCCTTCCCCGTCATCGCCGGGCAGAGCGAGGCCTATCTGCTGCAGGCCCTGCGTGCCTATGCCGACGGGACGCGCCACAGCGGCATCATGCAGGCCGCCGCCGCCCGTGCCGGGGGCGAGGCCTTGCAGGCGCTGGCCGCGCATTACGCCGCCCAGCCGCGCCACGCGGTGCCGCAGAGCTTCGGGCCCGCCCTGCTGGCCGAGGGCGAGACGATCGCGCGGCAGGGCCTGCCGGATAGCCAGGTGCCGGCCTGCCTCTCCTGCCATGGCAGCGCCGCCCTGGCGCGCAACCCGGCCTGGCCGCGCCTGGAAGGCCAGCATGCCGGCTACCTGGAAGGTCAGCTGGCCCAGTGGCGGGACGGCACGCGCGGCGGCGGTCCCTTCCGGAAGGTCATGCGGACCATCGCCCAGCGGCTGACGCCCGGGCAGGCGCGGGCGGTCTCCGCCTGGTTCGCGGCGCAGGGAGAGGCCGGCCAGGGCCGCTGAGCGACGGAAGCCCCCGCGCCGGCGGGCACCTTATGTGGTGGACCAGCTGGAATTCCCGCTGGAGCCGGACAGGGTCTGGGACACCGACGCGCGGCGCTTGCGCTCCGCCAGGATGGCGACCAGCACCAGGGCGCCGATCATGCCGACATGCTCGGTGGCCGTGTGGAAGGCGACGATCGCCCTGTCACCGTCCAGGCTCCAGAAGTGGTGCACCAGCGGGATGGTCAGCGCGGTGAAGACACCGAGCGCCCCTGCCCCCAGCCAAGTCCAGCGGTTGAAGATGATCAGCGCCGCGCCGCCGAGCTGGACGACGATGGTGGCGATGTTGAAGAGCACAGGCGGGTTCAGCCCGAACATCGCCATCTCCGCCACGCCGCCCTGGAAATCGATCAGCTTGGCCAGGCCGCTTCCCCAGAAGGGAAAGGTCAGCAGAATCCGGGCAAGGACCTCGACCACATTATTGGTCAGGATCGAACGGATCATCGGATGCTTCCTCCCGCCCCTACGGCAGACATGAAAAAAACCGCCTCCGGGGGCCGGAGGCGGTTGTGTCACGTTCATGCTTGAAACGGAAGGCCGTTAACGACCCGTCATGATCCGCTCGACCAGCTGCTTCACCGAGGGGATGAAGCCGTTGGAGTAGAAGGGGTCCTGCCCGAAGCGATAGGCGTTGTGCCCGGCGAACATCAGGTTGTGGTCGATCGAGCCGTCATGGGCGATGTCCTGCAGCGTCTTCTGGATGCAGAAGCTGCGCGGGTCGGCCTTCTTGCCGTTCGTGTAGTCCGGCCCATGCTGCGTCCAGTTGCTGAAGCGGCAGTGGCTGAGGCAGCCCATGCAGTCGGTCTGGTCCTTCAGGATCTCCCGCGCATTCTCGGGCGTCACGAAGACCAGGGTATTGTCGGGGGTGCGCAGCGCCTCGGTGAAGCCGGCGGCCTCCCAGCCATGCACGCGCTCCAGGTCACCCGGCGCCAGCCAGACCAGGCGCTTGCGCGGGCCCACGCCGTATTCGGCGGTGTGCTCGCCGACCGGCTCGGGGCTGATCGCCACCTGCCGCTCGTTGCGGGCCTCCAGGTCGCGCAGGAACTCGTTCCGCACGGCCGAGGAATAGAAGCCGGTGGGCGAGAAGGGCTGCAGCAGCACGTCACCGGGCTGCAGCGTCAGCAGCTTCTGCTTCCAGGCGTCGCTGATCGGGCTTTCCTGCGTCACCAGGGGACGGGTGCCGAACTGGAAGGCGATGGGGCCGAGTTCCTGATTGTCGATCCAGTCCTCCCATTCCTCCAGCCACCAGACGCCGCCGGCCATGATGATCGGCACATCGCCCAGGCCGAACTGCCGCATCTGCTGGCGCAGCTTCAACACCCGGTCATAGGGTGCCTCGGGCTTGTTCGGGTCCTCGGAGTTGGACAGGCCGTTATGGCCGCCGGCCAGCCAGGGGTCCTCATAGACCACGCCGCCCAGCAGTTCTGAGACCTTGGAATAGGACCGCTTCCACAGCGCGCTGAAGGCGCGGCCGGAGGAGACGATGGGATAGTAGAAGACGTTGAATTCGCGGGAGATCTCGGCGAGCTTGTAGGGCATGCCGGCGCCGCAGGTGATGCCGTTGATGAGGCCCCTGGCCCCTTCCAGCACGCCGCGCAGGATGCGCTCGGCGCCGCCCATCTCCCAGAGCACGTTCATGTGCACGCGGCCCTGGCCGTTGGCCCGCTCATAGGCCTCGCGTGCCTGGGCGATGCCGCCGGAGATGCCGTAGGCCACCAGCTCCTCATGCCGCGCCACGCGGGTGCGGCCGCTATAGACCTGGCGGATGACATTGCCCTCGGCGTCGTAGCTATCCGCGTTGACGCCGGAGAAGGTACCGACACCGCCGGCGCCGGCCCATTCGCCACAGGAGGCTCCGGTCGAGATGGCTACGCCTTTGCCACCTTCCACCAGCGGCAGCACATCCACCCCACCCATCCGGATCGCGTTGATCGCTTTCAAAGCCGTTTGCCGTTCCTGCGGTTAAAAATTCACGGAGCCGTATACCACGCCGGAGAGTGCTGTCGAAGCGGAGCCATTTCTCCGGTGGCGGCCATTTGGCCCAAACTGGCGGTAGTTTCAACAGGCCGCCACGCCTGTCCGGGAAAAGGGCGGCATGCCGCCCTCTCTCCAGCAGAGGTCGCCGGGGGGCGGCGGGCGCCGCCCCCTCGGCACCGGGTCAGTCGCGGTGCGGCCGGCGCTCGCGGCGCTCGCGGCGCTCGCCACGCGGCTCGCCACGGTCGCCGCCATTCTCGCCTTCCTCGCGCGGACGGCGGGCGCCGACCTGCTCGGAGATATCGGCGCCGCTGGCCTGGTCCACCATCCGCATGGACAGCTTGACCTTGCCGCGGTCGTCGAAGCCGAGGACCTTGACCTTCACCTTGTCGCCGACATTGACGATGTCGGTGGTCTTGTTGACGCGCTCATTGGCCAGTTCGGAGATATGGACCAGCCCGTCCTTGGCGCCGAGGAAGTTCACGAAGGCGCCGAAATCGGCGGTCTTCACCACGGTGCCGTTGTAGATCACGCCCACCTCGGGCTCGGCCACGATGCCGCGGATGCGGTCGATGGCGGCCTGCGCGGCCTCGGGGGAGGTCGCGGCGATCTTGATGGTGCCGTCATCCTCGATGTCGATCTTGGTGCCGGTGGTCTCGACGATCTCGCGGATCACCTTGCCGCCGGTGCCGATCACTTCGCGGATCTTGTCCTTCGGCACGTTGATCACGGTGATCTTCGGCGCATTGCCGGCCACCTCGCCACGCGCCGAGGACAGGCCCTTGGCCATCTCGCCGAGGATGTGGAGGCGGCCCTGCTTGGCCTGCTCCAGCGCGATCTTCATGATCTCCGGCGTGATGGACGTGATCTTGATGTCCATCTGCAGCGCGGTGATGCCCTGCTCGGAACCGGCCACCTTGAAGTCCATGTCGCCGAGGTGATCCTCGTCGCCCAGGATGTCCGTCAGGACCGCGAAGCCCTTGTCTTCCTTGATCAGGCCCATGGCGATGCCGGCGCAGGGGCGCTTCAGCGGCGCGCCCGCGTCCATCAGCGACAGCGAGGTGCCGCAGACGGTGGCCATGGAGGAGGAGCCGTTGGACTCCGTGATCTCGGACACGACGCGCATCGTGTACGGGAAGGCCGCCTTCTCCGGCAGCAGCGGCCGGATGGCGCGCCAGGCCAGCTTGCCATGGCCGATCTCGCGGCGGCCCGGGCTGCCCATGCGGCCCGTCTCATTCACCGAGTAGGGCGGGAAGTTGTAGTGCAGCATGAAGTTCTCGCGGTACTCGCCCGCGAGCTGGTCGATGATCTGCTCGTCCTGGCCCGTGCCCAGCGTGGCGACGCAGAGCGCCTGCGTCTCGCCACGCGTGAACAGCGCGGAACCATGGGCGCGCGGCAGCACGCCGACCTCGGCCACGATCGGGCGCACGGTCTTGGTGTCGCGGCCGTCGATGCGCATGCCGGTGTCGAGGATGGCGTTGCGCACCACCGTCGCTTCCAGCTCCTTCAGCAGGCCCTTGGCCATGGCGGCCTCGTCCTCGCTCAGCTGCGCCAGGATCGCCTTCTTGGCCTCGCCCACCTTGCCCTGGCGGACCAGCTTCCGGGTCTCCTTGTAGGCCTCGGCGATGGAAGCGCTGCCCAGCTCGGCCAGCTTCTTCTTCAGCGCGACCGTCTCGGCGGATTCCTCCGGCAGGTCCCAGGGATCCTTCGCGGCCTTCTCGGCCAGCGCGATGATGCCCTGGATCACCGGCTGGAAGCCGGCATGGCCGAAGGTGACGGCGCCCAGCATGATCTCTTCCGAAAGCTCATGGGCTTCGGACTCGACCATCAGCACGCCTTCCTCGGTGCCGGCGAGCACCAGGTCCAGCTGCGACTGCTTGATCTGCTCCAGCGTCGGGTTCAGCACGTACTGGCCGTCGATATAGCCGACGCGGGCGGCGGCGACGGGGCCGAAGAACGGAATGCCCGACAGCGTCAGCGCGGCGGAGCAGCCCACCAGCGCCACGATGTCCGGGCTGTTCTCCATGTCATGCGACAGCACGGTCGCGATGACCTGCACCTCGTTGCGGAACCCTTCTGGGAACAGCGGGCGCAGCGGGCGGTCGATCAGGCGGGAGATCAGGGTCTCGGCCTCGGAGGGACGGCCCTCGCGCTTGAAGAAGCCACCCGGGATCTTGCCGGCCGCGAAGGCCTTTTCCTGGTAGTTCACCGTCAGCGGGAAGAAGTCCTGGCCCGGCTTCACGCTGCGGGCGCCGACCACGGTGCAGAGCACGATGGTGTCGCCCAGGCGGGCCATCACGGCGCCATCGGCCTGGCGGGCGATCTTGCCCGTCTCCAGCGTCAGGGTCTTGCCGCCCCAGTTGATGTCCTTGCGGAAGTAATTGTCGAACATTCGTTCGTCCTTTAGCAACGCGGCCCGCCTGTTTCTGGCGGCACCGCATCCACCCACGCGGTCGCGACCGGTGGGCATGGCCTGAAGGAGCGGAACGGGAAGCGCAGGACCGGACCGATCTTGGCCCCGTGGATGGGGCCCCGGCGTCTCGGGCGGCATGGATGGCCGCGGAGGCTCCGCCCCGCGGGTCGCACCATGTGGCCGGAAACGCCGCCACGCATCCCGGGTCGGAAACCGGGGTCGCGCTCGGTGCAGGCTCTGTCATTCCCGCACGCTCGCGGGTCCGGGCACCCCGCAGGGCCACCCGGCGGGCCTTATGGACCGTGCGGAGGGGTTGCGCCATGGAAAAATGCCGGCACGCCGGCCCGGCGGGCGCCCGGCCAGCATGGCCCTGGCCATTCCGGGCGCCCCTGGAAAGCCCCACGGCAGGGGGCCGCCCCCCTGCCCCGGCCTCAGGCCTGCACGGCCAGCGCGACCTCGTATTCGGCCTCAGTCTTCTCGCGCACCTCTTCCAGGCTGACGCCGGGCGCCAGCTCCATCAGGGTCATGCGGCCGAGCGCGCGGTCGATGCTGAAGACGGCCAGTTCCGTCACAACCAGGTCCACCACGGCCTTGCCGGTCAGCGGCAGGGTGCATTCCCGCAGCAGCTTGGGCTTGCCGCCGGCGGTGTGCTCCATCAGCACCACCACCTTCTTCACCCCGGCGACGAGGTCCATGGCCCCGCCCATGCCCTTCACCATCTTGCCCGGGATCATCCAGTTGGCGAGGTCGCCGTTCTGGGCCACCTGGAGGGCGCCGAGGATGGAGATGTCGATATGCCCGCCACGGATCATGGCGAAGCTGTCGGCGGAGGAGAAGAAGCTGGTGGTCGGCAGCGCCGTGACGGTCTGCTTGCCGGCATTGATCAGGTCCGGGTCCTCGTCCCCCTCATAGGGAAAGGGACCCATCCCCAGCATCCCGTTCTCCGACTGGAGCTGGACGGAAATGCCGTCGGGGATGTGGTTGGCCACCAGGGTCGGGATGCCGATGCCGAGGTTGACGTAGAAGCCGTCCTCCAGTTCGCGCGCGGCGCGGGCGGCCATCTCGTCGCGGGTCCAGGCCATGTCCGTTCTCCCTCAGGCCACGTTGCTGTTGGCGGGGTTCAGATCCGTCACCCGCTTGCGCACGGTGCGCTGCTCGATCCGCTTCTCATAGGCGGCCGGCAGCTTGACGATGCGCTTCACATAGATGCCGGGGGTGTGGATGTGGTCGGGGTCGATCTGGCCGGGCTCCACCAGCTCCTCCACCTGCACCACCGTCACCTTCGCGGCCGTCGCCATCATCGGGTTGAAGTTGCGCGCGGTCTTGCGGAAGACCAGGTTGCCCTCGGTATCCGCCTTCCAGGCATGGATGATGGCGAGGTCGGCCATGATGCCGCGCTCCATCACGTAGTGCTCGCCGTCGAATTCCCGGGTCTCCTTCCCCTCGGCCACGGCGGTGCCATAGCCGGTCTTGGTGAAGAAGGCGGGGATGCCGGCGCCGCCGGCGCGGATGCGCTCGGCCAGGGTGCCCTGCGGGTTGAACTCGATCTCCAGCTCGCCCGCCAGGAACTGCTTGGCGAAGGTGGCGTTCTCACCGACATAGGAGGAGATCATCTTCCTGATCTGCCGCGTCTGCAGCAGCAGGCCGAGCCCGGCGTCGTCGATTCCGGCGTTATTGGAGACCACGGTCAGGTCCTTCACCCCGGAATCGCGGATCGCCTCGATCAGCGCCGCGGGGATGCCACAAAGCCCGAAGCCGCCGGAATGGATCAGCATGCCGTCGCGCAACAGGCCGTCCAGCGCCGCGCGTGCATCGGGATAGACTTTCCGCATTGGTTTGCTCCCTCGCCCTGAAGGCGACAGGCTAGCCCTCGCATGGAAGGGGGAAAAGGCCCCCCCGGCACGGCCGGAAAATACCGGGAAAGAATCAGCGCGGGGGGCTTGCGTGGCTCAAGGGCCGCAGTTATACCGCGCCACCTCGTTGAAAGACGAGAGCGACTGCGGGGCCATAGCTCAGTTGGTAGAGCGCTTGAATGGCATTCAAGAGGTCAGGGGTTCGACTCCCCTTGGCTCCACCAGATTTCCCGAACAGGGCGCCCGGCGACGGGCGCCCTGTTCTGTTTTGCGCTCTCCGGAGGCCGCCGCATGACCCGTGAACCGCAGGACCTGCATGAAAGGGCACTGCGTGACCGCGCGGTGCGCGCCGCACGCGGCCAGGCCCCCTTCGATATCCTGATCACCGGCGCCGAGGTGGCGGACATGGCCACCGGGGAGCTGCGCGCCGCCGATATCGGGCTGGTGGGCCCGCTGATCGCCAGCGTCCATGCCCCTGGCAGCCGCGCCGACGCCGCATCGGTGCTGGATGCCCGCGGGCTGGTGGCCGCGCCTGGGTTGATCGACGCGCATATGCATATCGAAAGCTCGATGGTCACGCCGCGCCGCTATGCCGAGGCCGTGGTGCCCGCCGGCACGACCACCATCTGCTGGGACCCGCATGAGCTGGGCAATGTCTCCGGCCTCGCCGGTGTGCGCTGGGCGGTGGAGGCCATGCGCGGCCTGCCGCTGCGCGCCCTGGTGCTGGCCCCCTCCTGCGTGCCCTCCGCCCCCGGGCTGGAACGTGCCGGCGCCGATTTCGGCCCGGCCGAGCTGGAGGAAATGCTCTCCTGGCCAGAGGTCGCCGGCGTGGCGGAGGTCATGGACATGCGCGGCGTGCTGGACCGCAGCCCCCGCATGGCCGGCATCGTCGGCGCCGGCCTCGACGCGGAAAAGCTGCTCTGCGGCCATGCCCGCAGCCTGACGGGCCCGGACCTCCAGGCTTTTGCGAGTGCCGGCATCGGCTCCGACCACGAGATCGTCTCGGCCGAGGATCTGCTCGAAAAGCTGCGCGCCGGCTTCACGGTGGAGTTGCGCGGCAGCCACGACTACCTGCTGCCTGAGGCCGTGGCCTCCCTGGCCACCCTGCCCCACCTGCCGCAGACCCTGGTGCTCTGCACCGACGATGTCTTCCCCGACGACCTCGCGGAGAAGGGCGGCATGATCGACCTGCTACGCCGGCTGGCGCGCTACGGCATGCCGCCGATGCAGGCCCTGCGTGCCGCCACCCTGCATGCCGCGACGCGCATCAACCGCCCCGACCTGGGCCTGATCGCCCCCGGCCGCCGCGCCGACCTGATGCTGCTGGACGGGCTGGAGACGCTGGGCGTCGCGCATGTCTTCGCCTCCGGCCAGCATGTGGCGGAGGCCGGCCGCCTGCGTGCGCCCCTGCCGCCCGAGCACCCCGCCGGCCCGCTGCGCGACACCATGAAGCTGGCGCCCCTGGCGGCGGAGGATTTCCTGATCCACGCCCCCGGCCCTCGCGCCACCCTGCGCACCGCCGTGAACCCGCGCTTCACGCAATGGGGACAGGCCGAGGTGCCGGTGGTGGATGGCGTTGCCCAGTTGCCGGAGGACGGCATCCTGATGGCCGTGATCCACCGCCACGGCCTGGCGCCCGCCACCCCCGTGCTGGGCGTGCTGCAAGGCTGGAGTCGCTGGCGCGGCGCCCTTGCCACCACGGTGGCGCATGATTCCCACAATCTCTGCGTCTTCGGCCGCGGTCCCGAAGACCTCGCCGCCGCGGCCAATGCGGTGATCGCGGCGGGCGGCGGCATGGCCGTGGCGCAGGGCGGCGCGGTGACGGCGCTGCTGCCGCTGCCGATCTGCGGCCTCGTCTCCGATGCGCCGGTGCCGGAAGTGGCGGAAGCCTTCCGCGCCCTGAAGGCGGCGGCCGACCGGGTCGCGGATTGGAAGCCGCCTTACCTGGTCTTCAAGGCAATCGTGGGTGCGTCGCTGGCCTGCAATGCCGGGCCGCATGTGACCGACCTGGGTGTGGCGGATGGGGCGACGGGGGAACTGATCCCGGCAGCGCTGGTGGAAGCCTGAGGCTGGGGCGCTACCCAAGACCCTGCGGGGATGACAGTGTCACCTCGCACCCGACATCAATTTGGAGTAGAATACCGGTTTCTTAGAGCCCGTTTGAGAATGCTGCGGGTGAGGTGTTCAGGCGTCCTCGCGTGCCCAGATGGGCTGGATGTGGACCAAGGAACATCGCGCACGGCAGGCTGGCTTTGAGCGGCGCCGCTACCCGACCGATCTGACGGATCAGGAATGGCGGGTTATTCGGCCTCTGCTGCCGCCCAGCAGCACCCGCGGCAGGCGGCCAGGCGTTGACCTGCGCGAGGTGCTGAACGCGATCCGCTACCTGGCACGGGCCGGGTGTGGCTGGCGCATGCTGCCGGTCCATTTCGGACCATGGCAGACGATCTATTGGTGGTTCCGGCGGCTCGCACGACGGTTCCTGTTCGCCACTCTGCACAACATCGCGCTGATGCTGGATCGTGAGCGGGTGGGGCGCGAGGCCAGCCCTTCCGCCGGGGTTCTGGACAGCCAGACGGTCAAGTCGCCCCAAGCACTGGGCGGCGGCGGCTTTGATGCCGCCAAGCGCCTCAAGGGCCGCAAGCGCCACATTGCGGTCGACACTGATGGCCGCCTGCTGATGGTCAACCTAACGACGGCCGACGTGCAGGATGCTTCCGGGGCGGAGCAGATCGTCAAGGCGATCCGCAAGCGCTGGCCCTGGTTGAAGCACCTCTTTGCCGACGGCGCCTATGACCGCGGCAAGCTGATGAGCGCTGCCGCCTTCCATGACTTCGTCATCGAGGTGGTGCGCAAGCTGACGGACCAGCAAGGCTTCCAGGTGCTGCCACGCCGCTGGGTGGTGGAGAGAACCTTTGGCTGGATGACCCGCTGGCGCCGCCTGGTCCGCGACTATGAACGCCGCTGCGACGTCTCCGAAGCCATGATCCACGTCAGCATGGGCGCGCTCCTCGTCCGGCGCATTGCTCACCCATGACCATTCTCAAACGGGCTCTAAGGGAAAGCGCGCATGCTGATCGTCTTCAATCCCACCGCCGGCAGCCGCCGCCGCTCCCGCCTGGAGCGCGCGGCCGCCTGGCTGCCGGGCGCCCGCCTCGCCGAGACCCGGGGCCCCGGCCATGCCGGGCACCTGGCCCGCCAGGCCGCCGCGGCCGGAGAGGATTGCGTGGTGGCCGCCGGCGGCGACGGCACCGTCGCCGAGGTAGCGGCGGGGCTGGCGGGCTCGGCCACCGTGCTGGGCATCCTGCCGCTGGGCACCGCCAATGTGCTCTCGCTGGAACTGGGCCTGCCGCGCGGGCCGGAGGCGGCGGCGGCAGTGCTGCGGACCGGGCGGGAGGCCGCCTTCTGGCCGGGGATCGCCCGCTTCGCGGACGGGCGGCAGCTGCTTTTCGTGCAGATGCTGGGCCTGGGCCTGGATGCCGAGGTGGTGCGGCGGCTGGACCCGCGGCTGAAGCGCGCCATCGGCCGTGCCGCCTATGTCTGGCAGACCGCGCTGACGCTGCCGCGCTACGCTTTCCCGCCCGTCACGGCGCGGCTGGATGGCGGGGCGCCGTTGCGGGCCAGCGCGCTGGTGGTCAGCAAGGGGCGGCTTTATGCCGGGCCTTTCCCACTGGCCCCGGAGGCGACGCCGCTGCGGCCCGGCTTCCATGTGGCGCTGATGACCGGGCGCGCGGGGCAGGCGGCGCTGGCGGCGGCGCTGCTGCCGCTGGGGCTGTTGCCGCGCCTGCCGGGGCTGTCGCTGCGGCGGGCGAACCACGTGACGCTGGAAGGCGCCGGCGTGCCCGCCCAGACCGATGGGGATTTCCACGGCTGCCTGCCCGTGACGGTGGAGGATGCGCCGGCACCGTTGCGGATCCGTCTTCCGGCGATGGACGAGGGTGATGTTTCTGACTAGCCTTCCTTCCCGCTCGTCTCCGCCCCGCTCGCAGGGGCCTCCGCTCCAGCCGTTCAGGGTCACCTTTCCATCATGAACCAGTTCTCGCCCGTGTCGCGCCCGAACAATCTCGATGCGTTCTGGATGCCGTTCACCGACAACCGCTACTACAAGTCGCATCCGCGCCTGCTCGCGCGCGCCGAGGGCATGAACTACTACACCGCCGATGGCATGGAGGTGCTGGACGGCACCGCCGGCCTCTGGTGCTGCAATGCCGGCCATGGCCGGCGCGAGATCACGGAAGCCATCCAGAAGCAGGCGGCGGTGATGGATTTCGCGCCGACCTTCCAGCTTGGCCATCCGCTGGCCTTCGAGGCGGCGGCGCGCGTGGCGGATATGACGCCGGACGGCATGGACCGCATCTTCTTCACCAATTCCGGCAGCGAGAGCGCCGATACCGCGCTGAAGATCGCGCTGGCTTATCAGAAGGCGCGCGGCCAGGCCCAGCGCGTGCGGCTGGTGGGGCGGGACCGCGGCTACCACGGCGTCGGCTTCGGCGGCATGTCGGTCGGCGGCATCGGCGGCAACCGCAAGCAGTTCGGTGCCATGCTGCCCTATGTGGACCACCTGCCGCATACGCATCTGCCGGCGCGCAATGCCTTCACCCGCGGCCTGCCGCAGCACGGCGCGGAACTGGCGGATGCGCTGGAAGGGCTGGTGACACTGCATGGCGACACCATCGCCGCCGTGATCGTGGAGCCGATGGCGGGCTCCACCGGCGTGCTGGTGCCGCCCACGGGCTACCTGCAGCGGCTGCGCGAGCTGTGCGACAAGCACGGCATCCTGCTGATCTTCGACGAGGTCATCACCGGCTTCGGCCGCGTCGGCACCAATTTCGGCGCCGAGCGCTTCGGCGTCACGCCGGATATCATCACCATGGCCAAGGGCCTGACCAATGCCGCCGTGCCGATGGGCGGCGTGGCCGTGAAGAACGACATCTACGAGGCCGTCGTGAATGGCTCGGCGGATGGGATCGAGCTGTTCCACGGCTATACCTATTCCGGCCACCCGCTGGCCTCGGCGGCGGCGATCGCGACGCTGGACCTGCACCGCAGCGAGGATCTGCCCGGCCGCGCCCGTGTCATGGAGGGCTATTTCGAGGATGCCGCCCATTCCCTGAACGGCACCGACAAGGTCATCGACATCCGCAACATCGGCCTGGTCGCCGGCATCGAGATGGCGCCCCGCCCCGGCAAGCCCGGCGCCCGCGCGATGGAGGTGTTCCGCACCTGCTTCGACAGCGGCGTGCTGACGCGCGTGACGGGTGACATCATCGCCATCTCCCCGCCGTTGATCGCGGAGAAGCAGCATATCGACCGGATCTTCGGGACGCTGGCGGACGCGATCAAGGCCGTCGACTGACCTGCTTGCAGGAAGGCCAGGGGGTGCCGCCCCTGGACCGGGCAGAGGGCTCTGCCCTCTGCACTCCCGCTGGGGTGACAGTGTCACCCCAGACCCCGCCATCTGTTTTACGCTTGTGGCACGGTGGTTCCGCCGGAGGTCGATGACCTCCGGCGATCGCGGCCTCAGCCCGCTGGCCTGTTGAAGATTTTGAATACGCTCCTCTGCCTCGGTCAGGGACGCATCAGGCCAGCAGCCATCCCCCCAGCGCCCCGCCCGCCAGCATCCAGAGCGGGTGCCATTTCGTCCAGATCATGGCCGCCGCCACCGCGGCGGTGATGCCGGCCAGCCCCCAGCTGGTGCTGGTGGCGCTGCCGATCAGTGCGGCGCTGGCGGCGACCAGCCCCACGGTCATGGGCACCAGCCCGGTCTGGATGATGCGGCGCCAGGGCCGGTCCTGGAAACGTCGCCAGAGGCCCAGCACGATGGCCGTCACCAAGGAGGAGGGGCCGAATTTCGCCAGGGAGGACACCAGCAGCCCGCTCCACCCCGCCACTTGCCAGCCGATCAGCGGCACCACCATCATGTTCGGCCCCGGCGCTGCCTGGGCCAGTGCGAAGAGGGCGCTGAACTCCTGCGCCGACATCCAGCGGTGCACCTCCACCACGCGGCGCTGCATTTCCGGCAGGATGGTATTGCCGCCGCCGAAGGCCAGCAGGGAAAGCTCGGTGAAGAGCAGCGCCAGGGCCAGCAGCGTGCTCATCGCGCCGCCCGGCCATTCACGAGGATGCTGAGGGGCGCCAGCACCAGCATGCTGGGCAGCAGCGGCAGGCGCAGGATGGCGATGGCCAGGAAGCAGAGCGCCACCACCGCCAGCGCCAGCGGCCTGCGGCGTAGCGGCGCCAGCATCTTCAGCGCGGTGGCCACCAGCAGGCCGGCGGCGGCGGCGGCCAGCCCGGCGAAGACACGCTGCACCTGCGGGTCGTCCTGGTAGCGCTCGTAGACGACGCCGAGGCCGACCACCACCGCCGTCGGCCCGGCGATCAGCCCCAGCAGTGCCGCGATGGCCCCGGCCACGCCCCGGAACTCCAGCCCGACGGCGACAGAGAGGTTGATGACATTGCCGCCCGGCAGGAACTGGCAGAGGCCCAGGATCTCCGTGAAGGCCTCCCCCGAGAGCCAGCGGCGCTGCTCCACCAGCATGCGGCGGGCCAGGGGCAGCACGCCGCCGAAGCCCATCAGCCCGAGCGTCAGGAAACCGAGGAACAGTTCCCAGCAGCCCGGCGGCGGCGCCAGGGCCGGTGGGTCGGGCAGGATGGCGCAAGAATCGGGCATGGCGGGGCCTCATCCTTGTGGAAACGGAAGGATGCGGCGCGGCGGCCGGGGAAGCCAGGGCGGGCCGTCTCCGCCCCCGTCAGCGCGACTGGCGCGAGATCACGGAAAGCGCCGCCGCGCTGATGCTGACCTGTCCGAGCACCTGGGTCAGGTCGCGGACGAAGCCCCAGGTCTCGTAAGGGCTGGGGTCCTGCGGCACCACGACCAGGCTGCCCGGCGGCACCGGCGGCCCGCCCGCCTGCCAGGCGCCGAGCCCGGCCGGCACGCTTTGCCCGTTGGGCAGCACGATGAAGGCGCGGCCGCCATCGGCGAAGCGCTGCTGCCCGCCGGAGGCACGCACATAGTCGGCGGCATGCCAGCCGGTGGTGAATTGCAGGCTGCCGGGGTTGAGGATGGCGCCGACCACCGTCACTTCATTGGGCCGCTTGGGGATGGCGATCAGGTCGCCCGGTTCCAGCAGCACGTCCAGCTCGGGCCGGGCGGCGAGGATGACGGGATTGGCCTCCACCACCATGCGGCCGGCGGCGCGGGCCTCGCGTAGCGCGCCAGCCAGTTCCCGCCCCGCCGTGATGGCACCGCCGAGGTCGAGGCCGCTGGAGCGGCTGCCCGCCACCGCCTGCCCGGCGGCGACCTGGATCAGGCTCTGCTCCAGTTCCCGCGCCGTGCGGGCGAAGCCTTCCTGCTGCCGCTGGCGCACGCTCTCCCGCGTGAAGACGGTGCCATAGGGATAGGCCTGAGGGGAAAGCCCGCCGGCCCGGGCAATCAGTTCCGACAGCCGCTCGCCACGGCGGATGTCATAGATGCCCGGGCGCAGGAACTCGCCCGTGAGCGTCACCGGCCCGGTCTCCCGATCCGCGAAGCCGCGTGGCAGCCGCACCACGTCGCGCGGGGAGAGGCGGATGGCGGCGAAGTTGCGGCTGCGCAGGTCCAGCAGGGTGCGGGAGAGGGTGGTGGCGCCGGCCTGCTCCTGCGGCTCCCGCGCGAATTCCACGGCGGAGAGGTCGGCCGTCTCGGTGGCGCCCCCGGCGGCGGCCAGCACCTGGTCCAACCCCGTGTCGTCGAGGATGGGATAGAGGCCGGGCATCCGCGCCTCGCCCGAGAGCAGCACGGAATGGTCCAGCAGCCAGGGCAGCAGCGGCGGATATTCGGCGAAGACCTGCGGGCAGGGCGGCGTGCCGAGATCGGGGAAGCCGGCGGCGCGCGCATGGGCGAAGCGGGTGGGGCTGGCGCGGGCGGCCACGGCCAGGGCCTGCAAAGCCGGGCATTCGGCGGCGATGGCGGCGCCGGGCAGTGGGGGAACGGCCTGCGGCGCCTCTCCGCGCAGGGCGCGCTGCACCGGCGGGCTGGCCAGCCAGAGCATATCGGCCTGGGAGAGCAGGATGATCTCGTCGCCCTCGGCCAGGGGCAGGTCGGTCTCGCCGCGCAGCACGCGGCCGAGGTCGAAGCCGATGAAGCGGCGCACCCGCGTCTGCCCGTCCACGCGCCAGACCACGCCCATGCGGAGATAGGGGTCCGGCTTCACCAGCCGGGGGTCGTTCAGCATGGTACGCAGGCTGCCCAGGCGGGGCGCGCGCAGCAGCGGCGCCGTCACATGCCCGGCCAGCCGGGCCTGGCCGGCGGCGACATCCGCGCCCGGCTGCACCAGCACCGCGTCGCCGCGCCGTACCATTCCGGCGGGCCCGGTCTCGCTGAAGCTGCGGCGGCCACCCGCGTCGGTGCCCTGTAGCAGGAATCGGTTGCCGGCCGGGCGCAGGGGCTGCCCGGCCAGCCGCAGCAGCATGGCCAGCGGCGCCTGCGCGACGCCCGCCGGAAGCTCATAGATGCCGGGGCGCGTTACCTCCCCCGCCACGGCCACGGTGGCGCCGAGGGCGGGCACCACCACCCGCTCTCCCTCCCGCAGGGTCAGGTCGGGCTCGCCGGCCTCCCCCGCGATGATGGCATAGAGGTCGATGACGCGGCGGCCGTGGGGGCCTTCGATGCGGATGGCGCGCAGTGAGCCGGTCCGGCGCACGCCCCCCGCCAGCGCCAGGGCATCCAGCGCCGATGCCAGGGCGGGCAGGTTCTGCATGCCCGGCCGCACCACCTCCCCGGCCACCAGCACACTGATCTGGCGGATCTGCCCGATGGAGATGAAAGCTTCGGACCCACCCAGCTCCTGCGCTACCCGCGCGCTGATATCGGCCCGCACCGCGCCCAGGCTGCGTCCGGCGGCGGGAAAGGGCGGCAGGTCCGGCAGCAGCAGCGTGCCGTCGCGGCTGACGCGAAGGGTCATGCTCTGCCGGGTGCGGCCGCGGATGGCGATCATCACCTCGTCGTCGCGCCCGAGGATATAGCTCTCCGGCAGGCCGCCGAGCACGGCCGGGGCGGCGCCCGTGGCCGCCATGCCATGGAAGGTGTCGTAGCCGAACTGGCGCAGCGGCTGGTCCAGCCGAGCGGCATAGAAGGCCTCGGTATGGGAGAGTGCCTGCTCGGGTGCGGGTTGCTGCAGGGCGGCCGGAGGGGCGGCGCGTGGAGGCGGCGGCGGCGGTGGCGGGGCGGGACCGATGGCGCTGGCCTGCCCGGCGCCGGCGGCGTCGAGGATGCGTTGAAGGATATCCTGCTGCACGGCCGGCGGCAGCATGGGCACGGGAATGCCGCCGGGCAGGGTGGAAGGCAGCGAGGGCGGCAGCAACAGCGGGCTCGGGGTCACGCCGCCCGGCGGGTTCTGCGCCAGGGCGGGCGGAGCGGCGCCGGCCGGGCCCAGCAGCATGGCCAGCAGCGCCAGCGGCAGCCTGCCGGACCGCAGATGGCGATGCGCCGATGTCACGGTGGGCCGGGAATGGTCCAGGCGTCTCATGCAGGGGCGACCAGATGCTCGCAAAATCGTGATTGCGGCTTTATCATTATTGCAATGGCGATCCAAGCTCATATCCGAGGACCCTTGTTGCTGGCCGATGCCGCTTGGCGCCTGGGGCCGCGTGCGCTGGGCCATTACGGGCTGCACCGGCTGGCGCTGCTCTCGGGCGGCGCCGCGCAGCGGCTGCGGGGGGCGGAAATGCCGGAAGGTCCCTTCCTGACGGCCGCTCCGCCGCCGGCGGCGCCGGATATGCCGGCCGCATGGCAGGCGCGGCTGCGCGGGGCCCTGGAAATCCTGCCCCCGGCCCGCCACCACGGCCCCTTCGATGCCACGACCCCGGCACTCGGGATGGATCTGTTCGGCCCTGGCGATATCCGCCCTGTCTGGGAAGCCGGTAGGCTGGCCTGCCTGCCCCGTCTGGCCCAGGCCGCCTGCCTCTGGCCGGAGGAGGGGCATCTCGCGGCGCTGGAGGCCCGCATCGCCGCGTGGTGCGCCGCCAACCCGCCTTTTCAGGGCCCGCATTGGGCGTGCGGGCAGGAGGTGGCGCTGCGGGCGCTGCATCTCGGCCTGACCCTGGCCCTGCTGGGGCAGGACTTCGCGCCCGCGCCGGCTGCGCGCGCCCTGCTGGCGCTGCATGCACGGCGCATCGAGGCGACGCCGCACTACGCCCGGGCACAGGACAATAACCACAGTATCAGCGAGCCCGCCGGGCTCTATGCCTGCGGCCTTCTGCTGGGCGATGCCGGACTGCTGCGGCGCGGCGCGCGGGAGCTTTCCGCGGCCCTGGCGCGGCTGGTGGCGCCGGATGGCGGCTTCGCCCAGGTCTCCACCGGCTATCACCGGCTGCTGCTGGATGTGCTGGCGGTGGTGGAATGGCTGCGGCTGCGGCATGGGGCGCTGCCCTTCCCGGCGCCTTTCGCCGCGCGTGCGGAAGCGGCGGCCCATTGGCTCGCCCGGCTGGTGGCCCCTGATGGCGCCCTGCCGCGCCTGGGGCACCAGGATGGCTCCGCCTTCGCCGATCTGGCGCTGGCCGGCCCGGGAGATGCGCGGGGTAGCGCCGAGCGGGCGCTGCGGCTTTTCGCCGGCGCCTCCGCCGGCTTCGCGGAGGAGCATGGATGCCTGTGGCTGGGCCTGCCCACCCTCCCGGCAGCCGGGATCCCCGCCCGCTGGCGCGCCAGCGGCAGCATGGGCTGGCAGGCCGGTGGCGCCCGCGCCCTGCTCCGCACCGGACCGCTGCGCTTCCGCCCTGGCCAGGCCGACCTGCTGCATTTCGAGCTGTGGGACGGCGCCACGCCTGTCCTGACCGATGCCGGCACGGGCGCCTACAATCCCGCCCCGGGCGAGCGCTGGTGGCTGGATTATTTCCCGAGCGCCGCCGCGCATAACACCATCACCTTCGATGAGCGGGAGCCGATGCCCCGTGTCGGGCGCTTCCTGCATGCCTGCTGGCCGCGCCTGGCCGCCTTGCCCGGTGGCGCCGTATCGTGGGACGCCCACGGCCACCGCCACGGCCGGCAGGTCAGCGCCGAAGGCCGGCTCTGGTGGGTGCGGGATACGGTGGGCGGCGGTTTCTCCGGTCTGGCCCTGCGCTGGCGGCTTGGTCCCGGCGACTGGCGCGCCACATCCGGGGGTGCCAGCGGCCCCGCCGAGATCCATGTCACGGCCGATGCCCCTTTGGCCCTGACGATCGAGGAGGGTTGGGAAAGCCCGGCCTATGCGGCGGTCCGCCCCTGCCTTGTGCTGGTGGCCCGTGCCCGCGCCCCGGTCCGCAGTGTCGAGACCCGGATCAGGCTGCCCTGATGCCGCTGGACCAGTTGCTGCGTGGCGTCTGGGCGCTGAAATTCCGGCTGGCCACTCTGGCGCTGCTGCTGCTGCTGGGCGGGGCGGGGCTCATCCTCTCCTGGCCCCGCGCCTTTCTGGCGCAGGCGGTGATCGCCCCGGCCGAGACCACCGGCCTCGCCAATTCCTCCCTGATCTCGGCGAACGCCCTGGCGCCGGGCAGCCTGTTGGATACCCGCCCCTCCGGCAATTTCGCGGTCTACCTGGCGGCGCTGCGCAGCCCCGAAGCGGCGGCCATGCTGGCGCGCGACACACCGTTGCTGGCGGCGCTGGAGCGCCGTCGCGCCGAGGGTCTCGCCGGCTGGCTGCGGGAGAAGCTGGGACTGCGGATGCGGCCCGACCAGGATGACGTGGAGGGCTGGCTGGAACGCGCCCTGGCGGTGACGCAGTCCCTGGCCTCCGTCACCTGGACGCTGGAACTCGCCCTGCCCGACCGTGCCCTGGCGGCGGAGGTGCTGACCCGCCTGCACGGCTTCGGCGAGGCCAAGGTGCGGCGCGATCTGCTGGACCTCGTGAACCGCCGCATCCGCGTGCTGGAGACCCGGCTGATGAGCGAGCGGGACATCTACCTCCGCACGCCCATCTTCGAGCTGCTGGCCCAGCATCAGCGCGCCGCCATGGTGCTGGCGGCGGATGAGGTGGTGGCGGCGCGGCTGGTTTCAGGGCCGGGGGCGGAGCTGAAGCCCTCCCTCCCCAACCGGCCGCTGCTGCTGGTGCTGCTGGCCGTGGCAGCGCCGTTGACCTGCCTGTTCGGCGGTGCCTGCTGGGTGCTGCTGTCCGGCGTGCCGGCGGTGCGGAAGGCTCCCGGAGCTCCGCCTCCCTGGCCCCCCGGCCAAGTGGCCGGGTTGCCTGGCCCTTCCCCCCGCAGGCCAGGCCAGGGCCGGGCCCTGGGGAATGCCGTTTCGCCGGATGGGGCCCGGGCACGGCGCCCCTGGCCTGGCGCATGAGGGCCTGGCGCATCGACACGGCCGCCATCGCCTCCTTGTCCGGCGCCATCGCCGCGCTGCTGCAATTCGCTGGCGCGCTGAAGGGCGCGCCGCTGGTGGCCGCCCTTCCCTTCGACATCACGACTCTGTCCCTGCTTCTGCTGCCGCCGCTGCTCGCGCTGCTGCTGCTGACGCGGCGCTGGTGGCTGCATCCGCTGGTGGGGCCCCCGCTGGCAGGGGCCGCACTGCTCTGGCTCTGGCTGGTGCTGGCGGGCACCTGGAGCCCCAGCCGCGGCATCCTCGCCGCCAAGCTGCCGGAGGTGGTGCTGCTGGGGCCGCTGATGCTGCTGGCCGGGCTGGCGGTGGGCGCGGATGCCGGGGCGCGGCGCTGGCTGGTGGCGGTGGCGCTGGCGGCGGGGCCTTTCGTCGGTGCCTCGGTGGCCTGGGGTCTGGCCCATGGCGCGGTGGTGCTGGGCGGCGCCGTGGGGGCCAATCCGGAACTGGTGCGGGTGCAGTATCAGCTGGCCGGGCTCGCCATCGCCTGTGCGGCGGGGCTGGGCGGGGTGCGGGCGGTAGAGGCCAACCACTGGTCGGGGCGGCTGTTCTGGCTCGCTTTCACCGCCGCCACGGCGGCGGCGGCGCTGGTGCCGGGGGGGCGGATGGCGCTGCTCTCCCTGGCTCTTTGCGTGGCGCTGGTGCCGGCGCTGCGGCTCTGGTCGGCGATGCGGCCGCGCGCGGCGCTGTGCTGGCTGCTGCTGGTGGCGGCCTGCGGGGGGCTGGCCCTGGCGGCGCTGCTGCTCGACCCCGGCCGTGCCGAGGGGCTGCGGACGCTGGAGCGCTTCACCCAGGGCGATGTCGCCTCCTCCGCCCGCCCCATGCTCTGGGCGGCGGCCATGGCCTGGGGGAGCGAGGCGCTGCCCTTCGGCCTGGGCACCGGCGGCTTCACCATCGCCGCCGGCCATGGCGAGCGGCGCGGCCTCTATCCGCACAACCACCTGCTGGAAGCCTGGGCGGAGGGCGGGCTGCCCGGCCTGGGCTTCTGGCTGCTCTGTTTCGGCGGCGCGGCGCTGGTGCCGCTGCTGCGGCTGCGGCGGATGCAGCCGGCCCGGCTGGCGCGGATCGCCGCGCTGGCCCTGCCGGTGGCGCTGGCGGCCATGGTGTCCACCGACCTCGGCAACCGGATGGTCTGGTTCGCCCTGGGTCTGGTGCTGTCGACGGGGGTCGTGGCGCGACGTGTATGATGCTTTCGGCAAGCGGGCTCTGGATATCCTGGGGGCCGGGCTGGCGCTGCTGCTGCTCGCCCCCCTTCTCGCCCTGGTGGCGCTGGCGGTGGCGCTCTGCCTCGGCCGCCCCGTGCTGTTCCGGCAGGAGCGCGCCGGGCGGGGCGGCCATCCCTTCACGCTCATCAAGTTCCGCAGCATGCGGGAGGGGCCGGGGGATGACACGGCACGGCTGACGCGCTTCGGCCGGGCGCTGCGGGCCAGCGCGCTGGATGAGTTGCCGCAACTGGCGAATGTGCTGCGGGGGGAGATGAGCCTGGTCGGCCCGCGCCCGCTGCCCATGGCCTATCTGCCCCACTACACCGCGCGGCAGCGGCGCCGGCTGTCCGTGCGCCCGGGGCTGGCGGGGGTGGCGCAGGCGGCCGGCCGCAATGCCCTGCCCTGGGAGGAGCGGCTGGAGATGGATGCCGCCTATGCCGGCCCGCCCGCGAGCCTGCGGCGGGATCTGCGGGCCATGGCCGGCACGCTGGCCATCCTGCTGAGCGGCAAGGGCGTCAGCGCCCCCGGCCATGCCACGATGCCCGCCCTTGCGGCCGAATCTATCAACCAGAAGGTGAAATAGATTCCCGTTATGCAAGGAAACGGTAATGATTCCGCTTGCATTACGGTTTCGGACCTGTTTGGCTGAGCTTGCTGTTCACAAAATAGTGAGCTCTTCATGGCCTTGGCGCTGAGGCTCGGTGCGACCGGTGACGGCGCATTGGGCGAGAATGTCCGCCTCTTTCCAGGTCGCCCGGCCGCCGCGGCACAGCCCCGGCAGCGGATCCTGCTATCGCCGCCGCAACTGGCGGGAGGAGAGCTTGCCTCGCTCGACCATACCCTGGCGGCGGGCTGGATCGCCCCCGCCGGGCCGGTGCCCGAGGCCTTCGAGGGGGCGGTGCGCGCCGCCTCCGGAACGGGGCATGGGCTCGCCACTTCTTCCGGCACCGCCGCGCTGCATCTGGGCTACCGGGTGCTGGGGGTGGAACGGGGGGACGAGGTCTGGACCTCCACCCTCACCTTCGTCGCCACCATCGCCCCGGCCGTGCAGATGGGCGCCCGCCCGCGCTTCCTGGACGTCGATGCCGGGAGCTGGACGCTGGACCCCGACCTGCTGGAGAGCCGGCTGCGGCAGGCCGCCACCAAGGGCAAGCTGCCCCGCGCCGTGGTGCCTGTGGATCTCTATGGCCAGTCCTGCGACCTCGACACCATCGTCACCCTCTGCGGCCGCTGGGGCGTGCCGGTGCTCTGCGACAGCGCGGAGGCGCTGGGGGCCGAGTATCGCGGCCGCCCGGTGGGCAAGGGCGCGGCGCTGGCGGCCTTCTCCTTCAACGGCAACAAGATCGTCACCGCCGGCGGTGGCGGCGCGCTGGTCTCGGACGATGCCGCGCTGATCGCCCGCGCCCGCCACCTGGCGACACAGGCCAAGGAGGCCGCGCCGCATTACCAGCATGAGACCACGGGCTATTCCTACGGCCTCTCCTCCGTGCTGGCGGCGGTCGGCCTCGCGCAGATCGGCGCGCTGAAGGAACGGGTGGCGGCACGGCGCGCCACCTTCGCCCGCTACGCCCTGCGGCTGTCGGACCTGCCTGGGCTGGGCTTCATGCCGGAGCCAGGCTGGGGCCGATCCTCCCGCTGGCTGACCACCATCCTGATCGAGCCCTCGCGCTTCGGAACGACGCGGGAGCAGGTGCACAGGGCGCTGGACGCGGCAGGGGTGGAAAGCCGCCCGGTCTGGAAGCCGCTGCACCTCCAGCCCGCCTTCCGCGGCGCGCCCTTCCATGGCGCCGGCATCGCCGGACAGCTTTTCGACCGCGGCCTTTGCCTGCCTTCCGGCGCCATGACGGAGCAGGAGCAGGACCGGGTGATCGAGGCCATCCGCGCCTGCCACCGCGGCTGAGGGGCGGGATGATGCGTATCCTCTACCTGCACCAGCATTATTCCGGCCCTGCCGGCGCCACGGCCACCCGCAGCCATGCCATGGCGCGGGCGCTCTCGGCGGCGGGGCATCAGGTGACCATCGCCTGCGGGCAATATGCCGGCGCCGTCACCGGCCTGGCCGGCCCCTTCCGGGCCGGGCGGCGGGAGGGGGTGCTGCAAGGTGTGCGGCTGGTGGAATTCGCCATTCCCTGCGGCAATCACCAGGGTTTCGCCCGGCGGCTCTGCGCCTTCGGCCATTTCGCCGCCGCCGCCACCCGGCTGGCGCTGGCCGAGGGCTGGGACCTGATCATCGCCAGCTCCACGCCGCTGACGGTGGCCATCCCGGCGCTGCTGGCGCGGCGGCTGCGCGGCACGCCTTTTGTCTTCGAGATCCGCGACCCCTGGCCGGAACTGCCGCGCGCCATGGGTGCCGCGCCGCCCCTGGCCCTGGCGGCGATGGAGCCGCTGGCCAGCGCCGCCTGCCGTCAGGCCGCCATGGTGGTGGCGCTGAGCGAGGGTATGGCCGGAACCGCCCAGGCGCGCGGCGCCGACCCCGCGCGGGTGAGGGTGGTGCCGAATGGCTGCGACCTCGACCTCTTCGGCCCGCAGGTGGCGCCCTGGCGGCCGCCCGGCGTGGCGGCCTGGGAGATGCTGGCCGTCTATGCCGGGGCGCATGGACGCGCCAATGGGCTGGACCAGCTGCTGGATGCCGCCGCCATCCTGCAGGCGCGGCGGGAGCGTCGTATCCGCCTGCTGCTGGTGGGCGAGGGCGGGGAGAAGGCGCGGCTGCGGCTGCTGGCGGAGGCGCGCGGCCTCGGCAATCTCACCTTCCTCGACAGCCTACCCAAGCGGCGGCTGGCGGCGCTGCTGGCGGGCGCGCAGGTCGGTGTGCAGTGCCTGGCGCCAGTGCCCGAATTCGCCGAATGGACCGCGCCCAACAAGCTGATGGACTATCTGGCCGCCGGGCTGCCGGTGGTCGCCAATCTCTCCGGCCGGGCGGCGCGGCTGCTGGCCGATGGCCCCTGCGGCATCGCCGCCCCGCCGGGGGATGCCGCCGCCCTGGCCGATGCCCTGGTCTGGATGGCCGACAACCCCGCGCGCCGGGCCGAGCTGGGCGCCGCCGGCCGCGCTCAGGCGCTGCGCCGCTGGGACCGCCGCCTCCTCGCCGCCGATTTCGTCCAGGCGGCGGAGGCGGCTGGCGCCACCTCCGCCGCGCCCATGCTGGTGACCGCCTGAATGCCTTTTTCGCCTGAACCGCTCCTGCCCGAGCTGCATCTGGTCGCCTGCGCGCGGCCCAACCTGCCCAAGCTGGCCGCGCTGTGGCACGCCCTGGCGGAGGTGCCGCCCTTCTGCCGCCCGGTGCTGCTGCATACCGGCCAGCATCATGATGCCCTGATGTTCCAGGCGCATCTGGAGGATCTGGGCCTGCCGGCACCACATGTCTCGCTCGGTGTCTGGGGGGGCGCGCATGCCTCCCTGACCGGCCGCACCATGATGGCCTGCGAGGCGCTGTGGGAAGGCCGCCGCCCCGCCATGGTGGTGGTGCCCGGCGATGTCGATGGCACGCTGGCGGCGGCGCTGGCCGCGCGCAAGCTTCGCATCCCCGTCGCGCATCTGGAGGCCGGGCTGCGCTGCGGCGACCGCGACATGCCGGAGGAGATCAACCGCCGCGCGGTGGATGCCGTCAGCGACCTTCTCTGGGCGCCGGACGAGGCCACCGCCGCCCGCCTGCTGGCCGAGGGGCATGCGTCCTGCGCCGTGCGCGCGGTCGGTAACAGCATGATCGATACCCTGCTGCGCCGCCTGCCCCTGGCCTGTGGCCGGCCCCTGCCCGCCGGGTTGGCGCCCCAGGCCTATGGCGTGGTGACGCTGCACCGCGCCGCCAATGTGGACCAGCCGGAGATGCTGGCGGCCCTGCTCACCGCCGTGGCGCGGGTGGCCCGCCGCCTGCCCCTGGCCTGGCCGCTGCACCCTCGCACCTCCCGGCGGATGCGGGAATTCGGTCTGGCCATGCCGGCCGGCGTCACGGTGCTGCCGCCGCTCGGCTATCTCGATTTCCTCTCCCTGCTCAGCCGCGCGCGGCTGGTGGCCACCGACAGCGGCGGGGTGCAGGAGGAGGCGGCGGGGCTGGACGTGCCCTGCCTGACGCTGCGCCCCTCCACCGAGCGGCCGGTGACGTTGGAATCCGGCGCCAACCAGCTGGTCACCCCGGCCGGGCTGGCGGCGGCGGTGGAGCGCGTGCTCTCCGGCGGCTGGCCGCCGGCCCGGCCCATCCCGCTCTGGGATGGCCAGGTGGGCGCGCGCATGGTGGCGCATCTGGCCGAGATCCTGGCCATACCGGCGCGGGAGGCCGCCTGATGCCCGCCCCCCTGGTCTGCATGCTCTCGGCCGCGCATCCGCCGGCGGATGTGCGGGTGGTCGGCAAGGAAGGCGCCGCCCTGGCGGCGGCGGGCTGGCGCGTGCTGCATCTCTGCCCCGCCCCGGCGCGGCAGGATGCCTCCGCCCCGCTGCCCGAGGGCGCCGCGCCCGCCGGCGGCAGCGCGCCGGAGAGCCATGCGGGGGTGGCGATCCGCACCTATCGCCGACGGCCCGGCTGGCGCGGCCGGCTGCTCGGCATTCCCGCCCTGGCCCGCCGGGCCGGCGCGACCGGCGCCAGCGTGCTGCATGCCAGCGAGCCCGATGCCTGGATCGCCGCCATCCTGGCCGCGCGGCGGGGTGGGGCGCGGGTGGTGCTGGACGTGCATGAACACTACCCCTCCCGCCTCGACCCCCGCCTGCCGCGCTGGCTGCGTCCGCTGGGGCGCGCGGGCATCCGCTTGGCCTGCCGGATGATGGCGGCGGCGGCGGATGCGGTGGTGGTGGCCAAGGATGGGCTGGATGCCGATTTCGGCGTGCCGCACCGGACCATCGCCGTGCGGAACTATGCCGCCCCCGCCGCCGTCACGCCGCGCTGCCATGGCCCAGGCCCGGTGACGCTGGTGCATCTGGGGGCGCTGGGCCGCGCCCGCGGCGCGATGGAGATGCTGGACGCCCTGGCGCTCTGTCCGGAGGGCACGCGGCTGCGGCTGGTCGGCCGCTTCACCGATGGCAGCGAGGAGAGCTTCAGCGCGCGCGCCGCCGCCCTCTTCCTGCAGGGGCGGGTGGAGCGGCTGGGCTGGATGCCGCATGCCCGGGCGCTGCAGGCGGCGGCCGGGGCCGATATCGGGCTGGTGCTGTTCCAGCCGGGGGTCGAGAACCACCGCCTGGCGCTGCCGCACAAGCTCTTCGACTGCATGCTGGCCGGCCTGCCGGTCATCGCCCCCGCCTTCGCCACGGAGGTGGCGGCGGTGGTGCGGGAGGCCGGCTGCGGCCTGCTGGTGGATACCGCCGACCCCGCCGCCATCGCCGGGGCGGTGCGGCAGCTGGCCGACCCGGCCCTGCGGGCGCAGATGGGTGTCCGGGGCCGCGCCGCCGCGCAGGGCCGCTTCGGCTGGCGGGCGGAGGCCGCGCGGCTGGTGCGGCTCTACCATCAGCTCGCGCCGCAGCAGGGGGCAGCCGGCGCCCCTGCCCTGGCCGGAGGGCTGCCGCAGGGCGCGGCATGAACCAGCCCGTCCCCGTGCTGCTGGCAGCCATGCCTGCTGACGCTTCACCATATGGCTTGCTGCGCCTATACGGCCCTTTCATGGCCCCCCAACGCATTCTGATGAATCTCGGTATCGACGCGCTGCTGGCGGCGGCATCGCTGCCCGTGGCCGTCTGGGCGGCGGCGCCTGGCACCTGGCCGCCGGGCGGCTGGTGGGCAGGCGCCGTGCCGGGCGCCGTCGCCTCCCTGCTGCTGGCCGGGCTGCCGCTGCGCCTGCCGCAGCAATACCTGCGCTTCGCCGCGCTGCGCGACCTGATGGGGGTGATCGGCGCCGGCATCGGCGGGGCGGCTATCTTCTCGGTGGCCTTGCATGCGGTGGGCGCCTGGGTCTCCCCCAACCCCGCCTTCCCGCTGCTGCACGCGGGCGTGCTCTCCGCCGCCCTGCTGGCGCCGCGCGTGCTGGGCCGGCTCAGCCAGGCGCACCGTGTCGGCCGCCTCAGCGAGGCGCCGCCGCAGCCCGTGCTGCTGCTCGGCACCGGGGATGCCGCAGATCTCTTCATCCGCGCCCTGATCCAGCAGCGCGGCCCCGGCTATCAGGTGATGGGCATCCTGGCCCCCCGCTCCCGCGCCGCCGGGCGGCGCATCCACGGCTATCCCATCCTCGGTGCCATCGAGGATGCGGGCGCGCTGCTGGACCGGCTGCGCGCCGCCGACCGCCTGCCCGCGGCCCTGGTGCTGGCCGATCCTGACCTGCATGGCGAGGCACTCGAAGAAGTTCTGGATGCGGCCGACCGCCATGGCGTGCCGGTCAGCCGCGCCCCGCGCCTGACGCGCCTCGACCCCGCCATCCGTCAGACCGCCGCCAGCACCCGCCGCTTCGACCTGCGCCCGGTGGTGATCGAGGAGCTGCTCGACCGGCCGCAGGTGCCGCTGGACCGCGAGGGCATGGCGCGGCTGGTGCAGAGCCGGCGCGTGCTCGTGACCGGCGCCGGCGGCACCATCGGCGGGGAGCTGGCGCGGCAGGTGGCGGCGCTCGGCCCTTCCCAGCTGACGCTGCTCGACCACGGCGAATTCGCCCTCTACGGCATCGACCTGGAGCTGACGGAGCTGCACCCCAACGTGCCGCGCCGCGCCATGCTGGCCGATGTGCGCGATGCCGAGCGCATCGGCCGGCTGATGGAGGAGGTGCGGCCCGAGCTGGTCTTCCACGCCGCCGCGCTGAAGCATGTGCCGATGGTGGAGAACGACCCGCTGGAGGGCCTGCTGACCAATGCGCTGGGCACCCGCGTCATCGCCGATGCCGCCCGCGCGGTGGGCTGCCGCGCCATGGTCTTCATCAGCACCGACAAGGCGGTGAACCCGACCAGTGTGATGGGCGCCTCCAAGCGGCTGGCGGAGATGTACTGCCAGGCGCTGGATATGGAGGCGCGGCATGGGCCCGAGGGCAACCGCTCCCCCATGCGCTGCGTCACCGTGCGCTTCGGCAATGTGCTGGGCTCCACCGGCTCGGTGGTGCCGCTGTTCCGCCGGCAGCTGGAGCGCGGCGGGCCACTGACCGTGACCCACCCGGATATGCGCCGCTACTTCATGACGGTGCGGGAGGCCGTGGGGCTGGTGCTGCAGGCCAGCGTCGTCGGCGCCGAGGACCGGCAGGACCAGCCGCCGGAGCTGGCTGATGGCGGCATCTTCGTGCTCGACATGGGCAAGCCGGTGAAGATCGTGGACATGGCGCGGCGGATGATCCGCCTGGCCGGGCTGCGGCCGGACGAGGATGTGGAGATCCGCTTCACCGGCCTCCGCCCCGGCGAGAAGCTGTTCGAGGAGCTGTTCCACGGGCAGGAGCCGCCGCGCCCCACGCAGTTCCCCGGCCTGCTGGTGGCGACGCCCCGCACCGCCGATGCGGCGCGGATGGGCGCCGCCATCGACGAGATCGCCGCCAGCGCCCGCGCCGGCGACCGCGCGGCGGCCCTGGCGCAGCTGGCCCGGCTGGTGCCGGAATTCGACCACAACGCCGGCGGCGGCTGACACGCATGGACACGGCCCAGGCACTGCTCGCACGCATCCAGGGCCGTCAGGCACGCATCGGCGTGGTGGGGCTGGGCTATGCCGGCCTGCCCCTGGCGCTGCGCTTCTCCGAATGCGGCTTCCCCGTCTCGGGCTTCGACATCGACGCCGCCAAGGTGCGGGCCATCAATGCCGGGCAGAGCCCGGTGCATGGCATCCCCGATGCCCGGGTGGCCGCCGCCCGCATCGCCGCGCATGGGGATTTCCTGGCGGCGCGGGACTGCGATGCCATCCTGATCTGCGTCCCCACCCCCGTCGGCGCGCATAAGGAGCCGATCCTGGAGCCGGTGCGGCAGACCCTGGCCTCGCTGGCGCCGCATCTGCGCGGCGGCCAGGCCATCGCGCTGGAAAGCACCACCTATCCCGGCACCACCGAGGATTTCGTGCTTCCCGCCCTGGCCGCGGCGGGCCTGCGCGTGGGGGTGGATGCCTTCGCCTGTTACAGCCCGGAGCGCGAGGACCCCGGCAACCCCGACGGCACCTTCGGCCGCGTGCCGAAGCTGGTGGCCGGCGCAACCCCGGCCTGCCTGGAAGTGGCGATGGCGCTCTACGGCGCCGCCACGCCGCATCTCGTGCCGATGACCTCGCTGGCGGCGGCGGAGCTGACGAAACTCTACGAGAACGTCTTCCGCGCCGTGAATATCGGCCTGGTGAACGAGCTGAAGCGCATCAGCCACGCCCTGCATCTCGACGTGCATGAGGTGATCGACGCGGCGCAGACCAAGCCCTTCGGCTTCATGCCCTTCCGGCCCGGCCCAGGGCTCGGCGGCCACTGCATCCCGGTCGATCCCTACTACCTCGCCTGGAAGGCGCGGGAGCTGGGCGTGCCCAGCGACTTCGTGGAACTGGCCGGGCGGGTGAACGACGCCATGCCGCATTACGTGGTGGACCGGCTGCGCGATGCGCTGGAGGCGCGGGGCCGCACCCTGCGCGGCGCCCGCGTGCTGCTGCTGGGCCTGGCCTACAAGCCCGGCGTGCCGGATACGCGGGAAAGCCCGGCGGTGGAGATCTTCCGCCTGCTGGAGGAGCGGCGGGCCGAGGTCGCCTATCACGACCCGCTGGTGCCCTGCTTTCCCGCCACGCGTCGCCTTGGCGGCGGGACGCCGGAGCTGGAGAGCCAGGAGCTGACCGCTGGCCTGCTGGCGGCGCAGGATGCCGTGCTGGTGGTGACGCCGCAGCCCGGCATCGACTTCGCCCTGGTGCGCGCCCACGCCATGCTGGTGGTGGATACGCGCGGGGTCTATCGCGACGCCGCCGTGCGGCTGGAGCCGTTGCAAGTTGAAACCCCCGGTGATTTCCCAACCACCCCTGCCCCGGCCTATCACCGCGTCATCCAGGCCTGAGCCCGCCCCGCGGGGGCGGCGCCGGCCCGACACAGACTGACCGGAGCAATCCGCATTATGACGACCGAGACTACGGCCCGCCCGATCACGCTCTTCGATATGAAGGCGCAGCAGGCGCTGATCCGCGCGGAGATGAACAGCCGGATCGCCAGGGTGCTGGACAGCGGCGCCTTCGTGAACGGCCCCGAGGTGCGGGAGGTCGAGGAGAAGCTGGCCGCCTTCGCCGGCGCGAAGCACGCCGTCGGCGTCTCCTCCGGCACGGATGCGCTGCAGATCGCCATGATGGCCGAGAGGATCGGCCCGGGCGATGCCGTATTCCTGCCCGCCTTCACCTATACCGCCACCGCCGAGGTGCCGCTGGTGCTCGGCGCCACCCCCATCTTCGTGGATGTGGCGGAGGATGGCTTCAATATCGACATCGCTGACCTCAAGCGCCGCATCGCGCTGGTGAAGCAGCAGGGCAGGCTGCGCCCGCGCGCCGTGGTGGGCGTGGACCTCTACGGCCTGCCCGCCGACTGGCCGGCGATCCTGGAGATCTGCCGCGCCGAGGGGATGTTCGCGCTGGATGACGCCGCCCAGGCCTTCGGCGGGGCGCTGGACGGCCGGCGGCTCGGCACCTGGGCCGATGCCACGGCGCTGAGCTTCTATCCGACCAAGACGCTGGGCTGCTACGGCGATGGCGGCGCCATCCTGACCGATGACGCGGACCGGGCGGAGCTGTATCGCTCGCTCCGCACCCATGGCGAGGGCAAGACCCGCTACGAGGTGGAGCGCACCGGCATGAACGGCCGCCTGGATACCCTCCAGGCCGCCATCCTGCTCTGCAAGCTGCCGTTGCTGGAGCAGGAGCTGGCCTCCCGCACCCGCATCGCCGGCTGGTATGCCGAGCGGCTGTCGCAGCATGTCATCACCCCGCGGGAGCGGCCGGGCGCGCAATCCGCCTGGGGCCTCTATACCGTCATCCTCCCCGAGGGCGTGTCGCGGGAGCGGGTGCAGGAGGCGATGAAGGAACGCGGCGTGCCCAGCGCCATCTACTACCCCAAGCCGCTGCACCATCAGCCCGCCTATGCCGGCGCCCATGCGGCCGGGCTGCCGGGCGGGCCGGAACTGGCGGTGAGCGAGAAGCTCTGCGGCCGCGTGCTGTCCCTGCCCATGCATCCCTATCTGGATGAGGGCCAGGTGGCGCGGGTGGCGGAAGCGCTGGTCGCCGGGATCTGAGGCATCGCGGGGGGGCGCCGCGCGCCCCCTGCCCGCCCCGCCGGGCTATTCGCCCAGCAGCAGCAGCCCGCCCCAGGAGAGGCCGAAGATCAGCATGGCGACCGTGGCGGTCGCCAGCCCCGGCGCGCGGGCGGCGCGGTCCAGCATCAGCCCGACCAGCCCCGCCAGCAGCGAGAAGAGGACGAAAGCGGCCAGCAGGCCGTTGAAGGCGGGGATGCTCATGACCCCTCCCGCCTCCGGCGCCGGCGCAGCGCCGCGCGCTCACTGGCCGAGAGCGGCGCGCCGGTGAACCGGGCATCACGTGAGACGCTCAGCGAGGTGCCGGCGAGCTGCGCTTCCGGCTGTGCTCCGCCCGGCGTGGCGGCCGAGGCATCGCGGCTCAGCGGTGGGAAAGCCGCCAGCCAGCCCATCAGGGCGAGGGGCCAGAGGCGATTTGGCGGGGTATCCGTCATGCGACCTCCTGCTCCATCTGCTGGCTGTGCGGTCTCACCAGCTTAGTGCAGCCCTATCGTGGCGAGGGTATGACAAGATGGTGGAAGAATAAGCGTCGCATTGCAGCACGAAGCGGTGAATGCCGGCTGTGCTCTAGCTTGACGCAGCAGGCTCCGCGCCCCTAGCGTTTTCGGTTGTCCTTCTGGGAGTTAGCAACTTTGGGCCCGCCGCCTTTCTCCCGTGCCGGTTTTTCCCGTGGGGCGCTGCCGCGCGACCTGGGTGGTACCGCCATGTTGCCGGGGCTGGACAGCCGGGGTGCCGCCATTCTGCGGCAGGTGGTGGAACTGTATGTCGAGACCGGGGAGCCGGTCGGCTCCCGCACCCTCTCCCGCCGCCTGCCCCAGGCCCTCTCCCCCGCCACCATCCGCAATGCCATGGCGGACCTGGAGGAGGCGGGGCTGCTCTACGCGCCGCATACCTCCGCGGGCCGCCTGCCGACCGAGCAGGGGCTGCGGCTCTTCGTCGACGGCCTGCTGGAATTCGGCGACCTGACGGAGAAGGAGCGCGAGGCCATCGCCCTCCGCTGCGCCGCCTCCGGCCGCAGCTACGAGGAGACGCTGGCCGAGGCCGGGCAGATGCTCTCCGGCCTCGCCGGGGCTGCCGGGCTGGTGGTGGCGCCGAAGAACGAGGCGCCGATCCGGCATATCGAATTCGTCGCCCTCTCCCCGGGCCGGGCGCTGGTGGTGCTGGTCAATGCCCATGGGCAGGTGGAGAACCGCGTCATCGACGTGCCGGCCGGCCTGCCGCCCAGCGCCTTCACCCAGGCCTCCAACTTCCTCAATGCCCGCCTTTCCGGCCGCACGCTGGAGGAAACCCGCTCGCTGGTGGAGCAGGAGATCGAGGCCAACCGCACCGCGCTGGACGCGCTCAGCCAGCAGGTGATCCAGGCGGGCCTCGCCACCTGGTCCGGTGGCGGCGGCTCCCTGATCCTGCGTGGCCAGGCCAAGCTGCTGGAGAACCTGGACCAGCTGGAGCGGGTGCAGGAGATCCAGGCGCTGTTCGAGCGGCTGGAGGCGCAGGAGACCATGCTGCGCCTGCTCGAGCTCTCCCAGCGCGGCCAGGGCGTGCAGATCTTCATCGGCGCGGAAAGCGGGCTTTTCAACAGCGCCGGCCTTTCCATGGTCGTCGCCCCCTTCCGCGACGGGGAGGAGCGGATCGTCGGCGCCATCGGCGTGATTGGCCCCACGCGAATCAATTACGGGCGCGTGATTCCCGTGGTGGATTATACCGCGCAGGTCATCGGCCGGCTGCTCGGCTGACCAACGGAGAGAAACGCGTGTCCCTGACGATCTATGGCGTGCTGCGCTCCCGCGCCTCGCGTCCCATCTGGCTGGCCAAGGAACTGGGGCTGGAATACCGCCATGTGCCCGTCATCCAGGGCTACCGCCTGGCGGATGCCACCAGTGCCGATGCGCCGCTGAACACCGCCTCCCCCGCCTTCCGCGCCGTCAATCCTAATGGGCTGGTGCCGAGCATCGAGGATGACGGCCTCGTGCTGCATGAGAGCATGGCCATCACCCTCTACCTGGCGCGCAAGCATGGCGGGCCCCTCGCCCCGCGCGACCTGGCCGAGGAGGCGCTGGCGACCATGTGGAGCTTCTGGGCCGTGACCTCCGTCGAGGAGCAGGCGCTGTCAATGCGCGCCGGGCCGGAGGCCGTGGCGCGCGTGCTGCCGGGGCTGGACCGCCAGTTCGGCATCCTGGCCGATGCGCTGCGCCAGGGCAGCGGCTGGCTGGTGGGCGGGCGCTTCACGGTGGCCGACCTGAACGTGGCGGAAGTGGTGCGCTACGCCCAGTCCCAGCCGGGCCTTTTCGAGAAGCACCCGGCAGTGCGGGACTGGCTGGCCGCCTGCCATGCCCGGCCCGCCTTCCAGGCGATGTGGGCGGAGCGGGAGGCGGAACCGGCCTGAGCGGCATGCAGGCCGGAGATGGGGCGAAGGCCGGAGAAGGCATTCCCCGGACTCTATCTACGCCGGCGGCCGATGGCCTTTGGCGGCTGCCCTTCCGGCCCTGACACTCAACGCGAAGAAAGAAGATGGGGTCCGGGGAATTCCTTCCCCGGCCTGCCCACCCCTGGATTGGCGGTCCCTCCTAAGGCGCGGGGCGGATGATCACCAGCGAGAAGCCCGCCGCCGCGCCCTCGACCCCGCTCGCGCGCAGGAAGGCCGGGCGCGGCTGCGGCCCGGCCAGAAGGCGGGAACCGAGGCCGCCATCGGCATCGTCGTTCTGGTCCAGCACCTGACCATCGGCGTCCAGCAGCTCCAGCAGCGTATCGGCGCCGTCCTGCAGGTCGAAGGTCAGGGCCAGGGAGGGGCGGCCATCCTGCGGCAGGCCGAAGACCGCCGCCTCCCCCGCCTCAAGCCGCACCGCCACCGCCTCGCCCGGCAGCAGGGTAGGGCGGCGCGCCGCGTCCCCGATGCTGCCGGCCTGACGCACACCCCCGGCGGCGGCCCCGACCGCGCGCACCACCAGGTCGAAGCGCCCCGGGCCGCCGTTCATCGTGCCGGCGCGCAGGAAGGCGGCCCGGCCCGGCGCCTTGGCCGTGGCGATGCGGGAGGCGAGGCCGGAGCCGCCGTCATCATCCTCCAGCAGCACCTCGCCATCCTCGTCCAGCAGCGCCAGCACGGTGTCGGTGCCCTCCTCCAGCCCACGGGTCTGGATGACCAGCGAGGCGCCGGGCGGCAGGGCGAAGATGGCCTGCTGCCGACGGTGCAGCGTGATGGCGCGCGTGCCATCGGCCGGCAGCGGGTCCTGCCGGCGGGCCTCCTCCAGCGTCGTCGGGAAATCGGGCGGCGGCGGCGGCGCCTCCTGGCGCAGCACGAGGTCGAAGCTGCCGGCGTCATCGCCGAGGATGGAGGCGCGCAGGAACAGCGGGCCGGCCGGCGCGCCGTCCAGCGGCAGGGCGGAGGCAGTGCCGCCGCCACCGTCGTCGTCCTCGCTCACCGGCTGGCCATTACCATCGAGCAGGGCCAGCACCGTATCGGTGTCGCCTTCCAGGTTCAGGGTGCGGGCCACCAGCCCGTCGCGCGCCTCCGGCATGGCGTAATAGGCGGCCTGGCCACGGCGCAGGCGCAGCCGTGCCATCTGCCCCGATGCCAGCGGCGGCTGGGCCGCGGCCTGGATCAGGCTGGTGGGGAAATCGGGCGGCGGGCGGGGCGCGTCGCGCACCAGCAACAGCTCGAAGCCGCCGCCCTGGCCTTCCAGCGTGCCGGCGCGCACCAGGGCGGCGTTGAACTCCGGGCCGGCCTCGATGCTGGAGGCCAGGTTCTCGCGGGCGCCGTCGTCATCCTCGGCCAGCAGGCGGGCCTGGCTGTCCAGCAGCGCCAGCACCGTGTCGGTTCCCTGCGCCAGGTTGCGGGTGGAGACGGTGTAGAAATCCCCCGCCTCCGGCGCGATGCGGAAATAGGCGGATTGCCGTGGCCGCAGCCGCAGGCAGACCGGCTCGCCCGGTCGCAGCGGCGGCGTGCCGGCCGCCTCCTCCGCCCGCAGGGCGACGGGGCCGGTGCGGCCGCCGGGACAGGCCTCGGCACTGCCGGCCGGGCGCTGCTTCGGCATGCCGGTGGGGGCTGCCGCCGGGTCGGTGGCCAGGGCGGCGGCGGGCAGCGTCAGGCCCAGTGCCACCGCCATGGCCCATTTCGCCACGGGGTGGCGGCTCGTCCCTCGGGTATGGCCGGCTCGCGGCATGACGCTTCCTTCATGGATTCGAAGCGTCAGCTAAAGCGCCATCCGCCGGCAAGCCAAGCCCCCGCATGGGGCAGGGCCGGCGCTCCCGCGTCCATCCCCCGCTTCACCGCCCTTCCGGCAGGGGCCGCGCTGTCCGCGCTGGCCGGCGATCCGCCGGCCCGGCTGTTTCCAGGCCTGGCGGCCGAGGGCCATGGCTGCGGAATAGCTGCCCCTTGCCCCCGTGACCTGGGCAGGCCAGCGTATCATATAACGTCCTGACAGAAGACCGCCCTCACCACCGGCAGGAAGAGACTCCCCCATGAGCGACACCGTTCCCGTCACCGTGCTGACCGGCTATCTCGGCGCCGGCAAGACGACGCTGCTGAACCGCATCCTCAGCGAGGAGCACGGCAAGAAATACGCCGTCGTCATCAACGAATTCGGCGAGCTGGGCGTCGACAACGACCTCGTCATCGATGCCGACGAGGAAGTCTTCGAGATGAACAACGGCTGCATCTGCTGCACCGTGCGCGGCGATCTCGTGCGCATCCTCGGCAACCTGATGAAGCGCCGCCAGAAGCTCGACGGCATCATCGTCGAGACGACGGGCCTGGCCGATCCCGCCCCCGTCGCCCAGACCTTCTACATGGATGACGACGTCAAGCGCGCCACGCGGCTGGATGCCATCGTCACGCTGGTGGATGCCAAGAACCTCCCGGCCCGGCTGGATGACAGCAAGGAGGCGGCGAGCCAGATCGCCTTCGCCGACATCGTCGTGCTGAACAAGATGGACCTGGTGACGGAGGCCGAGGCCGCCGAGGTCGAGCGCCGCATCCGCGCCATCAACCCCTATGCCGAGATCCGCCGCGCCACCAAGTCCGAGGTGCCGATCGAGGCGGTGATGGGCCGCGAGGCCTTCAAGCTGGAGCGCATCCTGGAGCGGGAGCCGGAATTCCTCTCCGGCGAGGACAACCACTCCCACAACGAGGACATCATGAGCCTGTCCTTCGAGGTGTCGGAGCCGCTGGACGAGGCCAAGTTCAACGCCTGGATCGGTGAGCTGCTGCAGACCAAGGGCGCCGACCTGCTGCGCACCAAGGGCGTGCTGGCCTTCAAGGGCGAGGACCGCCGCTTCGCCTTCCAGGCCGTGCACATGATCGCCGACGGCGATTACATCGGCCCCTGGCCGGAGGGCGCGGAGCGCAAGTCGAAGATCGTCTTCATCGGCCGCGACCTGAACCGCCCCCGCCTGCGCCGCGGCTTCGAGAGCTGCATCGCCTCCCAGGGGGCGGCATGAGCGCGACGGCGGTGTCCGAGGCCGATTTCCTGCTGAGCCAGCGCGGCCATTCCAACGACCTCGGCGCCTGGGTGGTGAATGCCGCCTTCTCCCGCGACGGGAAGGCGGCCGCCTTCGCGCTGGGCGACGGCACGCTGCGGCTGGCCTCCACGGCGGATATCGGCGGGGAATGGCGCAGCGTCGCCGTGCATGACGGCGCCTGCCTCTCCATGGTGCCGGATATCGCCAGCGGCTTCCTGACCGGCGGCGATGACGGGCTGATGGCCCGCACCGCCAATGACGGCAGCGTGGAGACGATCGCCAGTCTCGGCGCCATGAAGTGGGTGGACCATGTGGCCAGCCACCCGGACGGGCTGCGCGCCGCCTCGGTCGGCAAGAAGCTGCACGTCTTCGGCAAGGGCGGCCCGCTGAAGGTGCTGGAGCATCCCTCCTCCGTCGGCGGCATCGCCTTCGATGCCAAGGGCAAGCGGGTGGCGGCGGCGCATTACAACGGCGCCAGCCTCTGGTTCGTGAACAGCAAGGAGGACAAGCCGCGCGTCCTGCCCTGGAAGGGCAGCCACCAGGGCGTCTGGTTCAGCCCCGACGGCACGCATGTCGTCACCACCATGCAGGAGAATGCGCTGCATGGCTGGCGGCTGACCGACGCGCAGGACATGCGGATGTCCGGCTATGCCACCAAGATCAAATCTGTCTCCTTCACCGCCAAGGGGCGCTGGCTGGCCACTTCGGGCGCCGATTGCATCGTGCTCTGGCCCTTCTTCGGCGGCGGGCCGATGGGCAAGCCGCCGGTGGAGCTGGCGGGCGGGGACGGCATCCTCTGCACCCGGGTCGCCTGCCATCCGCAGCATGAGGTGGTGGCCGCCGGCTTCGATGACGGCCTGGTGCTGATGGCCGAGATCGGCTCCGGCAAGGTGGTGCCGATCGCGGCGCCGGGGCGGGGTGCCATCTCGGCCCTGGCCTGGAACCCGGCGGGCACGCAGATTGCCTTCGGCACCGAGTCCGGCTTCGCCGGGCTGGTCGATCTCTCCAAGAGGTAGCGTCCCGCATGAGCATTCCCATCGAGACCACCCCCCGCCTCTCCATCCCCAAGCTCGGGCTGGGCACTTTCAGGCTGACGGGGTCAGAGGGCCAGAAGGCCATCGAGCGCGCGCTCGGCCTCGGCTACCGGCATCTGGACACGGCCGCGCGCTACGAGAACGAGGTGGAGGTCGGCGCCGCCGTCAAGGCCAGCGGCCTGCCGCGCGGGGATCTCTTCGTCACCAGCAAGGTCTGGTGGGACAGCCTGGAGCCGGAGCCGCTGCACCGCTCCCTGGAAGGCTCGCTGAGCCGCCTGGGCACGGATTACCTGGACCTCTTCCTGATCCATTGGCCGAAGCCGGCCATGGACCTGGAAGGCGCCGTGAAGGTGCTGAAGGCGGCGCAGGCCAGCGGGCTGATCCGGGCCTGGGGCGTGGCCAACTTCCCCGTTGCGCTGATGCGCGAGCTGGAGGAGATGGGCGAGACCCCGGCGGCGCTGCAGGTGGAATATCACGTGCTGCTGTCTCAGAAGAAGCTGCTGGACTGGTGCCAGCCGCGCCAGATCGTGCTGGAAGCCTATACGCCACTGGCCAAGGGCTCCCTGCAGGAAGACCCGGTGCTGAAGGGCATCGGCGCCAAATACGGCGCCACCGCGACCCAGGTGGCCCTGGCCTGGCTGCTGCGGCAGCAGGGCGTGGTGCCCATCCCCAAGGCCAGCCGCCAGCAGACCCAGCAGGAAAACCTGGACGCCGTGCCGCTGGCCGCCAAGCTGACCGCCGAGGACGTGGCGGCCATCGACGCGCTGCCGAAGGACCAGCGCATGGTGAACCCGGACTTCGCGCCGGCCTGGGATCGCTAAGAGCTCTCGGTCGAGGCCAGAGGGGGCGCCGCCCCTCTGGACACCTCCGCTGGGGTGACGCCGTCACCCCAGACCCCGCGGAAATGGATCTTCGGCAGCCTAACTGGGTGCCAGAGCAGCAACTGCACTATTCAATTGGGCTACAGCGTAAAGGGATCTGGTCACCGAATCCGAAGGTCGTTAGCCTGTCGAGACCATGGCTAACTTCGCCGCAGCAACTCCGGTTGTGCCGTTAGGTGTAGGCTTCTACACCGTACCGGATGCCGCGCGCCTGCTGAAGGTGCCTGCCCGGAACATCAATCGCTGGCTTGGGGGCTATCGTTACGGAAAGGGCGAGAAGCAGAAGGATCTTCCGCCACTCTGGTCACCGCAACTGCCACAGATCGAAAACCATATCGAACTCGGCTTTCAGGACTTAATTGAGTTGCGGTTTGTGGCAGCCTTCTTAGAGCCCGTTTGAGAATGCTGCGGGTGAGGTGTTCAGGCGTCCTCGCGTGCCCAGATGGGCTGGATGTAGACCAAGGAACATCGCGCACGGCAGGCTGGCTTTGAGCGGCGCCGCTACCCGACCGATCTGACGGATCAGGAATGGCGGGTTATTCGGCCTCTGCTGCCGCCCAGCAGCACCCGCGGCAGGCGGCCAGGCGTTGACCTGCGCGAGGTGCTGAACGCGATCCGCTACCTGGCACGGGCCGGGTGTGGCTGGCGCATGCTGCCGGTCCATTTCGGACCATGGCAGACGATCTATTGGTGGTTCCGGCGGCTCGCACGACGGTTCCTGTTCGCCACTCTGCACAACATCGCGCTGATGCTGGATCGTGAGCGGGTGGGGCGCGAGGCCAGCCCTTCCGCCGGGGTTCTGGACAGCCAGACGGTCAAGTCGCCCCAAGCACTGGGCGGCGGCGGCTTTGATGCCGCCAAGCGCCTCAAGGGCCGCAAGCGCCACATTGCGGTCGACACTGATGGCCGCCTGCTGATGGTCAACCTAGAGCAGATCCCGATCAGGTGGAATCACCTGATCGGGTGAAGATGCTCACAAAAACAAAAGCCTAGAGCAGTTGAAGTGAGCCAGGGCGAACGGAAATTGCTCTAACGGCGGCCGACGTGCAGGATGCTTCCGGGGCGGAGCAGATCGTCAAGGCGATCCGCAAGCGCTGGCCCTGGTTGAAGCACCTCTTTGCCGACGGCGCCTATGACCGCGGCAAGCTGATGAGCGCTGCCGCCTTCCATGACTTCGTCATCGAGGTGTGCGCAAGCTGACGGACCAGCAAGGCTTCCAGGTGCTGCCACGCCGCTGGGTGGTGGAGAGAACCTTTGGCTGGATGACCCGCTGGCGCCGCCTGGTCCGCGACTATGAACGCCGCTGCGACGTCTCCGAAGCCATGATCCACGTCAGCATGGGCGCGCTCCTCGTCCGGCGCATTGCTCACCCATGACCATTCTCAAACGGGCTCTAAGCGCAGCATGCGGGGAGCCGCCGCATTCCCTTCGGCACCATGCGGGATTCGCCTGTCACTCACGCAGGGAATCCGGTCGCGGCATCCGGCGGCAGCCCGGGGCAAAGCCATGGATGATGATCTCCGCGTCACGGCGCTACCAGCCGCCGCGCCATTCAGGCCAGGACGCGGTAGATCGTCACCTCCCGGCTGTCCCGGTCCTCCAGTTCCCGCGTCGTCGGCACGGAAAAGGTGGACAGCGCGGCGAGGCCGTCCTTCGGCAGATAGGCGCGGCCGGGGTCCGCCAGCAGGACTTCGGCGCCATCGGCGGCCATCCGCCGCAGCCAGGGCATGATATGGCCGGTCATGGGGGCTTCGTAGCAGACATCGCCGGCCAGGACCGTGTCCCAGCGGCGGGGCTGGCCGACCACATCGCCTTCCGCGGCCGTGACGGCCACGCCGTTGTGGCGGGCATTCAGGCGGGTGGCGGCCAGGGCGAGGGGGTCGATCTCGGCAGCCTCGGCGCTGGTGGCGCCGGCCAGCATGGCGGCGATGGCGGCCAGCCCGCCACCCGCGGCGAAATCCAGCACCCGGCGGCCCCGCACGGCCACGGTGCCGTCCAGCATCAGCCGGGCCAGGGCCTGGCTGCCCGGCCAGGCGAAGGCCCAGAAGGGTGGTTCGAGGTCGCGCGCGGCCAGCCATTCCTCGGTGGCCTGCCAGATGGGGGTGATGGCGGTGGCCAGATGGAGTTCCACCTCCGGCACCAGAGCCGGGCGGCCCAGGGCCGTATGGGCGGCGATGAAGCCCTCCGCGTCCCTCACAGCCGTCCCGCCAGGAAGGCGAGGACGATCAGCAGTCCGACATCACGGTTGCTCTGGAACAGCCGCAGGCAGAGCACGGGATTGTGGATATCGAGCATGACCACCTGCCGCGCCAGCATGGCGGCGGGGAGCAGCAGCGCCGGCCAGAACCAGGGGCCAGCGCCGCCCAGCCAGCCCGCCAGGGCCAGCAGCAGCACGGCGCCGGCATAGCAGGCGGCCAGGAAGGGCTTGGTGCGCTCCCCGAAGTAGCGGGCGGTGCTGCGGATGCCGACGAGGATGTCGTCCTCCCGGTCCTGGTGGGCGTAGATGGTGTCGTAGGCCAGGATCCAGAGGAAGGCGGCGGCGTAGAGGGACAGGCCGGCGCCATCCAGCCGGCCGGTCGCGGCCGCGTAGCCCAGCGGTGCGGCCCAGGAGAAGGTGAGGCCCAGCACCGCCTGCGGGAAATCCGTCACGCGCTTGGCCGCCGGGTAGAGCGCGACCGGCACCAGGGAGAGCACGCCGAGCCCAATGGAGAGCGGGTTCAGCATCAGCAGGATGGCCAGCCCCAGCATCAGCAGCACGCCCAGGAAGATGACGGCCCGCCGGATGCTGACGGCGCCCGAGGCCAGGGGGCGGGCGGCGGTGCGGCTGACCTTCCTGTCCAGCTCCCGGTCCCAGAGGTCGTTCACCACGCAGCCGGCGCCGCGCATGATGGTAGCGCCGAGTGCAAACAGCAGCGTCAGCCAGAGTCCGGTGCCCCAGCCCGGCGCCGCCAGGGCAAAGGCCCAGAGCCCCGGCAGCAGCAGCAGCCAGACGCCGATGGGCCGGTCCAGCCGCATCAGCAGCGCATAGGGTTGCCAGGCGGCAGGCAGTTGCGCCACCCAGCCACGGGCGCGGATATCGGTATGAGGAGCCGCGCCTGTGCCCGTTCCTGTGGAGCCGCCCATGTCTGTCCCCCGTCTCTATGTCGAAGCCGAACTCGCGGAAGGGATGGATGTGCCCGCTTTGCCCGGCCAGGGCCACTACCTGGGCCAGGTGATGCGGAAGGGGGAGGGGGATTCCGTCCATCTCTTCAACGGGCGGGACGGGGAATGGCTGGCGCGCATCGCCTCCATCCGCAAGGACCGCGCCGTGCTGGTGCCGGAGCGGTGCCTGCGCCCGCAGGCCGCGGGCCCGGATATCCGCCTGCTGCTGGCGCCCCTGAAGCGCGACGCCATGGAATGGGTGGTGGAGAAGGCGACAGAGCTGGGCGTGGCCAGCATCCACCCCGTGCTGACGGCGCGTGGCGTGGTGGGGCGGGTGAACGAGGCGCGGCTCGCCACCATCGCGCGGGAGGCCGCCGAGCAATGTGAACGGCTGGACCTGCCCCGCATCGCCCCCGCGCAGGACCTGCACGCGGCGCTGGATGCCTGGGACGGCACGCCCGTCTTCATCGGGCAGGAGCGGGGCGCGCCGCCGCCGCTGGCCGCCCGGCTGCCCGGCCGCACCCCGCCCCTGGCCCTTCTGGTGGGGCCGGAGGGCGGTTTCACCCGGCCGGAGCTTGACGCCGTTACGCGGCGACACTTTGTTTTCCCGGTCGGGCTCGGCCCCCGTATCCTGCGGGCGGAGACGGCGGCGGTCGCGGGGCTGGCGGTGCTGCAAGCACTGGCCGGTGACTGGACCGTTCCCTCCTGATACGGCAAACCCCGTTCCCAGGACGGGCTTTTCCGGCCCACGCTCGAACGGATCGCAGGTTTCCAGAATGTCCAATCCCGGCGAGGCCGATCTCACGCCGATTACCTCCGTGCGGCAGCCCGCCGAATGGTTCTCCAAGGGCTCCAAGCCGCCCTCGGAATGGCGCATCGGCACGGAGCACGAGAAGTTCGGCTTCTACCACGGCGACCTCTCGCCCCCGCCCTATGCGCCGGGGCCGGAACGGAAGGGCGGCATCCGCGCCCTGCTGGAGGGGCTCCAGGCCAAGGGCTGGGCGCCCATCCTGGACAATGGCAACCCGATCGGCCTGACGCGCGGCCAGGCCAGCATCAGCCTGGAGCCGGGCGGGCAGTTCGAGCTTTCCGGCGCGCCGCTGCCGGACCTGCATGCCGGCTGGGCCGAGCTGCAGAACCACCTGGAGGAGACGCGGGAGGTCGCCGGCCCGCTCGGCATGGGCTTCGCGCCGCTGGGGTTCCACCCGCTGGCGACGCGCGACGAGATGCCCTGGATGCCCAAGGGCCGCTACGCCATCATGCGGCAATACATGCCCCGCGTCGGCGCCATGGGGCTGGACATGATGCTGCGCACCTGCACCGTGCAGGTGAATCTCGACTTCGGCGATGAGGCCGACATGGTGGAGAAGCTGCGCGTCAGCCTGGCGCTGCAGCCGCTGGCCACCGCGCTCTTCGCCAATTCCCCCTTCGCCGAGGGCAAGCCGAACGGCTTCCGCACGCTTCGCGGCCGCGTCTGGACCGAGACCGACCCGGACCGCACCGGCATCCCCGCCGTGGCCTTCGAACAGGGCTTCGGCTTCGAGCGCTTCGCGGAGCATGTGCTCGACGTGCCCATGTATTTCATCATGCGGGAGGGGCGCTGGATCGACTGCGCCGGCGCCAGCTTCCGCCAGTTCATCGCGCGCGGCCTGCCGGACCGGCCGGATATCCAGGCGACCATGGGCGACTGGGCCGACCACGTCACCACCGTCTTCACCGATGTCCGCCTCAAGCGCTTCCTGGAGATGCGCGGCGCCGATGCCGGCAGCCCCGAGATGCTGCACGCCCTGCCCGCCTTCTGGACCGGGCTGCTCTACGACGCCGCTGCCCAGAAGGCGGCCGCCGCCCTGGTGCGGGACTGGCCGGTGGTGGACCTCCAGGCGTTGCGCCTGGCCGTGCCGGCGGGCGGGCTGACCACCCCCTTCCGTGGCCGCGGCCTGCGGGAGGTGGCGGCGGATGCCCTGGCCATCTCCCGCGACGGGCTGCGCGCGCGCGGGCTGGGGGAAGAGGTGTATCTGGCGCCGCTGGAAGAGATCGTGGCGACGGGCGAGACCCAGGCCGACCGTTGGCTGCGCCGCTGCGCCGAGGAATGGGGCGGCGATGTCTCCCGCATCTTCCCGGAGGCCGCCGCGGCCTGAGGCAAGGCTGGGGCTCCGCCTCAGACCCGCCGGGGTGGAAACTCCACCCCGGACCCCGTTTCGCATTTGCGTGCCGCTACGGTGCCGCCGCCAGTGCATTCAAAATTCTTGAAAAGGGCCACGCGGGCTGAGGCCGAAGTCGCCGGAGGTCGATAACCTCCGGCGGAACCACCGTGCCGCAAGCGCCAGACGGATGGCGGGGCCTGAGGTGGTTCGGAGGGGCAGCGCCCCTCCGGTTGCTAGGACGCCGCCGCGAAGGCCAGCGCGTGCCCCGGCTCCCAGGCCACCGCCGCCACGGTACCCGGTTCCGGCAGGGCGCCGCCGCCCACCGGGCGCTTGGCCAGCACCTCGCCGCCATCGCCCAGCGCCAGCTTCAGCCGCACATGGTCGCCCTGGAAGATCGCCTCGCGCAGCATCGCGGGCATGGCGCCCTCGCCCAGCTCGGCGGCCGCCACGGCGGCGACCGCCACGCGTTCCGGCCGGATGGTGACGATGCAGCGGCTGCCGGCGGGCAGGGCCTCGGCGGCGCGGGCCATCACTTCCGGGCCGCAATCCAGGGCGATGCGCGCCTCGCCGTCCTCCCGCGCCAGGACCTTGCCGGGCAGGCGGTTGTTCTCGCCCACGAAGCCCGCGACGAAGGCGCTGGCGGGGTTGTCATAGATGGCGCGCGGCGGGGCCAGCTGGCGGATCAGCCCGCCCTCGAAGACGGCGATGCGGTCGGAGAGGGTCAGCGCCTCCTGCTGGTCGTGGGTGACATACATCATCGTCACGCCCAGGCGCTGATGGATGTCGCGGATCTCGAACTGCATCTCCTCCCGCAGCGCCTTGTCCAGCGCGCCAAGGGGCTCGTCCAGCAGGACGATGGGCGGCTCGAAGACCAGGGCGCGGGCCAGGGCCACGCGCTGCTGCTGGCCGCCGGAGAGCTGCGCCGGGCGGCGGTCGCCATAGCCTTCCAGCCGCACCGCGGAGAGGGCGCGGGCCACGCGGGCGGCGCGATCGGCCCTGGAGACGCCGCGCACCTCCAGCGGGAAGGCGACATTCTCGGCCACCGACATATGCGGGAAGAGCGCATAGGACTGGAAGACCACGCCGATGCCTCGCTTATGCGGCGGCAGGCGGGCGATGTCCTGGCCGGCCAGCAGGATGCGGCCCTCGGTCGGCTGCTCGAACCCCGCCAGCATCATCAGCGTGGTGGTCTTGCCGGAGCCGCTGGGGCCGAGCAGGGTCAGCAATTCCCCGCGGAATACATCCAGGTCCAGGTGCTGCACCGCGTAGCCCCCGGCCGCGCCGCCATAGGCCTTCCGTACGCCCTCGAACCGCACCAGCGCCTCGGCCATGCTCCCTCCAGCTCCCGCTGCCGGAGGTAGCGGGCATGGCCGGCCTCTTGTCAACCGCGCCGGGGGCGTCGAGGCTACCGGCTCAGACAAACCAGGGGAAATGAGCATGGACGTGGCCGAGAGCCTGATCATGGAGCGTGTGGGCGGCGTGGCGCATCTGCGGCTGAACCGGGTGCGCGCGCTGAATGCGCTGGATATGGCCATGATCACCGGCATCGCCCGCGCCCTGGCCGGATGGCGGGAGGACCCCACCATCCGCATGGTGCTGGTGGAGGGGGAGGGCGGCCGCGCCTTCTGCGCCGGCGGCGATGTGCGGATGGCCCGGCAGATGCTGCTGGACGGGAATCCCGAGGGGCTGGTCCGCTTCCTGGCCGAGGAATATGCCATGAACGGCGCCATCGGCGCGCTGCGGAAGCCCTGGATCAGCCTGATCGACGGCATCTGCATGGGGGGTGGCATCGGCGTCTCCGTCCATGGCAGCCACCGCATCGTCACCGAGGCGGCGGTGATGGCCATGCCGGAGACCACGATCGGCCTCTTCCCGGATATCGGCGCGAGCTACGTCCTCTCCCGCATGCCCGGGGCACTGGGCCTCTGGCTCGGGCTGACCGGCGCGCGGATGCAGGGGACGGAGGCGGTGGAATGCGGCTTCGCCACCCATTTCGTGCCGCGCGAGAGCCTGGCCCGGCTGCGGGAGGCGCTGCTGGCCGGGGAGCTGGATGCCATCGGCCGCTTCGCCCGGCCGGTACCGCCGGGGCGCGTGGCCGAACTGCAGCCGGTGGTGGACCGCTGCTTCGGCGCCGGCAGCGTGCCGGCCATTGTCGCGGCGCTGGAGGCGGAAGACACGGACTGGGCGCGGGAGCAGCTGGCGGTGCTGCGCCGCGTCTCCCCCACCAGCCTCTTCGTGACGCATGAGATGCTGCGCCGCGCCCGGCACATGGACCTGCCGGGCTGCCTGGCCATGGACGTGACCCTGGCCCGCAGCGTCACCCCCTATCCGGACTTCGCCGAGGGCGTGCGCGCCCTGCTGGTGGACAAGGACAACAACCCCCGCTGGACCCCCGCCTCCATCGAGGAGGCGGACCCAGCCCGCATCGAGGCCATGTTCGGATGACGACGACGCCGGCCGAAGCCACCGCCGCCCTCTGGCACCGCGCGGGCCTGCCGCGGGAGGCGCTGGGATGGCTGGACCTGGCCGGCGCGGAGCCGGCGCTGCCCTCCTCCTTCCGCGTCGGCACGGCGGCCCAGGCCAGCATCGCCGCCATGGCGCTGGCGGCGGCGGCGCTGCACCGCCAACGCGGCGGCCCGGCGCAACGCGTGGCGGTGGAGATGCGCCATGCCGCCGCCGAGTTCCGCTCCGAGCGCCTGCTGCGGATCGACGGGCATGAGGCGCCGGAGCTCTGGGACGCCATCGCCGGCCTCTATCCCACGGCGGATGGCTGGGTGCGGCTGCATACCAACTTCCCGCATCACCGCGACGGCGTGCTGCGCCTGCTGGGCGTGGGGAATGACCGCGCGGAGGTCGCCCGCGCCCTGCTGGGCCGGCAGGCCCTGGCCTTCGAGGATGCGGCGGCCGCCGCGGGCCTCTGCGTCGCCGCGCTGCGCAGCTTCGCGGAATGGGACGCGCATCCGCAGGGCCGGGCCATCCCGGACTGGCCGCTGCGGATCGAGCGGATCGGCGATGCGCCGCCGCAGCCGCTGCCCGCCGGCACCCGGCCGCTGGAGGGCATCCGCGTGCTGGAGATGACGCGCATCATCGCGGGCCCCGTGGCCGGGCGGGCGCTGGCGGCGCACGGGGCCGATGTGCTTCTGGTGACGGGGCCGCACCTGCCCGCCGTGGCGCCGCTGGTCATCGATACCGGGCGCGGCAAGCGTTCCGCGCAGCTCGACCTGCGCGTGCCGGCCGACCTCGCGCGGCTGGAGGATCTGCTGCGGCAGGCCGATGTCTTCCTGCAATCCTACCGCCCCGGCGCCCTGGCTGCGCGCGGCCTTGGCGCGCAGAGGCTGGCGGCGCTGCGGCCGGGCATCGTCTGCGCCAGCCTCTCCGCCTATGGCACGGAAGGCCCCTGGCGGGACCGGCGCGGCTTCGACTCCCTGGTGCAGACCGCCAGCGGCTTCAATGCCGCGGAGGCCGAGGCGGCGGGCGAGCGGAAGCCCCGCCCCCTGCCGGCCCAGGCGCTGGACCATGCCTCCGGCTATCTGCTGGCCTTCGGCATCCTGGCGGCGCTGCACCGGCGCGCGGTGGAGGGGGGCTCCTGGCAGGTCAGCGTCTCCCTGGCCGGCACCGGGCGCTGGCTGCGTGGGCTGGGGCGGCTGGAAGGCGGCTTCGCGGCCCCCGATCCCACGCGCGCGGAGCTGGCCGACCTGCTGGAGGAATCCGATTCCGGCTTCGGGCGGCTCAGCGCCGTCCGCCACGCGGCGCGGATGGAGGCGACGCCGGCCTTCTTCGCCCGCCCCTCGGTGCCACTGGGGACGGATGCGCCGGAATGGTAAGGGCGGGGCGGGGCATTTCCTGACCTCGGGCCGCTCCGCAGAAGCGGCATCGCCTGTCCTCGCCCACCATGGAGGCGCGGCATCCGGGCAGCGCGTCCGGCCGGGATCGCGCCGCCGGGCTTCCTCCCGCCGGCCCGGCCCATAAACGGCTCTGGCGGCAGGGCCGCGGGGGAGGGGCCTCCCCCGCGCCGGTCAGGAGGCGGAGGGTGGCCGCCGGCCCACCTGCACCGCGATCTCCTGCTGCCGCCCGTCGCGGAGCAGCGTCAGCCGGATGGTCTGCCCGGGCGGCGTGCCCGCGACATTGCGGATGAGGCTGCGGGAACTGTCGATCCGCTCCCCGTTCAGCGCCACCAGGATATCACTGTTGCGCAGCCCGGCGCGGGCGGCGGGGCTGCCACGCTCCACCCCCTGCACCTGCGCGCCACGGCGTCCGCCGGGCTCCGGCCCGAAATCCTGCACGGCGATGCCCAGCCAGCCCCGCTCCACCTTGCCGTCGCGGCGCAGCTGCTCGATCACGCCGCGCGCCAGGTCGGACGGCGTGGCGAAGCCGATGCCGGCGGAGGCATTGGTGGGGGAGAAGATGGCGGTGTTGATGCCGATCACCTCCCCCGCCGCGTTGAAGAGCGGGCCGCCGGAATTGCCGGGGTTGATGGCCGCATCAGTCTGGATGAAATCGTCGAAGGGCCCGGCGCCGATCTCCCGCCCGCGGGCGGAGACGATGCCGGAGGTGACGGTGCCGCCCAGGCCGAAGGGATTGCCGCAGGCCAGAACCCACTGGCCGACGCGCGTGCCGGCGCTGCTGCCCCAGGGGACGGAGGGCAGGCTGGTCTTGGCCTCCACCCGCAGCAGGGCGAGGTCCGTCAGCTCATCCGTGCCGACCACGCGGGCCGGCAGCTCCGTCCCATCCTGCAGCGAGACGACGACGCGGGAGGCATTGCCGACCACGTGGTTGTTGGTGACGATGAAGCCGGCGGGGTCGATGATGAAGCCCGAGCCCGCGCCCTGCACCTGCTGGCGGCCGCGCCGCTCCCGGAAATAACGCTCGAACGGCGTGCCGCGCAGCTCCGGCGGCACCTGGGTCGTGGTCTGCTCGCTCAGCACGGCGATATTGACCACGGCGGGCATCACGCGCTCCGCCAGGTCGGCGAAATCGGGCAGCATGCCGCGCTGCGCCTGGGCAGGCACGGAGCCGCAGGAAATCAGCGGCAACGCGGCCAGGGCGGTGAGGCCACCCAGGAAGAAGCGGCGTGAAGCGGGGGAAGACGGGGGGCGAATCGACGGCATGGCGGGGGGAATCCTGACGATGGCGTTACTCTGGCGCCGGAGTGGTCCTGGCTTCAACGGGGGCGCTCAAGGCCTGGGTGGTCCTCAGATGGGGCGGGAAGGGTCCTCTGGCCAGTCATGCTTCGGATAGCGTCCGCGCATCTCCTTCCGCACATCCGCCCAGGCCCCGCGCCAGAAGCCCGGCAGGTCCGCGGTGACGGCGACGGGCCGCCCGGCCGGGGAGAGCAGCGCCACCTGCAGGGGAATGCGCCCCTGCGCCAGGGGCGGCAGCGTGGCCAGCCCGAAGAGCCATTGCGCCCGCGCCTCCAGCCTCGGCACCTCGCCGGTATAGTCGATGGCGGCGGAGCGGCCCCTGGGCAGGTCCAGGCGCGGCGGCAGGGCGGCATCCAGCGCGCGCGCCCGGGCATGCGGCACCAGCGAGCGCAGGATGCCCGTGGCCTCCAGCCCCTTCAGCTCCGACAGTTTCGTCAGCCCTGAGAGCCAGGGGGCGAGCCAGGCGCCACCATCCGCCGCCAGCGCGGCGTCGGAGACATCCGGCCATTCCCCGGGCGCCAGCCTGTGCATCCAGCCCAGGCGGGCGCGGGTCTGCTTCGCCGCCTCGCTCCAGTCGAGGTCGCGGAAGCCGCGCCCGGCGGCGGCCCTGGCCAGCTCCACCGCCACGGCGGCGGGGTCGGCATGGGCCAGGGTGGCTTCCTCCAGCACCAGCGGCCCGAAGCGCAGACGGCGGCGCGCCACCACGGCGCCGGCACGGGCATCGAAGGCGGCGCCTTCCTCCCGCACCAGGCGCTCGGGGAATCGGCTCTCCAGCACCGCGCGCTCCAGCGGCGCGGCCATGCGGATGCGGGCCTCCGTGCCCGCCAGCTCCAGGTCGGCCACCGCCAGCAGCGGCGCCTTGGCCAGCTTGTCGGTGGGGGGCAGGCGGGCGCCCTGGCCGGAGGCCAGCCGGAAGGCGCCATCCATCACCCCGCGCTTGGCGGCGATGCGGTCGGGGAAGCCGGCGGCCAGCAGCAGGCCGGGGTCGCCCGCGGCCTCCGTGCCGCCGGGCACGCCCAGGCGGCGGCGGTGCAGCGTCACGGCGCGGCGGATGCGCCCCAGCGCGGCGCGGTCGACATTGGGGTCGTCGGCGCCGTGCAGCAGGTCGAGCCGTAGCTGGATATCGGACGGCGCCTCCCGCCCCCGGATGGGGTCGCGCTCCTCCAGCAACGCGGCCAGCTCGGCGGCCAGGGCGGCTTCCTCCGCGCTCTCCGCCGCCGTCATCATGCGCGCGAGGCGCGGATGCGTGCCGAGGCGCGCCATGCGCCGCCCGGTGGCGGTGACGCGTCCTTCGGCATCCAGCGCGTCCAGGTCCCGCAGCAGGGCGCGTGCGGCGGCCAGGGTGCCGGCGGGGGGCGGATCCAGGAAGGGCAGCGCATCCGGCTCCGCCCCCCAGGCGGCGCAGTCGAGCGCGAGGCCGGAGAGTTCGCTCTCCAGGATCTCCGGCCGGTCGGAGAGCGGCAGGCCCCGGTGCAGCGCCTCGGTCCAGAGGCGGATCGCGACGCCGCTCTCGGTGCGGCCGGCGCGGCCCGCGCGCTGCTCGGCGGCGGCGCGGGAGATGCGGAGCGTGGCGAGGCGGGAGAGGCCCGTGGCGGGGTCCAGGCGCGGCGCGCGGCGGAAGCCGCCATCCACCACGATCCGCACCCCCGGCACGGTCAGCGAGGTTTCGGCGATGGAGGTGGCCAGCACCACCTTGCGGCGCGGGCCGGGGTTGAGGGCGCGGTCCTGCTCGGCCGGCGGCATCTCGCCATGCAGGGGCAGCACGTCGGCGTCCAGGCCGCCCAGCCGGTCGGCGGTGCGGCGGATCTCGCCCCAGCCCGGCAGGAAGGCCAGCACGTCGCCGGGATGGGCGCGCAACGCCTCACGGATGGCGCTGGCCATGGCCTCGGGCAGTTCGCGCGCGTCCTTCAGCTCCCGCTGCCGATACTGCACCGCCACCGGAAAGGCGCGGCCGAGGCTCTCCACCACGGGGGCATCGCCCAGCAGGGTCGAAAAACCCTCGGCCTCCAGCGTCGCGGACATGGCCAGCAGCCGCAGCTCCGGCCGCAGGGCGCGTTGCAGGTCCAGGCAGAAGGCCAGCGCCAGGTCGGTATCGAGGTTTCGCTCATGCGCCTCGTCGAAGAGCACCGCCGCCACCCCTTCCAGCCCGGGGTCGGATTGCAGGCGGCGGACCAGCAGGCCCTCGGTGATGACTTCGATCCGCGTGGCCGCCGAGGTCGCGCGCTCCAGCCGCGTCACCAGCCCGACGGTCTGGCCGAGTTCCTCGCCCAGCAGGCTCGCCATGCGGCGGGCGGCGGCACGGGCGGCGACCCGGCGCGGCTCCAGCACCAGGATCTTCTGCCCGCCCGCCCAGGGCTCGTCGCGCAGCACCAGGGGGACCAGCGTCGTCTTGCCCGCGCCCGGCGGCGCCACCAGCACGGCATTGGAGCCGGCGCGCAGGGCTTCCGCCAGGCGCGGCAGGGCCTCGGTGACGGGCAGTTCAGGCAGGGCGAGGGCAGAGGACATGCGCCCCCTCTACAGCAGCGCGGCTTGCGGCGCAGCCTGGTTCCTGATCTGTTCACGACCAAACCCGGAGGAGCGACCCATGGACCAGAATGAACGCGCCGCCCGCTTCCGTGCCCTGCATGCCCGGCCCGGTGCCTTCGTCATCCCCAATCCCTGGGATGCCGGCAGCGCCCGCATCCTCGCCGCGCTGGGCTTCGAGGCCCTGGCCACCACCAGCGCCGGCCTCGCCTTCTCCCTGGGACGGCGGGACGGGGAAGGCGCCCTGACGCGGGAGGAGATCCTGGCCAATGCCGCCGCCATCGTCGCCGCCACGCCACTGCCAGTCTCGGCCGACCTGGAGAACGGCTTCGGCGACGCGCCGGAGGATTGCGCCGCGACCATCCGCGCCGCCGCCGCGACCGGCCTGGTCGGCGGCTCCATCGAGGATGCCAGCGGCGACCCCGCGCGCCCGATCTATGACTTCGCCCATGCGGTGGAGCGCGTGGCCGCCGCCGCCGAGGCGGCGCGCGGCCTGCCCTTCGTGCTGACCGCCCGCGCCGAGAACTTCCTGCATGGAAGGCCGGAGCTGGACGACACCATCCGCCGCCTCCAGGCCTTCTCGGCGGCGGGAGCGGAAGTGCTCTATGCCCCCGGCCTGACGCGGCTGGAGGATATCCGCACCCTCTGCGCCGCCCTGGACAAGCCGGTGAATGTGGTGATGGGGCTGGCGGGAAAGCCCTTCACCGTGGCGGAGCTGGCGGAAGCCGGGGTGAAGCGCATCAGCCTCGGCGGCTCCCTGGCCCGCGCGGCGCTGGGCGCGCTGGCGCGGGCGGGGCGGGAGATCCTGCGTGACGGGCATTTCGGCTTCGCCGGACAGGCCCTCAGCGGCGCCGAGGCTGCTGCCTTCATGGCGCCACGCGGCTGAGGCGCGCGGGTGCCGCCGGTGGTATTCCCTGCGGCGCGACACGATTTGTCACCCGGAAGCGCTTGGCCCGGTGCCGCAGAAAGGTTTCTCTCCGTCCATGTTACGCACGACCCTCCTGACCGCCGTGCTGCTGGCAGCCGCCACCCCCGCCTGGGCGGGGGAAAGCGCGCCGGTGCGGTCGGAGCGCGCGACCATGACCCTGGCGGCGGAGGTGGCGGCCATCGCCCCCGGCGAGCCCTTCCGCATCGGGCTGCGGCAGCGGCTGGCGCCGGGCTGGCACACCTACTGGCAGAACCCCGGCGATGCCGGCACCCCGCCCGAGATCGCCCTCGCCCTGCCTGAAGGCGCCAGCGCCGGCGCCATCCAGTGGCCGGCGCCGCAGCGCATCCCCTATGGCCCGCTGGTCAATTACGGCTACGAGGGCGCCACCCTGCTGCCGCTGGAGGTGACGCCGCCCGCCACCCTCGCCCCCGGCCAGAGCTTCACCATCGAGGCCCAGGCGAGCTGGCTGGTCTGCGAGCAGGTCTGCATCCCCGAGGAAGGCCGCTTCACCCTGACGCTCCCGGTGGAGGCCAGCCCGCGCCCGGATCCCGCCATGGCGGTGCTGTTCCAGCGGGCGGAAGCCGAATTGCCGCGCCCCTCACCCTGGCAGGCCAGCCTCGGCTTCCAGGGCCCGCAGGGGGCGCTGCTGCTGACGGGCGAGGACCTCTCGCCCGCCACGGTCAGGGAGGCCTTTTTCTTCCCCCTGGAATGGGGCGTGCTGGACCATGCCGGGGCGCAGCCGCTGGAGGTGACGCAGGGCGCGCTGCGCCTAGGCCTGCCGCGCGGCAGCGCGGAGCTGCCGGCCCGGCTGGCCGGCGTGGTGGCCATCACCGACGGCGCGGGGCTCCGCAGCGCCTATAGCCTTTCCGCCACCCCCGGCCCGGTGCCGGCGGCCTTGCCGGGCGGTGGCACCGGCAGCCTGCCCCTGGGCCAGGCGCTGCTCTGGGCCGCGCTGGGCGGGCTGATCCTGAACCTCATGCCCTGCGTCTTCCCCATCCTGGCGATGAAGGCGCTGGGCATCGCCCGCCTCTCCGGCGCCGCGCGCGCCACGGTGCGGGCGCATGGCGCCAGCTACACGGCGGGCGTCGTGCTCTGCTTCCTGGCGCTGGGCGGGGCGCTGATGGCGCTGCGGCTGGCCGGGCAGACGGCGGGCTGGGGCTTCCAGTTCACCTCCCCCCTCTTCGTCGCGCTGACGGGCTGGCTGATGCTGGCGGTCGGGCTGAACCTATCCGGCGTCTTCCAGACCGGCGGGCCGGTGGGCGCGGGCGGGGGTCTGACCGCGCGCGGCGGGCATCTCGGCAGCTTCGCCACGGGCGCGCTGGCGGTGCTGGTGGCCACGCCCTGCACCGCCCCCTTCATGGCCGCCGCCATCGGTGCCGCCATGGCCCTGCCGCCCGCCGGCACCCTGGCGGTCTTCGGTGCCCTCGGCCTCGGCATGGCCGCGCCTTATGCGCTGCTGGCGCTGGCCCCCGGCCTGGCGCGCCTGCTGCCGCGCCCCGGCGCCTGGATGGAGCGGCTGAAGCAGGCCCTGGCCTTCCCGATGTATGCGGCGGCCCTCTGGCTGCTCTGGGTTCTGGCGCAGCTGACCGGGCCCGAGGGGCTGGCGGCGGCCCTGGCCGGTGGCCTCGCCATCGGCTTCGGCGCCTGGGCGCTCGGCAGCGCGCAGGGCGCACGCGGCCGCTGGCGCCTCCTCGGGCGGGGCGGCGCCGTGCTAGCCCTGCTGCTGGCCGCCGCCACCCTGCCGCGCCTGGCCGAGGCCCCGCCCCCCGCCGCCGCCCAGGCCGCCGAGGGGGGCGCGGAACCCTGGTCCGAGGCACGCGTCGCCGCCGCCCGCGCCGAGGGCCGGCCAGTCTTCGTCAACCTCACCGCCGCCTGGTGCATCACCTGCAAGGTGAATGAGCGCGTGGCGCTCGACACCCCCGCTGTGCGGGAGGCCTTCGCGGCCCGCGATGTCGCCTATCTGACCGGCGACTGGACCCGGGGCGGCGAGGAGATCGCCGCCCTGCTGCGCGCCCATGGGCGGGAGGGCGTGCCCCTCTACCTCGTCTATGCCCCCGGCACCGGGACGCCGGAGGTGCTGCCGCAGATCCTGACCGAATCCATCGTGCTGCGCGCCCTGGAATCCCAGGCGCCGCAAAAGGCCGCCGCCCGGACCAGCCAGCCGGGCTGACCCCCTGTGCTACGCCGTTGAGAGAGGAAACCATGTCCATGCCCTTCCCCCTCCGCCGCCGTGCCCTGCTGGCCGCCGCCGGCAGCCTGCCCCTGCTGCCCCGTGCCGCCTGGGCCGTGGCGCCCAGGATCGACGCGCCCGCGCCCGCCTTTTCCCTGCCCGACCAGGACGGCCGGACGCACAGCCTGGCCGACTACCGGGGCAAGACCGTGGTGCTGGAATGGACCAACCACGAATGCCCCTTCGTGCGGAAACACTATTCCAGCGGCAATATGCAGCGCTTCCAGAAGGAGGCGACGGAGCGCGGCATCGTCTGGCTCTCCATCGTCTCCTCCCCACCCGGTGAACAGGGCCATGTCACGCCCGAGGAAGCCCGCGCCCTGACGGCCGAGCGCGAGGCCAGCCCCGCCGCCGTGCTGCTGGACCCCCGCAGCCAGGTGGCCCGCGCCTATGGCGCCACCACCACGCCGCATCTGTATGTCATCGATGCCGAGGGGCTGCTGCGCTACATGGGCGGCATCGACAGCATCCCCTCCGCCCGCGTGGAGGATATCGCCCGCGCGAAGCCCCTGGCGCGTGACGCCATGCTGGCCGTGGCGGAAGGCCGGCGGGTGGAACAGCCGGTGACGCGCAACTACGGCTGCGCGATCAAATACGCCCCGGCGGTCTGAGGGATTTTGGCTGGGGACAGAGGGGGCGCCGCCCCCTCTGGACACCCCCGCCCGGGTGGAAAGTCCATCCCGGCCCCCGCTTCGGTGCCCCGACGCATTCAAAATCTTAAAGCGATGCAGGTTAAGGCCGCAGTCGCCGGAGGTCACCGACCTCCGGCGGAACCACCGCGCCACGGGTTTCAGACAGATGGCGGGGTCTGGGGTGACACTGTCACCCCAGCGGGGGTCACAGGGGGCAGCGCCCCCTGGCGCTTCCACGCCTTCCGGCCGGCCTGAGCTCGTGGCACATTCCGCCTCATCATGGAAACGCCTCCGGGCAAGAGTCCCGCGCGCCCCCGGCGCGACATTCCGGCCGGCCCTGCCCCCACCGCCGAAAGGCTGCGGGAGGCGGCACTGGCGCATCTGGCGCGCTTCGGCACCACTGAGGCCGGGTTGCGCCGTGTCCTGCAGCGCCGGGTGGACCGCTGGGCCCGGCGCGCCGAGGCGGAGGGGCAGCTGGCCGAGGTGGTCGCGCCGGCCGCCGCGCGGGCCAAGGCCGCCGCGGCCGAGGTGGCGCAGGCGCTGGCCAGGGCGGGGGCGGTGGATGACACCGCCTTCGCCGCCGCGCGGATGCGCCGGCTGAACCAGGCGGGCCGTTCCCGCCGCGCCATTGCCGCGCATCTGGCCGCCAAGGGCGTGCCGGGCGAGACCGCCGCCAGCCTGCTGGAGGAGGCGGATGAGCTGGCCGCCGCGCTGGGGCATCTGCGCCGCCGCCGCGCCGGGCCTTTCGCCATCGAGCAGCCGCCATCGCCGGAGGCGCGGCTGAAGGCGCTGGGCGCGCTGGCCCGGGCCGGCTTCTCGCGTGATCTGGCCGAGCGGGCGCTGGACATGGAGCCCGAGGCCGCGACCGACCGCCTGCTGGCCGCCCGCCGTGGCTGAGCCGCGCGTGGTCTTCACCGGCGCCGGCATGCGGCGCGGGATACGGGCGGCCGCGCCGCTGATGATCGGGCTTGCGCCCTTCGGCGCGGTGGTCGGCGTGATGTCCCAGGGCAAGGGGCTGAGCCTGCTGGAGGCCCTGCTGATGTCCGGGCTGGTCTATGCCGGCGCCTCGCAGCTGCTGGCGCTGGAGCTCTGGGCGGAGCCGGCGCCGCTGCTGGCGGCCTGTCTGGCGGCCTTCGCGGTGAATATCCGCATGGCGCCCATGGGCGCGGCGCTGGCGCCCTGGATGGACCGGCTGCGCGGCTGGCGGCTCTGGTTCACGCTGGGCACCATCGTCGACCATTCCTTCGCCATGGGCGTGGCCGATATGCGCGCGGGCGGGCGGGATGCCGGCTATCTGCTGGGCATCGGTGTGGTGCTCTGGCTGACCTGGATGGTGGTGGTGGCCGCCGGGCATCTGCTGGGCAGCGCCGTGCAGCTGGCGCCGGGGCACCCCCTCTTCTATGCCGCCACGGCGACCTTCGTTGCGCTGCTGGTGCCGCTCTGGCGCGGGCCGCGGCGGGAGCTGCTGCCCTGGGCCACGGCGGCGCTGCTGGCCGTGGCGGCGGCGCGGCTCGGCCTGCCGCAGCCGGTGCCGCTGCTGGCCGGCGCCCTCTCCGGCGCGGCCCTGGCCGCCTGGCGGGAGCAGCGGGGCGCCTGATGCTGCGGCTCGATGTCCTGCTGGTCATCATCGGGATGGCCATCGTCACCTTCGCCTGCCGCGCGGGCGGCTACGCGGTGCTGCGGGTGGTGCGGCCCTCGCCCTTCGTGGATGCCATGCTGCGCAACATCCCCGGCCCGCTCTTCGCGGCCTATGTGGCGCTGGCGCTGTCGAACATGGGGCCGGCGGCCTGGGTGGCGGCGGCGCTGGTGGTGCTGACGCAGTGGAAGAGCGGCAGCGTCGGCCTGTCGATCCTGGTGGGCGTGGGGGCGGTGGCCCTGCTGCGCCCGGTGCTGGGCTAGCGCCGCGTCAGAAGATGGCGCTGAAGGGCAGCACCGGCAGGCTGTCGCCGGGGCGGACTTCCGTGATCTCCTCGCCCAGCTCGGCGAAGGCATCGCAGCGGGTGAGGGAGGTCAGCAGCCCCGCCCCCTCGCGCGGGTATTTCCGCGCCTCCGGCGGCAGCGTGCCGGGCTGGAGGGAGACCCGCACATATTCCCGCCGCCCGGCCTTCTTGCGGTAGGCGAAGCCCGCGACGGCGGCGAAGCGCGGCAGCGGCGCGGGGGTGGCGCCGGCCAGCCGCAGCGCCAGGGGCCGCGCCAGATGCAGGAAGGTGACGATGGCGGCGACGGGATTGCCGGGCAGGCCCAGCACGGGCGTGCCGCCCACCGCCCCCATGGCCGCCGGCCGTCCCGGCTTCAGCGCCAGCCGCCAGAAGACCAGGCTGCCGCCGGCCTCGATGGCAGTGCGGACATGGTCCTCCTCCCCCGTCGAGACGCCGCCGGAGGTCAGCAGCATGTCATGGCCGGCTGCGGCCTCGCGCAGCGCCCGGGCCGTGGCCTCGGCCTGGTCGGGCAGGATGCCGAGGTCGCATGCCTCCACCGGTAGCCCTTCCAGCAGGGCGAGCAGGGAGAAGCGGTTGCTGTCATAGGTCTGCGCGGGCCCCAGCGGCCCGCCCGGCGGCGCCAGCTCATTGCCGGTGCTGAAGACGCCGATGCGCGGCCGGCGGGTGACGGGCAGGCTGGCAAAGCCAAGCGCGGCGGCCAGCCCGATCTCGGCCGGGCCGAGCCGGGTGCCGGCGGGCAGCGCCACCTCGCCCAGTGCCACATCCTCTCCGGCCGGGCGGCAATTGGCGCCGCGCTTCAGGCCGGGGGGCAGCAGGATATGGCCATCCTCCAGCCGCGTATCCTCCTGCATCATCACGGTATCGGCGCCCGGCGGCATGGGGGCGCCGGTCAGGATGCGGAGCGCGGTGCCGGCGGGCAGCGGCGCCGCCGCGGCCTCCCCGGCAGCCAGGCGGCCTTCCAGCCGCAGGCGGCTCTCGCCCTCCGGCCCCAGGTCGGCATGACGGAAGGCATAGCCATCCACCGCGCTGTTGAAGAAGGGCGGCAGCGGCCGCGGCGCGCGCAGATCCTCCGCCAGGACACGGCCCCGCGCGGCGGTGAGGGCGAGCGTCTCGACCCCCGCCAGCGCCGGAACACGGGCGACGACCAGCGCCGCTGCATCCTCCACGGAGAGCAGCGCGCCGCCATGGGCGAAGCAGTCGTCGCTCAGCTGGGCCATGGCACGGCATGGGCGAGCATGAGGTCAGCCACCCGCTCCACCTCCTCCAGCCCGGCCAGGGGGATGGGACCGGGGGGCGGCGTATCGCTGGCGACGGCGCGGATGGTCGGGTCCTCCAGATGCAGCCAGGGCTTGCCATTGGCGGCGCGGTGCACCTCGATCTTCGGATGGGCGTCGCGCTTGAAGCCCTCGACGATGACGAGATCCACGGGGTCGAGCTTCGAGAGCAGATCAGCCAGCGGCGGCTCAGGCGCGCCGCGCAGCTCGGTCATCAGGGCCCAGCGGTTGGCGGAGGAGACCAGCACCTGCCGCGCGCCCGCCTGCCGGTGGGTATGGCTGTCCTTGCCGGGCTGGTCGATGTCGAAGGCGTGGTGGGCGTGCTTGACGGTCGAGACGACCAGCCCCCGCGCGTTCAGCAGGGGGATCAGCCGGGCCAGCAGGGTGGTCTTGCCGGCGCCGCTCCAGCCGGCCAGTCCGATCAGGCGCATGAGGACCGGCTTAGCCCCCTGTCCCCGATGCCGCAAGCCATGTGGCGGCACGGCAAAAAGGAAAGGGCCGGGAGGATGCCCCCCGGCCCTGTCTTCTGCTCAGTCCGCGCCCGCCGGTCGCGGGCTGGGCCCGCCGCTTCCGGGCCGGATCGTCTCATGCGCCTTGGCGAGTTCCTGCTCCACCCAGAGCTCGTGATGCTCGCGCGCCCAGTTGTAGTCCACCTTTCCGCTGCCCATGGCGGAGAAGGCGCCCTCCATGCCCAGGGTGCCGATATAGATATGGGCCAGGATGGCGGCCATCATGACGGCGGAGACGATGCCATGGGTCATGTGGGCCCATTGCTGGCCATTCACGTCCAGAAGCGTGAAGGGAAAGACCAGCAGGTAGCCGGAGACCGAGACCGCCGCGCCGCCCAGCACCGTGATCCAGAAGATGCCCTTCTGGCCGGCATTGAAGCGGTCGGCCTTGGGATGGTGGCTGCCCACCATGCCACCGCCCTGCATCAGCCAGACCATGTCGCCCCGCGTCGGCAGGTTGCCGCCCACCCACATGATGAAGAGCAGCAGGATGCCCAGCGTGAAGGGGAAGGCCAGGAAGTTATGCGCCGCCTTCCCCCAGTAGGAGAGGGTGGTGAAGGCTTCCGGCCCGATCAGCGGCCGGATCAGCTCCCGCCCGAAGATCAGGTTGAGGCCCGACAGCGCCAGCACGATGAAGCAGCTGGCCGTCATCCAATGCACCGCGCGCTCGAAGAAGTTGAAGCGCAGCATGGTGCGGCCGGAGAAGCCCTCGCGGATCCGCACGCGGCCGCGGAGCAGGAAGAACAGCGCCAGCAGCACCACGGTGCCGACCACGGCCGTGCCGGCCACCCAGGGCAGGGTGCGGTTGTGGAAGACGCGCCAGTCCCGCCCTTCCGGCTGCACCAGCACGCCGGCACTCTGGTTGGGGATGGAGATGCGGCCCTCGATGCGCTCGCCCTTCAGCGCCGCTTCCAGCTCCCGCTCCTCGGCCGTGGGGCCGCGCGTGCCTTCGGGCGGAGGCGCCGTCACGGGTGCCACGGGCGTGGGCGCGGCCTCGGGCTGCGGCGCGGCGGGCGCGCCGGTGGGGGCCGAGGTATCGGTGGTCTCGGGCACCTGCCGCTGCTGGTTCTGCCCGGCGGACTGGCTTTCCGGCGTCGCGTTCTGCACGTCCGGCGACCCGGCCGGCGGGCCGGCGCCGTTTTCCTGCGACTGCTGCTGGGCGGGCTGCGCCGATTGCGGCAGGGTCTGCTGCGTCTCGGGGCTCTGCGGGGCCTGCTGCTGCTGTGCCTGGGCAGTGCCAGCCAGCAGCGGCAGCGCGAGCGCGAGGGTGAGGGCTGCGCGCCGCATCACACGCCCACCGTCTCGCGGTAGGCGGTGCGCCAGCCCCAGGCGCCGGCACCATAGCCGCGCACCTGCACCCGTTCCTTGTAGATGCTGGCGATGATGTCGCCATCGCCCGCCAGCAGCGCCTTGGTGGAGCACATCTCCGCGCAGAGCGGCAGCTTGCCCTCGGCGATGCGGTTGGCGCCGTACTGGGCGTATTCCGCCGCCGAGTTGTCGGCCTGCGGGCCGCCGGCGCAGTAGGTGCACTTATCCATCTTGCCACGGCCGCCGAAATTGCCGACGCGCGGATACTGCGGCGCGCCGAAGGGGCAGGCGTAGAAGCAGTAGCCGCAGCCGATGCACAGGTCCTTGTCGTGCAGCACGATGGCATCGGCCGTGGTGTAGAAGCAGTTCACCGGGCAGACCGCCTGACAGGGCGCGTCGGTGCAATGCATGCAGGCCATGGAGATCGAGCGCTCCCCCGGCTTGCCGTCATTGAGCGTGATGACGCGCCGGCGGTTGATGCCCCAGGGCACCTCGTGCTCGTTCTTGCAGGCGGTGACGCAGGCGTTGCACTCGATGCAACGGTCGCTGTCACAGAGGAACTTCATGCGGGCCATATCTTCGGTCCCTCCTTACGCCGCGCGGATCTGGCAGAGCGTGACCTTGGTTTCCTGCATCGCGGTCACGGGGTCATAGCCATAGGTGGTCAGGGTATTCACGCTTTCGCCCAGCACGATGGGGTCGGTGCCCGCCGGGTAGTGGCCGCGCCGGTCCTCGCCCTGGTACCAGCCGCCGAAGTGGAAGGGCATGAAGGCCACGCCCTTGCCGACGCGGTCGGTGACCAGCGCCTTCACCCGCACCTTGGCCTGGTTCTCGGCACCATCCACCCAGACGAACTGGCCGTCGCGAATGCCGCGCGCGGTGGCATCCTCGGGGTTGATCTCGACGAACATGTCCTGCTGCAGCTCGGCCAGCCAGCGGTTGGAGCGCGTCTCCTCGCCGCCGCCCTCGTATTCGACCAGGCGGCCGGAGGTGAGGATGATCGGGAAGCGCTGCGCCGCCTGATAGGAGCGCTGCTGCACCGACTTGCCCAGATGCGGCATGCGGAAGCCACGGCGGTCGTCAAGCGTGGGGTATTCGGCGATCAGGTCGGTGCGCGGCGTGTAGATCGGCTCGCGGTGCACCGGCACGGGGTCCGGCAGGTTCCAGGCATTGCCGCGCGCCTTGGCGTTTCCGTAGGGCACGCAGCCATGCTCCATCGCCACGCGGATGATGCCGAAGGAGAGGTCGGTGGACCAGGAGACGCGGTCCTCGTTCCCCTCGCCGACGCGGGCGATGATCTCCTTCTCCCGCGGCGTCAGCTCGTCATACCAGCCGAGCCGCTTCAGCACGGCGACGGTGAATTCCGGATAGCCGTCGGTGATCTCCGAGCCCTTGGAATAGGAGTTCTCGGCCAGCAGGGTCTGGCCGTTGCGCTCCACGCCGAAGCGGGCGCGGAAGGCGCCGCCGCCTTCCTTCACGTGCAGGTTGGTGTTGTAGAGGATGTGGCTGCCGGGATGCTTCATCTCCGGCGAGCCCCAGCAGGGCCAGGGCAGGCCATAGGTCTCGCCCGCCACGGGCGTGCCGGGCTTGCCGCGCAGCGTCACCACGTCGAAATCGGCCTGGTGCTGCATATGCAGCTTCAGCCGCTCCGGCGACTGGCCGGAATAGCCGGTCGAGATGGCGCCGCGGTTGATCTCACGCAGGATGCTCTCGGCCACGGGCGCATTGCCGCGCACCTCCATGGTCTTGAACATCTCCGGCCCGAAGCCGAGCTTGCTGGCCAGCCGGTAGAAGAGCTCGTAGTCGGTCTTGCTCTCGAAGATCGGCTGCACGACCGGCTCGTACCACTGCAGCGACCGGTTGGAGGCCGTGCGGCTGCCGGCGCATTCGAACTGCGTGCAGATCGGCAGCAGGTAGGTGTTGTCGCGGCGGTTCGACATGCTGGAGAGGTTGGTCGGATGCGGGTCCGCCACCACCAGCAGTTCCAGCTTCTCCATGCCCCGGATCGCCTCGGGCATGCGGCTGACGGTATTGCCGCCATGGCCGATGGCGATCATGGCCTTCAGGTTATCGGGCTGCTCCACCTGGTCCTTGGGCAGCAGCACGGCATCGAACCAGCGGGTGGTCGGGATGCCCGGCGTTTCCATCAGCTTCTTGCTGGCGAAGCGGGAGACCATCCAGTCGTAGGGCACGTCCCAGACGCGGCACCAGTGGCGCCAGGCGTTCTCGTCGATGCCGTAATAGGCGGGCAGGGTGGTGGTATCGAGGCCGAGATCGGTCGCGCCCTGCACATTGGTATGGCCGCGGAAGATATTGGCGCCGGTGCCGGGTTTGCCGAGATTGCCGGTGACCATCAGCAGGGTGGCATAGGCGCGCACATTGGCCGTGCCCACCGTCTTCTGGGTGGCACCCATGCACCAGACCAGGGTGGAAGGCTTCTGCGTCGCGAAGATCTGCGCGACCCGCTTCAGCTGCTCCGGCGGCACGCCGGAGACGCGCTGCACCTCGGCCGGGTTCCACTTGGCGACTTCCTTGCGGACGTCATCGATGCCGTAGACGCGCTGTTCGATGAACTCCTTGTCTTCCCAGCCATTCTCGAAGATGTGCCAGAGCATGCCCCAGATGACCGGGATATCGGTGCCGGGCCGCAGCCGCACATATTCGGTGGCATGCGCCGCCGTGCGGGTGAAGCGCGGATCGATGACGATCATGTTCGCGCGGTTCTGCTCCTTCCCCGTCAGCACATGCTGCATGGAGATGGGGTGCGCTTCCGCCGGGTTGCCGCCCATGATGATGATGGTGCGGGCATTGCGGATGTCGTTGTAGCTGTTGGTCTGCGCGCCATAGCCGAAGACATTGGCGACGCCGGCGACGGTGGTGGAGTGGCAGATGCGCGCCTGGTGGTCCACCGAATTGGTGCCCCAGAAGGCCGCGAACTTGCGCATCAGATAGGCGCCTTCGTTCGAGAACTTGGCGCTGCCCAGCCAGAAGACGGAATCCGGCCCGGATTTCTGCCGGATCTCCAACAGCTTGTCGCCGATCTCGTCGATCGCCTGGTCCCAGGACAGGCGCTGCCACTGCCCGTCCACCAGCTTCATCGGGTATTTCAGGCGGCGGTCGCCATGCGTCAGCTCGCGCACCGAGGCGCCCTTGGCGCAATGCGTGCCACGGTTGATCGGGCTGTCCCAGGACGGTTCCTGGCCGACCCAGACGCCGTTCTGCACCTCCGCCGTGACGGTGCAGCCCACCGAGCAGTGGGTGCAGATATTCTTCACGACCTTGATGGGCTGGCTGAAATCCATCGGCCCCGCCTCCGCCTTGCGGGCGGTGGAGAGGTTCAGCGTGCCGAGCGCCGCCAGCCCCGTGGCCCCCAGGCCGGCCTGCCGCAGGAAGGCACGGCGGTCCAGCCCGCCGGCAGAGAGGCCCTGATAGGCGGCGGACAGCCTCTGCCGCGCCGTCGCCCCTTCGCTGCGCTTGATCAACATGGCGCTTTATCTCCCGGCGTCGTGCTCAGTAGCGGTTGGTGCGGTAGAAGGCCTTGACGTGTTCCGTCTCGCGGTAGCGGGTGGCCACACGCTCCTCCGGCTTTTCCTTGTCAGGCCTGACGCCATCCAGGCCGCCATCCATGTTGAAGGCCGCGGCGGGGGCCGTGGCCGCGACGGCCGCGCCGCCCGCCAGCCCCAGCGTCTTCAGGAAGCTGCGCCGCCGACCCGTGCTCTCGCCTTCGCTCATGCCCGCCTTCTCCTGTCTCATGCCGGCAGCGCTGCCGCCGCCGTCTCAATCTCGATGAACGCCACGCCCAGCGCGCCGACGGCAGAGTAGAAGCCGCCGTCCCGCGCCTTTTCCAGATCCGCGAAGGCACGCCCGGCCCAGGGGCGCAGGTGACGATCGAAGAATTCCGCCACATCCTGCGCCGGGGCCTGGAAAGCGCCGCTCAGCAGCCCGGCCATCGCCTCGCAGAGGAAGCCGAGATGGTCCTCCGGCTCCGCCATGCCGGGGCTGCGCGCGATGCCCAGGCGCAGCAGGTCCGCGCGCACCAGGGCCAGCGGCCGCTCATGCAGGAAGCCGGTCAGGTAGTAGGAGGCGAAGGGCAGCAGCTCGCCGCGCCCGACGCCGATAAAAAGCTCATGATACTCGCGTCCGACCCGGGCCAGCTCGGCATGCGCCGCGGCCTCGGCCAGGGCCAGGCAGGCCTGGCCCAGCGGCGTGCCGGGCTGCGGGCCGAGCGACGCCAGCCCGCGCAGCAGCGCCGCGTCCGGCGGCGCGAGCAGCAAGCGGCCGAGAAGCGCGAAAAGCCGCGCCCGCTGCATGTCCAGCGGGTCGGCTATGCCTCCTTCAGGCTGCCCCGGTTGCGTCATTCCTGTCTGCCGATCATCCGTTCACGAGGCTAAGCATGGAAAAATCTCCACCTCACCCGATTGTGCCTCAAACCGGCCTTCCATCGCAAGCCAGACAGCCGGAAGCTGTTGAATTGCAATCCATTCTCAATCATCAACAAGGCCGTTACGGTTTCCGCACATCATCGGCCAGCGGCAGGTAATCCGCCGCCGTGCGGGGACGCGGCCGGGAAGGGCCGGCATAGGGATCGATCGCCCCTGCCTGTGTGCCGGTCGCGGCCTCGACCCGGCAATCCTCGCAGAGATCCAGCAGGTCGAGGCGGGCGGGGTCGGCGAACATCCAGTGCCCGCTGGCCCGCAGCCGCGCCTTCACCCGGTCGATCGAGGAGCGGGTGCCGAAGATCTTGTGGCAGGACGGGCAGGCGGCCGGCTCCTCCTGCCGCAGGATCTGGCGCTGGCCGGCCTCGGGCAGCAGGTTCAGCCGCGGCTCCAGGCTGATCACCTTCTCCGGGCAGGTCGCGGCGCAGAGGCCGCATTGCACGCAGGCATCCTCCAGGAAGGAGAGTTCCGGCCGGTCCGGATTGGCGGCGAAGGCGCCGGTCGGGCAGACCATGGTGCAGGCGAGGCAGAGGGTGCAGCCCTCCGCCACATGCGCCGTGCCATAGGCGGCGCCGGCGGGCAGGGCGATGCTGGTGGCCGGCACCGCCAGCTCGTCGCGCAGGGCCGCCAGCGACGCCTTCAGCATCTCCCGCGGCGTGCCGAGGGGCAGGAAGTCGGCTTCCTCGGGCAAGGGCGCCGGGCGGGGGCCGGCCCGCAGCGCCTCCAGCAGGGTGAAGGGGTCGTCGGTCTCGATCGCCTCGGGCCCATGCGGGAGGCCGAGGCCCTCCAGCAGCGCCGAGGCGGTGTCGATATTGCCCAGCAGCCCTTCCACCCCATGCGGGCGATGCGCGGGCAGCAGCACCCGCACCCGCCCGGCGCCCCAGACATAGGGGGCGACCAGCAGGGCCAGGTCCACCGCCGTCGCCTGCCCCAGGCGCAGCGGCAGCACATCCGCCGGCAGGCCGGGACCGTGGCGGGAGAGGGCATCGAACATCGCCTCCCCCTGCTCGCCATGCAGCAGCAGGGTGGGCGTCCGCCCGCCCGCCGCGTGATAGGCACGCAGCAGGGCGCGGATGCGCCGCAGCAGCGCATCGGTCGGCGGCAGGGCATAGGTGATGGCGCCGGTGGGGCAGACGGCGGCGCAGGCGCCGCAGCCGGCGCAGATCTCGGCGCTGAGCGCCACACTGTCCCAATGCCCGGCGGCCGAAGGCGTGATGGCGCCGGTCGGGCAGAGATTCAGGCAGCGGGTGCAGCCGGTGCGGCGGTTGCGGGAATGGGCGCAGAGCCCGGCCTCGAAGCTGACGAAGCGCGGCTTGTCGAACTGGCCGGACAGGCCGGCGGCCTCGCTGGCCAGGCGCTCCAGCGCCGCCTCGTCCCCGGGTGCCGCGCGCAGATAGCCCAGCCGCACCTCATGCGCGGAGAAGAGCGGCGTATGGCCGGTCACGTCCAGGATGACGTCGCAGCGGCTGACCGCGCCATTCTGCGCCCGCCCCCAGCGATAGGCGCCGCGGGAGGAGGGGGCGGCGGCGGCATGGCCATCCACCACCACCTCGAAATTGCCCAGCCAGCCCTTGGCGGCGCGGGCGCGGCCGCGCAGCACCGGGTATTCGGCGGTGGCCAGCGGCTCCACCTCCTCCTCGCCGGTCAGCAGCACGGTGAGGTCGAGGCTGCCCTTCAGCTTCTCCGCCAGCCGCAGCGCCGTGGCATCGCGGCCCAGGATCAGCGTCACGCCCTGGCTCTCCAGCGGCACCAGCGGCGTGGATGGCATGGGCACGGCGGCGGCGGCCAGCAGCGCGGCCATCTTCGGCCCGGCCTTGGCACCCTCGTCGGACCAGCCGGCCTGCTCACGGATATTCACGAAGTCGAGCGACCCCTGGTGCCCGGCGGCCTCTGCCTCCTGGCGGAAGAGCGGGGCCTCCTGCGTGCAGCCCACCGTGACCGCGTCCTCGCCCAGCGCGGCGAGGAAGCGATCCAGCTGGCTGCGGCAAAGCTGCTCGGCCGTACGCAGCCGTCCACCACAACCTTGGGCCAGTGCGCCGGTATCTAGAGACATCGTGTCTTCGCAGGAGCAGGCGAAAACCGTGCGACGCTGCGTCTTGTCCATAAGGCCTCTCGCACTCACTTCGGCCCGGCGTGGCGATGCCGGACCCTCCAGTATATATGGGCTTGGCCTCCCGACTGCCAGGAAAGGCTTGCCCTATGCAGCATCTGCTGCCTCCCCTGCCGAGCGTCTTCTCCCCCGTCCTCCTGCCAGCCGGAGCCGACGCGCTGGCTCATGCCGCCGCCATCGCCGGCAGCCATGGCGCCGGCACGCTGGTCTGGGGGGAGGACGGGCGGGTCCTGCAACTGGCCGTGGTGCTGGAGCCGGAGACCACGCTGGCCGCAGCCCGCCCCGCCCTGCTGGTTGCCCTGAATGCCATGGCCGATGCGCTGGGCGTGCTCGGCCCGCCGGAAATCCCGGTGACGCTGCGCTGGCCGGCCGGGCTACTGGTGAATGGCGGGCTGGCCGGCCATGCCTGCCTCGCAACGCTGCCCGGCGCGGCGGAGGATGCCGTGCCGGACTGGATCGTGGCCGGCATCCGGCTCGATCTGCGGGACGACAGCCCCGAGCCCGGCCTGCATCCCGACCGCACCACCCTGGCCGAGGAAGGCTTCGGCGGCATCGACATCCCGGAACTGGTGGCCGCCTGGGCGCGGCACCTGATGGCCGGGCTCGCGGAATGGCAGGCGGAGGGTTTCCGCCGCCTCGCCGACCGCAGCCTGTCACGGCTGGAGACGGAAGCCTGGATGGTCGGAGCCCGCCGTGGCCTGGACCCCGGCAGCGGCGCCCTGGTGCTGGAGCGCGACGGGGACCGCAGCCTCTATCCGCTGGAGCCCCCGCCATGATCCGCCTGCCCCGGACCCTGCGGCTGGACCCGTCGGATGGCGTGATCTTCGAGACGGCGGCCGCACCCGGCGAATGGGCCGTGCCCGGCGGCTTCGCCTTCTGGGACGATGATATCGAGGCCCTGTCCGGCAAGCGGCGGCAGGCCTTCCGCGCCGGCTTCCTCGGCCTGTCCAGCTTCGGCTGGTCAACCCTGGTGGAGGTGGCCGAGGCCAGCCCGGCGCAGCGGGCGGAGGCGGTCTCCGCCCTCGCCACCCATATCCGCGAGGCCTATGGCGCGCCTGACCAGGCCAGTGCCGAGGCGGCGGCGCTGGAGGAGATCCGCTTCGCGGAATCCCTCTGCGACCATCCTCCGGGCACCGTGCTCGCCCTCTCCCGCAGCCTGGAGGGCGGGAAGCAGCGGGAGCGCTTCCGCACCCTGCACCGGCGGGAGACGCCACATCGTGATTTCGGCAGTTTGCCCGTCTTCGGCGTTGTGGAAGTGGAGGGCGAGGACGAGCCGGTGGAGACCCCTGACCTGAAGGCTATGACGCGCGAATGACGGATTTCTGGATCGCCTCGGGCCACCAGCTCTGCGACCGCGATGCCGGCGGAAGGCTGGTGGCGACGCCCGATCTCTGGCGCGCCTTCCTGGCCCGGCCCGAGCTGGTGCCGCCGGAAGAAGCCTGCGAGGCCGAGCGTGCCCTGCATGCCGCCCTGCTGCGCGACCCGCTGCAGCCGGTGGAGCCGGCGCGCCTGGCGGCCCTGGCCGACCCGGACGCCGCCGAGAACTGGCAGGTCTTCCTTCATTTCCGCGACCGCGTCATGGCGCAGCCGACGCTGGAAGCCGCCTGGATCGCGCTCTATCGCGGCAGCGTCCATGGCGTGCCGCCGCTCTTCCTGCAGATGCTGACGCAGCTCGTCACCCGCGCGGCGCTGGAGGGGGTGGAAGACGCCTTCATCCTCCGTGCCGGGGAATGCCTGTTCCGGCCGCAGCGGGCCGCCATCCACCAGGGCGCGCTGCTGCTGGCCGATGAGGAGGTTGTGGAGGCGGCGGCACGGGAAGGCGATTTCGGCACCCTCGGCCGGTTGCTGGAGGAGGCCGGCACCCCCACCCGCGCGGTGGAGCTGGACGTGCTGGGCGATGCCGATCCGGAAGCCTATGCCGCGCGCTCCGACGCGCATGACTACGCGCTCGACATCGCCGAGGGCCGGCCCGGCCAGCATGCGCTGGCGCGGGCGCTGGAGCGCTTCATCGGCCATGTGATGGGCGAGCAGGTCGCCATCCGCCCCGCCGCCGTCATCGAGGACCCCAACTGGTCCTGGCATGTCGGCCTGGATACCGAGGCCACGGCCATTGCGAATGACCTCTGGCACGGGAAGGAGGTGGCGCAGGCCCGGCTGGCGCGGATCATCTGGCTCGGCGTGCTGGAATTCGCCGAATTCAGCCGTGTGCTGCCGCGCGCCAGCGGGCACCCGGTCTATCTCGTGCTGGCCATGGACGCGGCACAGCGGCTGCGCGTGAAGCCGCAGAACCTGCTCCTCGGCCTGCCCCTGCTGGAAGCGGAGGCCGCCTCATGAGCGATACTTTCACCACTCCCCACACCATGCTCATCCCGGTCGCCGTGCTGGCCGAGCGGCGGCCGGCCGCCAGCCCCTGGGCCGACTGGTCCTGGCGCGTGGTGGAGGTGCTGGAGGATGCCCCGGACCTGCCGGACTGGACCCCGCTGCGGCAGGAGGAGAGGCGCACCCTGTTCTTCGCCGGCCGCAGCCATGTCGCCCTGCATCCCAGCGACACCAGCAACTACAAACACAACCTCGAAAGCGCCGACCCGCGCCTCTGGGTGGTGCTGCGTCCGGTGGAGCGGGAGCCCGGCATGGCGCTGCACCTGGTGACGCTGGACCCGGGCGAGGCGCATCTCTATGCCGATGTCGGCAACGACACCATGGAAAGCCTGCCCCTGCCGGCCTTCCTGCGTGTGCCGGCCCAGGACTATGTCGCCACCCACCACCGGGAGCGCGACTTCCACAAGCGCCGCCGCGACCGCGCCGACCCCGAGGCCCTGGCCCGCCGTCCACCGGGTGGGGAAGAACCGTGAGCGGCAGCTTCCTCGGCCGCTGGTCCCGCCGCAAGCGCGGGCTGGAGCAGGAGCAGGAGCCGCAGCCGGCCGAGCCTGCGCCCGCCGTATCGGTGGAAGCCGGGCCAGTGGAAGCCGGGCCGGCGGAAACTGAGCCGGAATTCGACCCCGCCACCCTGCCGCCGCTGGAGAGCCTGGATCGCGGCGGAGATCTCTCGCCCTTCCTGCACCCGAAGGTGCCGGCGCTGCTGCGGCGAGCGGCCATGCGCCGGGTCTGGGCCAGCGATCCCGGCATCCGCGACTTCACCGGCCCGGCGGATTACGCCTGGGACTACAATGCCCCGGACGGCGTGCCGGGCTTTGCGCTGGATCTCGGCAAGGCCGATCTGCGTAAGCTGCTGGCCCAGGCGGTTGGCGACCGCGAGCCCGAACCAGAACCAGAACCTGGGTCAGAGGCAGGGGAAGCCCCGGCCGCCCCCCGGCTCGAGATGGCGGAGGAACAGACCCCGCCGCCACTGACTGAGGCTCCACTGCCGGAGGATCCGGTGCGGCTGAGCGAGGCCCCGACCGAAGCGCCCGCCGGCCTCCCGGCCGAGGCGGCATCCCCCGAGCCGGAGGAAGCGCCCCGGCGCCGGCATGGCGGTGCCATGCCCCGCCCGGGCTGAAGGCTAGGCGACATCACGCGCCACGCGGCGCCCTGGAAGAAGGCTGGACCCGCCCATGCTGAACCGCCTTCCCGACACCATCCTGGCCACCGCGCTGATGCTGATCGTCATCAGCGCCATCCAGCCCCTGGCGCGCAAGATGAAGCTCTCCTCCACCGTGCTGCTGGCCGGGGTCGGCGTGCTGCTGGCTGGCGGCGGCGCAGTGGTGCTGAACAACTCGAACAATCCGTTCATCGACGAGGCGGCGCAGTCGCTGCTGCATTTCCCGATCGATTCGGACGCCTTCCTCTACATCTTCCTCCCCCTGCTGGTCTTCCAGGGCTCGCTGTCCATCGATGTGCGCCGCCTGGCGCGGGACTGGGCCCCGGTCCTGATGATGGCGGTGGTGGCGGTGGTGGTGACGACGGCGGCCATCGGCTTCGCCCTGGCGCCCATCTCCGGGGCCTCGCTCGTCGTCTGCCTGATGCTCGGCGCCATCGTCGCCACCACCGACCCTTCCGCCGTGGTCGGCATCTTCCACGAGGTCGGCGCCAACAGCCGCCTCACCCGGCTGGTGGAAGGCGAGAGCCTGCTGAACGACGCGGCGGCCATCTCCATCTTCACCCTCATGCTGGCGCAGATCACCGGCCAGCAGTCGCTCGCCCTGTCCGATGCCGTCTCGATCTTCTTCGTCTCCTTCCTCGGCGGCATCCTGGCTGGCATCGTCGCCGCCCGGCTGATGCTGCTCGCCATTCCCTGGCTCGGCGGCAACCGGACGGCCGAGGTCACGCTGACCCTCGCGCTGCCCTACCTGACCTATATCGTCTGCGAGCAATTCCTGGATGTCTCGGGCGTGGTGGCCGCCGCCGTGGCGGGGCTGACGGTCAGCGCCAAGGGCCCCTCCATCTTCCGGCCGCAGAGCTGGCACTTCCTGCAGGAGGTCTGGGACCAGCTCTCCTTCTGGGCCAGCTCCCTGGTTTTCGTGCTCGCCTCGATGCTGGTGCCCAAGCTGCTGCTGGGCGCCACGGGATGGGACCTGGTGCTGGTGGGGGTGATGGTGGTGGCAGCGCTGGTGGCGCGCGCCATCGTGCTCTTCGGCCTGTTGCCGGTGCTGGAATACACCCATCTCTCCCAGCGCGTCTCGACCCCGGCCAAGGTCACCATGCTCTGGGGCGGGCTGCGCGGCGCCATCACCCTCGCCATGGCGCTCTCCGTCACCGAGCATGACGCGGTGCCGGAGCAGATCCAGCGCTTCGTCGCCATCCTCGCCACCGGCTATGTGCTCTTCACCCTGCTGGTGAACGGCACCACGCTGCGCTTCCTGGTGCGCTGGCTGAAGCTCAACCAGCTCTCCGCCTCCGACGACGCGCTGCGCAACCAGGTCGTCGCCATCGGCCTGGGGGAGGTGCGGGACAGGCTGCGCGACACGGCGGCCGAGCTCGGCATCTCCTCCCATGCCACCGGCTATGTGCTGGAGAGCTACGAGCGGCGGGTGAAGGAGGAGACGGCCGCCAATACCTTCGATACCGCCATCGGCGACCGTGAGCGCGTGACGTTGGGCCTGATCACCTATGCCAGCCAGGAACGTTCCGTGCTGCTGGAGATGTTCGAGAACCGGACATTGTCCCGCCGCGTCATGGAGAACCTGCTGCGGACCGCCGAGAGCATGATTGACGGCGCCCGCAACGAAGGGCGGCACGGCTATATACAGGCGGCCCGCCGCCGGCTGCAGCCCACGCTGCGCTTCAACCTGGCACGATGGCTGCACCACAGGTTCCGCATCGACAGGCCGCTGACCCACAGCATGGCCGAGCGGTTCGAGACGCTGCTGCTGACGCATCTCGTCTCCATGTCCATGAGCCGCTTCATGCGGCAGCGGATGGAGCCGGTGCTGGGCCAGCGCGTGACGGAGGTGGTGGCCGGCATCGTGGCGCGGCGGCAGGACATGCTGCAGGACGCGCTGGATGTGCTGCGCCTGCAGTATCCCGGCTATTCCGAAGCGCTGGAGAGCCGGCTGCTCCGGCAGATCGGCCTGCGGATGGAATCCGAGGAATATTCCAGCCTGCGCCAGGAATCTCTGATCGGGCAGGAACTGGAGGACGATCTGCTGCGCGGGATGGAGCAGTTGCGCCGCCAGATCGCGCGGCCGCTGCAGTTTAACATCCAGTCCGGCATTGAACTCCGCCTCAAGGAATTCAAGGCCTTCTCCGGCCTGTCGGAAGCCCTGCTGTATGAGCTGGCGATGAAGGTGACCACCCGCTTCGCCGTGCCGGAGGAAGTCATCTACCGGAAGGGCCAATGGGCGCGTTCGGCCTTCCTGATCAGCCGTGGCGAGGTTTCGCTGAAGGAGGATGCCTCGGGCACGGAGGAGGTGGTGCTGGGGGCGGGCGAGATCTTCGGGGAGACCGAGCTTCTGGCCAACCGGCACCGCCGCGGTGCCTCCGCGCATGCCACGAGCTTCTGCCACCTGCTGGAACTGGATAAGGCCGATTTCCAGAGCCTGCTGCACGAGGCGCCGGAGCTGCGCCAGCAGATGGAGCGCATCGCCGCCCAACGCTCCAGGTCCTCCACCCCCGACCCTGCCTCGCCGCCGAAGGGAAGCGAGGCGGCGGAGCCGGTGCCCTTGCCCAGCCTCAAGATAACGCCCAAGCCCGCCACGAAATAGCGCTGCCCGGCCCGCGCCCCGTCTCCGTGGCGCGGGAAGAGGCGGCGGGGGTCTCCCCCGCGCCGCCACAGGCCCTCTCAGGCGGCTGGAAGGCCGCCTGAGGTCATCCCATGCGGATCACCCTCGTCAGGGCAGCGACATGCTCCGGCGGCGTTGGCGGCACGATTCCGTGGCCCAGATTGAAGATGAAGGGCCGCCCGCGCATCGCCGCCAGGATGGAGCGCGCCTCGGCTTCCAGCGCATCACCGCCGGCCACCAGCACCTGCGGGTCCAGGTTGCCCTGCAAGGCGAGATCCGCAGGCAGGTTGGCGGCGGCCCAGCGCGGGTCCATGCCGGTATCCATCCCCACCGTGTTCACGCCCGTGCGCGCCGCGTATTCCGGCAGCAGCGGCCCCGCCAGGCGCGGGAAGCCGATCAGCGGGATATCCGGCCGCACCTTGCGGATGCCGCGGACGATGGCGGCGGTGGGGTCGATGCACCAGCGGCGGAACTGGCTGGGCGGCAGTAGCCCGGCCCAGCTGTCGAAGAGCATCAGCGCCTCGGCCCCCGCCTCGGCCTGGGCCAGCAGGTAGTCCACCGTGCTGTCCACCAGCAGGCGGATGAGGCGGCCGAAGAGCGCGGGATCAGCATAGGCCAGGCGGCGGGCCTGGGCGAATTCGCCGCCGCCACGGCCTTCCACCATGTAGCAGACGACCGTGAAGGGGCTGCCGGCGAAACCGATCAACGCGGCACCCGGCGCTTCCTGAGCCAGCCCGGCCCGGACCCGCACCACGGTCTCCAGGATCGGCGCGATGCGGGCGCGCATGGCGGCGGGGTCCAGCCGCGCCAGGCCCTCTGCATCGCGGATGGGCTCCAGCAGCGGGCCCTCACCCTCGGCATAGCGCAGCGCCTGCCCCATGGCCCAGGGCAGCATCAGGATGTCGCTGAAGAGGATGGCCCCGTCCATGCCGTAGCGGCGGAGCGGCTGCAGCGTCACCTCGGCCGCCAGGGCGGGGGTGGTGCAGAGGGCGATGAAATCCCCGGCCTGGGCACGCAGCTGCCGGTACTCGGGCAGGTACCGCCCGGCCTGACGCATCAGCCAGAAGGGCGGGGGCCAGAGCGCCTCGCCGGAAAGGGCCCGCAGAAGGGGTTTTTGCACAGTGTCCATGGGCCCTCTTTCATAGAAAAAGAGTCTTTAAGAAAGTTGGTGGGGTAGATAGGCCCTGTGGATAATGTGGACGCAAGCGGCTGTACACGTTATCCACAGCCCGCTCCACCGTACGGGCCGGGTGCGACTCGCAGGGATTCCGGCGAGTCGCGTGGGTTATCGGTGATTCGAACCGATCATTCCCATGAAAAGCCCCTGAGAGGTCCAAACTGTACCCGCTATCCCCGATTCCCCCAGGGGGCTTAATCAGGGCTTGCAGTTGTCCACGAATTCCACACCCATCCCCGCTCTTCCCACCGCCTTCGGACCTGGGGGGCCGATGCCGAACCGCTCCTTCAACCTGCATCTCGTCTCGGACAGTACCGGAGAGACACTGAACTCCATGGCGAGGGCGGTGCTGTCGCGCTTTCCGGACCCGCATGTGGTCTATCACCGCTGGTCGCTGGTGCGCTCGCGCTTCCAACTGGACCAGGTGGTGGAAGGCATCAAGGCCGAGCCCGGGCCGGTGCTCTTCACCCTGGTCGACCGCTCCCTCCGCCATTCGCTGGAGGAGGCCTGCAAGCAGATGGGCGTGACCTGCATGTCCGTGCTGGACCCCGTGATCGACCTGCTCCAGGCGCAGATCGGCGAGCAGGCGCGGGAGAAGCGCGCCGCCCAGCATGTGATGGACGCCGACTACTTCCGCCGCATCGACGCCATGCACTACGTGCTGGCGCATGACGACGGCCAGGGGGTCGCCGGCATCGCCGAGGCGGATTGCGTGCTGGTCGGCGTCTCCCGCAGCAGCAAGACACCGACCTGCTTCTACCTCGCCAACCGGGGCATCAAGGCGGCCAATGTGCCGATCGTGCCGACCTCCCCCCTGCCGCCGGAACTGGACAACCCGCCCTGCCCGGTGATCGGGCTGACCATCGACGTGCCGGCGCTGATCGATATCCGCCGGCACCGGCTGAAGATCATCGGCGCCGGCGGAGTACGGCAGGACACCAATGACTACATCGACCATGAAGCGGTGAAGGCCGAGATCCTGGCCGCCCGCCGCCTCTGCACCAGCCGGGGCTGGCCGGTGATCGATGTCACCCGGCGCTCGATAGAGGAAACGGCGGCCACCGTGCTGCAGCTGATGGAAGCCTGGCATGCCCGGCGGGGCGCGGTCGGCCCGGCCCCCAGGGGCATCGGCGCCTGATGGGCGTCATGACCCCCGCCCCGCCGCCGCTGGTGCTCGCCTCCTCCTCCGCCACCCGGGCGGCGCTGCTGCGGGCGGCCGGGCTGTCCTTCGCCGCCATGCCCGCCGCGGTGGACGAGGCCAGCCTGAAGGAAGCCGCGCTGGAGGAAGGCCTGCCGCCGGCCGAGGCCGCGACCCTGCTGGCCGATGCCAAGGCCGAACGCCTGGCCCGCCGCATGCTGCGGGAGGAGCCGGAGGCACTGGTGATCGGCGCCGATTCCTTGCTGGTCTGCGAGGGCCGCTGGTTCGACAAGCCCGAGGGGCTGGAGGGCGCCCGTGCCCAGCTGCGGGCGCTGCGCGGCCGCACGCATGAGCTGGTCTCGGCCGTTGTCTGCTGGCGGCATGGCGCGCGCATCTGGCACCACGCGGCCACTTGCCGCCTCTCCATGCGGGAATTCTCCGATGAATTCCTGGAGGCCTATCTGGCGGCGGAGGGAGAGGAGATCACCTATTCCGTCGGCGCCTACCGGCTGGAGGGCCTGGGGATGCATCTCTTCCGCGCCGTGCAGGGTGAGCATGCGGCCATCCTGGGCCTGCCGATGCTGCCGCTGCTGGATTTCCTGCGCCAGCATGGGGCGGTGCTGCGGTAGCATCCGGCCTGCGCCGCGCGGAGCAGCTTGGGCTGAAGCGCGCGGATGCAGACGGCGGCGGCACTTCCGTGATAGCTTCCGCTTCGAGGGCGCCTGCGCGGCGCCCATGCCTCGGGTTTAGGAGAGCCAAGCCATGGCTTATCGCCGGTTGCTGCTGCCGCTGACGGGTACCGCCGCCGGAGAGGCGGCCCTGCACACGGCGCTGATGGTCGCGCGCATCTGGAACGCGCATGTGCATTGCCTGCACGTGCGCGTGGATGCGCGGGACGTGGCCCCGCTGGCGGGCGAAGGCCTTTCCGGCGCCATGATCGAGGAGATGATGGCGGCCACCGAGCGCGAGAGCGGGGAGCGCGCCAATCGCGTGCACGCGCTGTTCGAGCGCTTCGTGCAGGGCCGTGACGTCACCATCGCGCTGAGCGCCGAAAGCGCCTTGAAGGCCGATGGCCCCACCCTGTCCTTCGAGAGCATCGCGGGACGGGAGGAGGATGTGGTGGCGCAGCAATCGCGCCTCTACGACATGGCGGTGGTGCCGCATCCCGAGGCGGATGACGATGTCTCCTCCTCCGACGCGCTGCATGCCGTGCTCTTCGACTCCGGCCGCCCGGTGCTGATCGCGCCGCGCCTGCCGCCGGCCACCATCGGCACCCGCGTCTGCTGTGCCTGGAACGGCACCGCCGAAAGCGCCGCCGCCATCAATGCCGCGCTGCCCTGGCTGCACCGCGCGGAGCAGGTGCGGCTGCTCTATTCCGACGACTACCAGCGGCGTGGCCCTACAGTGGAGGGCATCCAGGCCTATCTGCGCTGGCACGAGATCACCGCCGAGGCCGCGCCCTTCAAGCCGCAGACGCGTGAGGTGGGCGCCGGCCTGCTGGGCGCGACGCGGGATTTCGGGGCCGACCTGCTCTGCATGGGCGCCTATAGCCATTCCCGCCTGCGCCAGCTGATCCTGGGCGGCGTGACCCGGCATGTGCTGGAGAACGCGGACATCCCCGTGCTGATGTGCCGCTGAGGCACACTCCTCCCGGAGGGGCCGGACCCGCCCTGGCCTGACCACCGTCAGGCCAGGGCGGGCCGGGGTTCTTCACCCGGCCACGGCGGCCGTATCGATCCAGCCCACATGCCCGTCAGGGCGACGGTAGACGACGTTCAGCTGACCGCTGGCGCGGTTGCGGAACATCATCACGGGCATCTGGCCGAGATCCAGCCGCATCACCGCCTCGCTCACCGTCAGGTGGGAGATTTCGGTCGGCGTCTCGGCGATGATGGCGCCGCCGCCATCCTGCTTTTCCAGCAGGTCGTCATGCTCCTTAGCCGTCAGCCCATCGGCCACGGTGCCGTCCTCGGGATGCGCCTCCACCAGGTTGGACACCTCCTCCTCTTCCTCCGGCTCCTCCACCGGGCCGGCCAGGATCACCTGGCGGGCGGTTTCGGCCTCCGCGGGCAGGCGCTCCTCAGCCAGATGTCGGGAATGCTCGTTCACCCGCCGGCGATAACGGCGGAGGCGCTTGGCAATATGCTCGGCCGCCACATCGAAAGCGCGGTGGGCGTCCGGGCCCTCACCCTCACCGCGGACCGTCAGGCCACGGCCGGCATGAATCGTGATGCCGCAGGTAAAGAAGGACCGGTTACGCGCGAAGATGACCTGCGCGTCCAGGGCATGGTCGAAATACTTGCGGGCGACGTTCTTCAGACCCTCGGTGGCATGCACCTTCAGGGCCTCCCCCGTCTCGACCTGCTTCCCAGCGACAGTGATATGCATGGCGAGCCATTCCCTTTCCCGTGTCGGGGAGGGGCCGTCCCAAAAGACGGCGGGCGGGGGCTGTCGTCTGGCGCGAGGCTCGCGCCTGCGGCCGCCAGCGGCTTGGCGCCGACCCGCTCCGGATCAGGCCGGGACGGCCTTCTCCCGTTTGCGCTGCACAGAGGAAGGGATGCGCAGCGCCTCGCGATATTTGGCCACCGTCCGACGGGCGATGTCCACACCTTCTCTCTTCAACATGGCGACGATCGCGTCATCTGAAAGGATGTCATCAGGGGATTCTGCATCAACCATTGCACGAATCCGATGGCGGATGGCTTCGGCGCTGAAAGTTTCGCCATCCGTTCCGCCGATCGCCGTTGTGAAAAAATACTTAAGCTCAAAATTGCCGCGCGGCGTTGCGATGTATTTGTTGGCGGTGACGCGGCTGACGGTGGATTCGTGCATCTCCACAGCCTCCGCCACGTCGCGCAGGATCAGCGGGCGCAGGGAACTGATGCCGTGGCGGAAGAAGCCGTCCTGCCGCCGCACGATCTCGGCCGAGACCTTCAGGATGGTCTGTGCGCGCTGCTCCAGGCTCTTCACCAGCCAGTTTGCGCTCTGCAACTGCTCGGTCAGGAAGGCCCGGCACTCCCGCGAGGCGCCGACCTGCGCGCGGGCATGGAAGCCGCGGTTGATCAGCACGCGCGGCAGCGTCTCCGGATTCAGTTCCAGGATCCAGTCGCTCTCGCCATCCTCGGTGGTGATCGGCGCGGGGCGCATCAGCACATCCGGCACCAGCGCGGGGGTGGGGTCCTGGTCGAAGCCGGCGCCGGGCTTGGGGTCCAGCCGCTTCAGCTCGGCCACCATATCCGCCAGGTCCTCGGCATCGACGCCGCAGGCGCGCATCAGGCCGCGCATGTCGCGCCGGGCCAGCATCTCCAGATTCTCCAGCAGCGCGGCCATGGCCGGGTCCAGCCGGTTGCGCTCCGCCAGCTGCACGGCGAGGCATTCGGCCAGGTCGCGGCAGAACATGCCCACCGGTTCGAAGCGCTGCATGCGCGCGCGGATGGCAGCCACGCGCGCCACCTCGCAGCCCAGCGCCTCGGCGATGCTCTCATCCGGCACCGCCAGGCGCCCGGCGCCGTCCAGCAGCGCGATCAGCTGCGCCGCGATCAGCCGCTCGGCGGGATCGGAGAAACTCAGCCGTACCTGTTCCGCCAGTTCCTCACGCAGGTTGCGGGGGCGCTCGACCGCCAGTTCCTCGATGCCACGCTCATCCAGCTCGAAATCGGCGCGGCCGCCGCGGGCGGGTGCCTCGCTGTCATAGACATTGCTCCAGTCGCCGATATCCAGCGGCGCGGAATCCTCCGGCGGCATGGTGGCGGCGGTGGTGCTCTCGAAGCTGTCGCGGGGCGGGGCGACGGCCGGCGGCAGATCGGGTGCCAGAGCCTCCTCCGGCACCTGGCCATTCCCCTCGTCGCGTTCCAGCAGCGGGTTCCGCTCCAGCTCCTCCTCGACGAAGGCGCTGACCTCCATGTTGGAGGATTGCAGCAGCTTGATGGCCTGACGCAGTTGCGGCGTCATCACCAGCGACTGGGTGTGACGCAGGTCGAGGCGGGGCCCGATGGCCATGGTGGGACCTAGAGGACGGAGTTGCGGGGGGCCACGGACGAAAGGCGCGGCCGGCCCACGTTAGAGGCTGAAACGCTCGCCCAGATAAACACGGCGAACTCCCTCATGCGCCACGATGTCCTGCGGCGTACCTTCCATCAGCACCTGCCCGTCGTGCAGGATGTAGGCGCGGTCGATGATCTCCAGCGTCTCGCGCACATTGTGGTCGGTGATCAGCACGCCGATGCCGCGGTTCTTCAGATGCTTCACCAAGTCGCGGATCTCGCCCACCGCGATGGGGTCGATGCCCGCCAGCGGCTCATCCAGCAGGATATAGGCGGGGTGGGTGGCGAGAGCGCGGGCGATCTCGCAGCGCCGCCGCTCACCGCCCGAGAGCGCGAGCGCCGGCGCGCGGCGGAGATGGGAGATGCCGAATTCGGTCAGCAGCTCGTCCAGCATCTGCTCCCGCCGGGCGCGCTGCGGCTCCACCACCTCCAGCGCGGCACGGATATTATCCTCCAGGCTGAGGCCCCGGAAGATGGAGGCCTCCTGCGGCAGGTAGCCGAGGCCCATGCGGGCGCGCCGGTACATCGGCAGGGTGGTGACATCGTGCCCGTCCATGAAGACGCGGCCTTCATCCGGCCGCACCAGGCCGGTGATCATGTAGAAGCTGGTGGTCTTGCCGGCGCCATTGGGGCCGAGCAGCCCCACCGCCTCGCCCCGCTTCACGCTGAGCGAGACGCCGCGCACCACCGGCCGCTTCTTGAAGCGCTTGCCGAGGCCGACGGCGACCAGACCGCCATCGCCCGGCACCACCTTCAGGCTGGGCGTGGTGCTCGCGGGCGTGGCGGTCATCTGGTCGGCGCTCACCTGGTCGGCGCTCACCTGGTCCGCGCTCACCGGGGCTGCCCCCCTGTGCGCGGCTGAGCGCCGGGCACGCGCAGCGAGTCCTGGCTCTGCTGGTTGGGGATGATCAGGCCCTGCACCCGTTGCCCGGGCGTGGCGACCAGACGAGCGACCCCACTCCGCATGTTCACGATGGCTTCCTGACCGTTCAACTGATTCTCGCCCCGGGTGATGCGTACGCCGCCCAGCAGCCGGGCCATGCCGGTGAGCGTGCTGTAGACGCCGCGGTCGCCGCGCACGACTTCCTGCGGCGTGCGGATCTCGACATTGCCGAAAGCTTCCACCCGCTCCAGCTTGCTATCGGCGCCGGGCACGTTGCGGGCGCCGCCGGGCGTGGTGGCCGTGGCCTGGCGCTGCGGCGCCGGCGGGGCGGTCTGGCCCTCCGGCAGAAAATAGCCCACCAGCGTGTCGGCGGAGATGCGGCGGTTGTCCTCGGTCTCCACGACGGCGGCGCCGCGCGCGACCGCCATGCGCTTGGCCGGCCAGTATTCCATGCTGTCCCGCGCCGTCAGCGTGTCGCCGGGCGTGGTCAGCTTCAGGTTGCGGCCGGTCAGCACCATCACGCCCTGATCCATGTCATAGACGGCGCGGTCGCCCACGGCGCGGTCGGTGGCCGAGCTGATGCGGACATTGCCCTCAGCCTCGATCCGCCAGATCTCGTTGCCGCCGCTCGGCCCCTCGGCCAGCGAGCCTGAAGGAGCGGGGTTGGCGGGCTGGGCCGCGGGCTGGCCGGCGCGGGGGCGGTAACGGGCGATCAGCCGGTCGCCCTCCAGCGTCACCCCCTCGCGGATGGCGCGGGCATCGCCGCGGGCGATCACCGCCTGCTCGTTCTGCCGCCACTCGATGCCGTCGGTGGAGGTGATGTCCACCGGCCCACCCTTGGTCATGTCCAGGCCCTGGGCGCGGGGCGTGGCCGCCGGCAGCGCCAGCAGCCCGGCCAGCAGCGCCAGCGCTAATGGACGATGGAAGCCCGGCATCATCACTTGCCCTCCAGCACGGCATGGCTGCGGCCGGTGAAGATCATCACCTGACCCCGCTCCAGCAGGCGGAAACCCTCGCTCTCGATCGTGCCGAAGGGCCCCTGCGCGGCGGTCGCGCTGTCGCTCTTCGCCTCGCCGGCATGGATGTCGATATGGGCTGCCTCGGTTTTCATGGTGGTGCCGTTGTCGTGCCAGAGCGTCACATTGCCCTGAAGGTCCAGCAGGTTCTTGGGGCGGTCATACTCACCCTCCCGGGATTCCAGCAGCATCCAGGCGCCATTGGTCAGCAAGATGTCGGCGCGCGGGTTGGTGAGGTCGATCAGCCCGCTCTGGTCCTGCTGTTGCACGGCGGAATCGGCGGTCAGGTTATAGGGGCGGTTCTGTTCGTCCACGCCCTGGTAGCGGGCGCCGGAGATCCGCATCGCCTCGGCCTCCGTCTGCGTCGCGCGGCGGAAAGCCATGCGGCCGCGATCGGCCGCGCCGTCGATCTCCGGCCAGAGGGCGATGGCGGAAAGCAGGGCCAGCGCACCGAGCGGCAGCAGCAGCTTCGCCAGGCGAACGGCCACCCGCCGGCGCATCATGGCGCCGGCGCTGACCTGCACCCGGGCGCGGGAGGGCAGCATCGTCCGGCGTGTGGCGGCGCCACGCTCGATACCAGGAGCGGCCAGCGCATCGCGTGGCGGGAAGGGCAATGTCATGCGGCAGGGCCATGGGGCTGCGCCGCCTGGCGCGCCAGGCCCTGCTCCGGTGCGTCGGACAGCCAGGGAAAGGCACGCCAGGATGGCAAGCCAGACTGAAGAAGGAAGAACCTCACGCCCTCATGTATGGGGTTGCACCCCGGGCGGGTCAACGCAGGATGTCAACCGCCCTATCAAAAATCATGCCAGACCTGCGCCACAATTCCGTGGGTGGTATGGTATTTATCTTAATGAGCGAAGATATCCGGGTCGTCATAGCCCAACAGGTCCAACTGGCCCCGCGCGGGCAGGAAGCGGAAGCAGGCCTCGGCCAGTTCCAGCCGGCCCTCGCGGCGCAGCAGCCCTTCCAGCCGTGCCCAGAGCGCGTGCAGATGCAACACGTCCGAGGCCGCATAGGTCAGCTGTTCCGGCGTCAGCTCCGCCGCGCCCCAGTCGGAACTCTGCTGCTGCTTGGAGATATCGACTCCCAGCAGATCCCGCAGCAGGTCCTTCAACCCGTGCCGCTCGGTGAAGGTGCGGACCAGCTTGGCGGCAATCTTGGTGCAGCGCACCGGCGCCACCTCCACCCCCAGCGCCTGCCGCAGGATAGCCACGTCGAAGCGCGCGAAATGGAAAAGCTTGATCTGGTCGGGGTTGGCCAGCAGCCGCTTCAGGTTGGGGCAATCGGCCCCGCGCCCGCCCAGCGCTTCCGGCACGATCTGCACGCAATGCGCCGTGCCGTCGCCAGCGGATAACTGCACGAGGCAGAGCCGGTCCCGGTGCGGGTTGAGACCCATGGTCTCGGTATCCACCGCGACGACGGGACCGAGGTCCAGCCCATCCGGCAGGTCATGTCTGTGCAGCTTGATCATGGTGCCAGCCAAGGAAGAAAGTGGCGCGAAAAGGGTGCGTCCCATTCCCGCATTCCCGATCTTCCAGCCCATCCACCCTGACGAGGGGGAGGGAAAATGCCCAGGAAAGGACTCGAACCTTCACGACCTTGCGGTCACTGGCACCTGAAGCCAGCGCGTCTACCAATTCCACCACCTGGGCAAGGGGGCGAATACGCCGTGTGGCGTGGAGCGGGCTTTTATGGGGGCGGAGGCGGCCCGTCAACAGGCGGCGCGAAAAAATCTGCAGGGGTCGTGGTCGGGGCGTGACCGGAGAGGGCGCCGCCCTCTCCGGACCTCTCCCGCCGGGGTGACAGTGTCACCCCGGACCCCGCCATCTGCTTTGTGCTGAGTGTCACGATGGGGCGTGCCGGAGGTCGATGACCTCCGGCGACTGACGCCCTGGCCCGTGTGGCCTTTTCAAAGATATTGCATGCGCTGGGGTGCCGAAGCGCCCGGCGAATTCGAAGCGGGGCCCGGAGTGGACTCTCCACCCCGGCGGGGGGGCAGAGGGGGCGGCGCCCCCTCTGGCCCGCAGCCCGTCATTCCGCGCGCGGCACCAGCACGAAGAGTTCCGCCTTCTCCTGCATCGGCCCGGCGGCAGCCGCGGCCTCATCTCCCCACCCCCAGAACAGGTCCGCGCGGGCGGGCCCCCGGATGGCACCACCAGTATCCTGGGCCAGCACCAGCCGGCGCAGGGGCTGGCGGGTCAGCGGGTGGTGCGTGACGATCCAGACCGGGCTGCCGAGCGGGATTTCCGTCCGGTCCACGGCGATGGAGCGCAGGGGCGACAGGGGCACGCCCTGGGCGCCGGTGGGGCCCTGATCGGCGCGGGCCGGCACGTCCCGGAAGAAGACATAGGAAGGGTTCTGGTCCATCACCGCCCGGGCGCGTTCCGACCCGGCGGCTTCCAGCCAGGCGCGGATGCTCTGCATCGAGACCTTGTCGCGGGGGATCTCGTTCTTCTGCACCAGCACGCGGCCGATGGGGACATAGGGCCGTCCGTTCTGCCCATCGAATCCCACGCGGCTGATGCTGCCATCGGGCAGCAGGATGCGGCCGGAGCCCTGGATCTGCAGGAAGAAGCGGTCCACGGGATCGGCCAGCCAGAGCAGGGCGGGGCGGTCCTGGGCCTCGATGGCCGCGCGGTCGGGGTAGGGTTCCAGCCTGCCGCCCCGCACGAGGCCGGCGATGCGGCGCCCCATCAGGTCTGGCGCGAAGCGGCCGAGATCGACCTCCACCAGATCGGCGGGGCGGGTATGCAGGGGGATAGGATAGGCGGCGGAAGGGGCGGTGGCGCCGCGGATCTCCGGCTCGTAATAGCCGGTCATCAGCCCCTCGCCGGCCCGGCGGAGGGTGAAGTTCCGCTCGAAGAAGGCGCGGGCGGCGGCGTGGTCGCCCGGAGGCAGGCCGGCGGCCTCGGCACAGAGGGCGGCGGGCAGGGCGGGCGGGCGGCAGCCGGCCAGGAAGGGCGGCAGGGCCTCGGCCAGCCTGTCATCGGCCCAGCCGGGCAGTTCGGCAGGGTGCTGCGGCGGGGGAGGGGTGCAGGCCGCCAGCCCCCAGAGCAGGGCGGCGGCCAGAGCCGGGCGGATCAAACCGCGCCGGTGCCCACCAGCTTCCAGGACGGGTCGCTGTTGCGGAGGTCGCGCTGGAAGGTCCAGAGGTCGACGATCTCCGTCACGCCGTCATGGCCGGACACCACGGAGCCATCCGCCGCCGTGGTCATGTTGACCTGGTCGGAGACGATGCGGACCGTGATCTCGGCGATGGAGCCGCGCAGGTCGGCGGCCTCGATCACCATGTCCTGCACGTTGCGGATCTCGGTGCGCTGCCGCTCATTGGCCGTCTCGCGCGCCGTGATGGCCTGCTCGAAGCCCGCATAGGTCTCGTCGGAGAGCAGGTTGCGCAGCGTCGCGCGGTCGCCGGCGGCGAAGGCCTCGACGATCATGCGGAAGGCGCCCTCGGCGCCGCCCAGGAAGAGAGCAGGGTCGAAGCTGCCATCCTGGGCCTGGATACGCGCCAGACCCTGGCCGGCGGGGCTGCGCGCATCCGGCACGCCCCGCGGGGGGGCGGCGGGTACGGCCTCGGGCACCGGGCGCAGGTCCGGCAGCGGCGCATCGGCAGCGCCGGCCTCGCGCGGCGGGCGCTCATAGCCCTGGCGGCGGCCCAGCACGCTGCGCAGCCGCAGCACCAGGAAGGCCGCGACCATGGCGAACAGGATCAGATCGACCGGAAAGGCGCCGGACATTGCAATCTCCTCATCTTTCGTCACTTAGGACGCGCACCCCTCCGCCGCAACGGCTTCGCGCGCCGCCAGGCCCGATTCGTCAGCCCGGACTGGCCCCGGAGGGCCTGATCTGCTCTATCCTTGGCAAGCGAGGAGTTGCCATGATCCTGCTGCGCCACGGCCAGAGCGAATTCAACCTGCATTTCACCGCCACCCGGCGCGACCCCGGCATCAAGGACCCGCGGCTGACCGAGCTGGGCCACCAGCAGGCGGAGCACGCCGCCGAGGCCCTGCTGGAAGAGACCGGCGGCGGCATCCGCCGCATCATCGCCAGCCCCTATACCCGCGCCATGCAGACGGCGGCCCCCCTGGCGCGCCGTCTGGGCCTGCCCGTGATCATCCAGCCCCTGGTGCGGGAGCGATACGCCTTCGCCTGCGACATCGGCTCTCCCCGCACCACCCTTGCCCTGGAATGGCCGGAGCTCGACCTCTCCCATATCGACGAGGTCTGGTGGCCCGCCATCGAGGAACCCGCCGACCAGGTGGAAGGCCGTGCCCGGCTGTTCCGGCAGGAGATGGCGGCGCTGCCGGACTGGAACCAGACCGTGGTCGTCTCCCACTGGGGCTTTATCCTCTCCATGACCGGTCAATCCGTCACCAACGGCCAGTGGCTGCGCTGCGATCCCACCGCGCCTGGTCCTGAAGCGGTCAACTGGAAGCATTCCTGACAGCACGCGCGGCGCGTGCTACCCCGCGCCCCCGAGCTCCATCCGCATCCCTGCGAGGCCCCGATGTCCGAGACCCAGAACCCCACCCCGAACGGCGCTCCCAACGGCGGCGCCGCGCAGCCCACCGGCCCGCTGGTGATGAACCTGCAATATACGAAGGATCTCTCCTTCGAGGTGCCGGGCGCGCCGGAGATCTTCACGACCCTGCGGGAGCAGCCGCGCATCGACCTGTCGCTGGACGTGCAGGCACGCCCGCTGCAGGAAGGCGGCAATGTCTTCGAGGTGGCGCTGCAGATCCGCGCCGATGCCAAGGCGCATGACCAGACCGCCTTCATCGCCGAGCTGGTCTATTGCGGCATCTTCACCCTGAACGTGGAGCCGCAGATGGTGGAGCCGCTGCTGCTGGTGGAATGCCCGCGCCTGCTCTTCCCCTTCGCCCGCAACATCCTGGCCGATGTCACCCGCGACGGTGGCTTCCCGCCCGTGCTGCTCTCCCCCATCGACTTCGTGGCACTGTGGCAGAGCCGCCGTGGCGCGCAGACGGCGGGCGCGCCGGCCGCGAACGCCTGAGGGCAGGGACCAAGGGTAGGGACCAGGGGGGGCGTCGCCCCCTCTGGACATGGCCCGCGGGGTAACAGCGTCACCCCCGGCACCGTTATCCGTTCCGGCACCTCCGGCGACTGACGCCACAGCCCGCGCTGCCTCCGGGCATTGGCAACCTTAGGTCCGGGTGCCCGCCCTGACGGCTGAGGCATAAAACCCGAAGCGGGGACCCGGGGCGGGCTGGCCGTCCGCTCCGGCGGGGTTCCCCAAGGGGGGCGGCGCCCCCTTGGCCGCGCGCGGCAACCAGCAGATCGAGACAGCATGTTCCGCAATATCCTGACCATCGGCGGCTGGACCTTTGCGAGCCGCATCCTGGGCTTCGTGCGGGACGTGCTGATCGCCGCCTTCCTGGGCGCCGGCCCGGTGGCCGATGCCTTCTTCCTGGCTCTGCGGCTGCCCAACATGTTCCGCCGCCTTTTCGGCGAGGGTGCCTTCAACGCCGCCTTCGTCCCCGCCTTCACCGCCGCGCTGACGCTGGACGGCCCCGCCAAGGCCCGCATGCTGGCCGAGCGGATGTCCACGCTGATGACCCTCTGGCTCTCCCTGCTGGTGGTCATCGGCATGATCTTCATGCCCCAGCTGATGGCGGTGCTGACCCCCGGGCTGGTGGATGAGCCGCTGCGCTTCAACCTGGTGGTGGAACTGTCGCGCATCACCTTCCCCTATCTGATCTTCATCTGCCTGACCGCCCTGGTTTCCGGCGTGCTGAACGCGGCGGACAAGTTCGCCCTGGCTGCGGGGGCGCCGCTGCTCTTCAACCTCTGCGCCATCGTCTCCCTCTTCGCGCTGTCGCCCTTCGTGGCCACGCCGGCGCATGCGCTGGCCTGGGGCACCACGATCTCCGGCGTGCTGCAGCTGATCCTGGTGGTCTGGGCCTGCCACAAGGTGGGGCTGGGCTTCCGCCTCATCTCCTTCCCCAAGCTGACCGAGGATACGCGGCAGGTGCTGCGGCGGATGGTGCCGGGCGTGCTGGGCGCCAGCGTGACGCAGCTGAACCTCGCCATCGACATGTTCATCGCCTCCTGGCTGCCGGCCGGCGCCATCAGCTACCTGAACTATGCCGACCGGCTGGCGCAGCTGCCGCTGGGCGTGGTGGGGGCGGCGATGAGCACGGCGCTGCTGCCCCTCCTCTCCCGCCAGCTGCGGGCGGGGCAGGCGCTGTCCGCCCACCGCAGCATGAACCGGGGCATCGAACTTTCCCTCGCCCTGACCCTGCCCGCCGCCATCGCCCTGATCGTGGCGGCCGAACCCATCATCGCCGTGCTGTTCCAGCGTGGCGCCTTCACCGCCGACAAGGTGGCGCAGACGGCGCCGGCCCTGGCCGCCTATGCCTTCGGCCTGCCCGCCTTCGTGCTGATCAAGTCCCTCGCCCCCGGCTTCTTCGCCCGTGGCGACACTGCCACCCCGGTCAAGATCGGCATCGCGACCGTGGTGCTGAACCTCTGCCTCAACCTCGCCCTGACGCCGACGCTGCACCATGTCGGCATCGCCCTGTCCACGGCCCTCTCCTCCTGGGCCAATGCCGGGCTGCTGGCGCTGGTGCTGGCGCGGCGCGGACAGTGGGTGGCCGACCGCCGGCTGCGCCGCAATGCCTGGCGGCTGCTGGGCGCGGCCATCGCCATGGGCGCGATCCTCTGGGCGCTGGAAGCCCTGATCTTTCCGGCCAGCGGGCTCTGGCGCTTCGTGGGCCTGGGCGTGCTGGTGACGATGGGCCTGGTCAGCTACTTCGGCGTGACCGTCGCCCTGGGGGCCTTCGACCCACGCGAGTTGCTGCGGCGGCGCCGGCGCAAGGTGGCGGCGTAAGGGCCAAAAGGGGGCGCTGCCCCCTCTGGATGCCCCCCCGCCGGGGTGGAAACTCCACCCCGGACCCCGCTTCGAATCCGCCGGGGCTTCGGTGCCCAGGTGCGGCGCCGGTCGCCGGAGGTCATCGACCTCCGGCGCGCCCCACCGTGACACTCAGCACAAAACAGATGGCGCGGTCCGGGGTGACACTGTCACCCCGGCGGGAGAGGTCTGGAGGGGGCAGCGCCCTCTCCGGTCAATCAGGCGCGCTTGGCCTCGATCGCATCCCAGATGGCCTTCTCCAGGTGCACGCCATCGAAGCGCGCGATTTCCTGCAGCCCGGTGGGGGAGGTGACGTTGATCTCGGTCAGGTAGTCACCGATCACGTCGATGCCGACGAAGATCAATCCGCGCTTCTTCAGTTCCGGCCCGATGCGGGCGCAGATCTCCTTGTCGCGCTCGCTCAGCGCGATCTGTTCCGGCCGTCCGCCCACATGCATGTTGGAGCGGCTCTCGCCCGCCGCCGGCACGCGGTTGATGGCGCCCATCGGCACGCCGTCCACCAGGATGATGCGCTTGTCGCCTTCCCGCACGGCGGGGACGTATTGCTGGATCATCAGAGGCTCACGGGATTTCTCCGCGTAGAGTTCCAGCAGGGCGTTGAGGTTGCCGTCCTCCGGCCGCAGGTGGAAGACGCCTGCGCCGCCATTGCCGAAGAGCGGCTTGACGATGATGTCGCCATGCTTCTGGCGGAACTTGCGCACTTCCAGCGGGTCATGGGTGATGATCGTGTCCGGCATCAGCTCCGGAAACTGCATCACGAAGAGTTTTTCGGGCGCGTTCCGCACGCTGGCGGGGTCGTTCACCACCAGGGTCTTCGGGTGGATCATCTCCAGGATATGGGTGGCCGTGATATAGGCCATGTCGAAGGGCGGGTCCTGGCGCATCAGCACCACGTCCATGGTGGAGAGGTCGACCTCCCGCGCCTCGCCCAGCGTGTAGTGGTTGCCCTTCTCCCGGCGCACCTCGACCGGCTGCATCCGGGCGAGCACGCGCCCGGCCGCCAGGGTCAGGTCCTTGACGTGGTAGTGCCAGAGCGTGTGGCCCCGCGCCTGCGCCTCCAGCATGAGCACGAAAGTGCTGTCGCCATCGATATTGATGCTGTGGATCGGGTCCATCTGGACCGCGACCTGAAGGGGACGCGTCATGGGTGTCCTCGTGAGTTCTCGTCGGATGCAGTGGTGGCATCGCGGGCGACAGATTGCCAGAGGGGAGGAGGCATGGGGGCAGGCCGGTGCCGTGACAGGCGGAAGTCCGGGGGCAGGCCGGTTGACCCAATGCCCGCCGCACAGGATTGATGGCGGCATGACGATGATCTCCGGCAAGGCCAAGCTGGCGGGTGTGCTTGGCTGGCCCGTCTCCCATTCCCGTTCCCCGCGCCTGCATGGCTTCTGGCTGCAACGGCATGGGATCGACGGCGCCTATCTGCCGCTGCCCGTGGAATCCGGGGATTTTCCGGACGCCGTGCGGGCGCTGGCGAAGCTGGGCTTCCGCGGCGCCAATGTTACCATCCCCCATAAGGAGGCCGCTTTCGCCCTCTGCGACGAGGTGGACCAGGCCGCCCGCCGCATGGGCGCGGTGAATACGCTGGTCTTCCGGGAAGGGCGCATTCTCGGCAGCAATACCGACGGTTTCGGCTTCCTGGAAAGCCTGGCCGAGCAGGCGCCGGGCTGGGCGGCCACCGACGGCCCCGCCGTGCTGGTGGGGGCCGGGGGCGCGGCCCGTGCCATCGCCGCCGCGCTGCTGGATGCGGGCTGCCCCCGCCTGACCATCGTCAACCGCAGCCCGGCGCGCGCCGAGGCGCTGGCACGGGCCCTGGGCGGCCCGGTGGAGGTCTCCACCACCCCGCCGCTGGAAGGCGCCGCGCTGCTGGTCAACAGCACCAGCCTCGGCATGGCCGGCCAGCCACCGCTGGAGATCGACCTCTCGCCGTTGCCAGCCCAGGCGGTGGTGGCCGATGCCGTCTATGTGCCGCTGGAGACGCCGCTGCTGGCCGCCGCCCGCGCCCGTGGCCTGCGCGCGGTGGATGGGCTGGGCATGCTGCTGCACCAGGCACGGCCGGGCTTCGCCGCCTGGTTCGGCATCATGCCGGCGGTGGATGCGGAACTGCGGGACTTCGTCTCCGCCGATATCCCGAGGACGGCCTGAGCACATGCGGATCTGGGGCCTGACGGGCGGCATCGGTATGGGCAAATCCACCGCCGCCCTGGTGCTGCGCCGCCGCAACGTCCCGGTCTTTGACGCCGATGCCACCGTGCATGCCCTGCAGGCGCGCGGCGGCCGCGCCGTGGCGCCGATCGGCCATGCCTTTCCCGGCAGTATCCGCGACGGCGCGGTGGACCGAGAGGCGCTGCGCCGCGCCGTCTTCGGCAACCCCGCCGCCCTGCGCCGGCTGGAACGCATCGTCCATCCGCTGGTCCGCGCCGAGGAGCGCCGCTTCCTGGCCGCCGCCCGCCGCCGGGGGCGCCCCCTGGCGGTGCTGGACATCCCCCTGCTGTTCGAGACGGGCGGCGAGCGGCGCTGCGATGCCGTGCTGGTCGTCTCCGCCCCCGCGCCGGAGCAGCGCAAGCGCGTGCTGCGGCGCCCGGGCATGACGCCGGAGCGCCTGGCCGCCATCCTGGCGCGGCAGACACCGGACCGGCTGCGCCGCGCCCGCGCGGATCACCTGATACGCACCGGCCTCTCGCGCCATAACACCCGCCGGCAGATCCTGGCGCTGCTGGACCACCACGCCTTTCCGGAGACACGCTGATGAGCCGCGCCCTGGTGCTGGACACCGAAACCACCGGCCTGGACCCCGCGACCGGCGACCGCGTGCTGGAAGTGGCGGCGGTGGAACTGATCAACCTCGTCCCCACCGGCCGTCATTTCCATGTGCTGATCGACCCCGAGCGCGACGTGCCGGAGGAAGCCGCCCGCGTGCATGGCTTCACGCGGGAGATGCTGATCGGCAAGCCCAAATTCCCCGAGATCCTGCCGGGGCTGCTGGAGTTCCTGGGCGACGACCCGGTGGTGGCGCATAACGCGGTCTTCGACTTCAACTTCCTGGACCATGAGTTCAGGCGCGCGGGCGCCCAGCCCATCCCGCGCAGCCGCATGGTCGATACGCTGGTGCTGGCCAAGAAGCGCTTTCCCGGCCTGCCCAACAGCCTGGACGCGCTCTGCCGGCGCTATGGAATCGACAATTCCATGCGCACCTCGCACAACGCGCTGCTGGATGTGCAGCTGCTGGCGCAGGTCTATCTGGAACTGATGGGCGGCAAGCAGCCGGGGCTGGAACTGGCCACGGCGGCGCGCGGCGGCAGCAGCGCGGGCCCGGTGCTGCTGGATGCCGCCCCGGTCAACCGCACCCCGCGCCCCATCCTCCCCCGCGAGGAGGAACTGGCCGCGCATGCGGCCTTCCTGAAGAAGGTGAAGGAACCGCTCTGGACGACGCTGGCGGAGTGAGGCCGGGAGAGGGCAGCTTCCTCTCCAGGCTCTCCCGATCGGGGCGGATCGCCTGATCGGGTGAAGACGCCGCCGGAATGACGGGCCGGGACGGTTGTAGCGCGCCGGGGCGGGCGGAAGCCGTTCTGGCATTCCTCCGTCCCGGCAGCCTCGCCGTGGCGAAGGTCCAGGGAGCACCGCTCCCTGGACCCGCTGTCATGGGCGCGAGGGCCGTGCCGCCGCCGTGGCATGCGCCAGACCCTGGCTGGTATCTTCCGCGAAGATGTCGCGGTCCTTGGTTTCCGGCACGAAGAAGGCGCCGATCACCACCGTCGCCAGGGCGATCACCACCGGGTACCAGAGGCCGTAATAGACATCGCCCGTCTGGGCGATCATGGCGAAGGAGGTGGCCGGCAGCAGGCCGCCGAACCAGCCGTTGCCGATATGGTAGGGCAGCGACATGGAGGTGTAGCGGATGCGGGTCGGGAAGAGTTCGACCAGCGCCGCCGCGATCGGGCCGTAGACCATGGTGACGTAGATCACCAGCAGGGTCAGGACCAGGATGCTGACGGCCACCTGTTCCCGGAAGATATCGAAGGGACTCGACATCTTCACGACGGAGGGGTTGGAGGCCGCCGGATAGCCCGCCGCCGTCACCGCCGCGCCCAGCGCCTGGGTGAAGTCCGGTGTATTGGCGGGGATGCTGGCCTGGCCGATGCGGACCGTCGCGACGCTGCCGGGGGCCGCGTCCTCGACCGAGTAGTTCACCGAGAGCCGGGCCAGCGCCGCCTTGGCGATGTCGCAGCTATTGGTGAAGCGCGCGGTCCCGACCGGGTTGAACTGGAACGAGCAGTCGGCCGGGTCGGCCTGCACCACCACCGTGATGTCGCGGTGCGCGGCGTGCAGCGCCGGGTTGGCCTCGGCGCTCAGCAGCTTGAAGAGCGGGAAATAGGTCAGCGCCGCCAGCAGGCAGCCGCCCAGGATGATGGGCTTGCGGCCGATCTTGTCCGAGAGCCAGCCGAAGAGCACGAAGCCGCCGCAGCCCAGCAGCAGCGCCCAGGCGATCAGCAGGTTGGAGGTATAGCCATCCACCTTCAGGATCGAGTTGATGAAGAACAGGGCGTAGAACTGGCCGGTGTACCAGACCACAGCCTGCCCGGCGACGAGGCCGAACAGCGCCAGGATGGCGACCCTGGCGTTCTTCCACTGGCCGAAGGCTTCCGTCAGTGGTGCCTTGGACTGGGTCCCTTCCTCCTTCATCTTCTTGAAGGCCGGGCTTTCCTGCAGCTGCATGCGGATCCAGACGGAGATGCCCAGCAGCAGGACGGAGAGCAGGAAGGGTATGCGCCAGCCCCAGTCGAGGAAGGCTTCCTCGCCCAGTGCCGAGCGGGTGAAGAGGATGATCAGAAGGGAGAGGAAGAGGCCGCCGGTCGCGGTGATCTGAATGAAGCTGGTGTAGAAGCCGCGGCGGCCACGCGGCGCATGCTCGGCCACATAGGTGGCGGCGCCGCCATATTCGCCGCCCAGCGCCAGCCCCTGCAGGCAGCGCAGCACGATCAGGATGATGGCCGCGGTGATGCCGATCTGGTCCGAGGTCGGCAGGATACCCACCAGGAAGGTCGAGACACCCATGATCAGGATGGTGACGAGGAAGGTGTATTTGCGCCCGACCAGGTCGCCCAGCCGGCCGAAGACCAGCGCGCCGAAGGGGCGCACCAGGAAGCCCGCCGCGAAGGCGAGGAGGGCGAAGATATTGCGGGTGCCCTCGGGGAACTGGCTGAAGAACTTGGCGCCGATGATGACCGCCAGTGACCCGTAGAGATAGAAATCATACCACTCGAAGACAGTCCCGAGGGAGGAGGCCAGGATGACCTTCCTCTCCTCCCGCGTCATGGGCCGGTTAGCGGCGCCTGAAGTTGGGATCGCGGATGGCATTGGTTGAACGATGTCCCTGCCCTGCCCAGGGCGCCAACGAGGCCCTGGGCGCTGTTGACGGTCGTTGATCGCCCGCATCTGCGGCGGGTCCTGGGCCGCCTCTGCCGAAGCGCGGGCGGGTGGCCGGAGCAAGTGTGGCAATGCTCGGGGGGCCGTGGAATCATGGAAGCGGGAACTGGCCAATTATCACGAATTTGTGATACCGACCCCATTACAAGGACGCCTGCCCGCAACGGGCAAAAGGCATTTTCGCCCCAGGGGCGCCTGCAACGCTTCCTCTGCCCGCAAGTTGGCCCATATGATCAGGATACAGAACGCCCGCGCATGCCGCACGGCGCGTGGGGGTGAGCGACCGTCGCGCCTCCACCGGGTCGGCGGGGTGGCGGCAGAGGGGCCCGCGATGGATACGCTCCGCAATCTTGCCGACTACACCATCCGGCGCGCCATGGCTTGCGCCGGACTCGGCATCGCCATGGTCATGTTCATGCTGGCGGCAAGGCCACTGCTGGCGCTGCAGAGCGGCGCCCTGCTGACGGCGGCGCTGTGGCTTGGCATGTGGGCGGCGGCGCTGCGCCTGCCACGGATGGACCTGCGCGGCACGCGGCTCTGGCCCGTGCTGGCCGGGGAAAACGCGCGCCGGCTGCGTAACCCCGAGGGCCGGCGGCAACTGGCGGCGATTCTGGCCGAGCGGCTGATGTGGCATGCCGACCGCGCCGGCCTCGCGGCACTGGGCCTGGGCGGATTGACACTGGCGATCTTCGGCTACCGCTCCCTGCCCGGCTGAGTGGAGCGGGCGCATTGTCCGCGCTGGCCGGTTGACGCATTCCCTCCCGTTGCCGATGGTGCAGGTGAGCCAGGGCAGAGGAGGCAGAGCATGGGCCATTCGCAGCTCACCATCATGCCCGCCGGACAGGCGGAGGACAGCCCGCGCGCCCCTATGCCCCCGGGTTACCGACTGGACGAATCGGTCGGGCACCTGCTGCGCCGCGCCCATCAGCGCCATGCCGCGCTGTTCCAGGACCGCGGCGCCGTCAGCGGCCTGACTCCCACCCAATTCGCCACCCTGCTGCGGCTGGCCGAACTGCGCACCGCCACCCAGAACGCGCTCGGCCGCGCCGTGGCGCTGGACCCCGCCACCATCCAGGGGGTCGTCGCCCGGCTGCGCGACCGGGGGCTGGTGGATACGGGGCGAGACCCGCTGGACCGCCGCACCGTCGTGCTCTCCCTCAACGAGGTCGGGCATGCCGCGCTCGCCGAGGCGGTGCGCCAGGGCAGCCAGGCCAATGAGCGTCTGCTGGCCCCCCTGACCGCCGAGGAACGCCGGCAGTTGATCCGCCTGCTGCGGCGCCTGCTGGGCTGACGGCGCGTTCGGGCTTAGGATCGGGCCATGACCCAGACCACCGATTTCGGCTTCCGCACCGTCGACCGTGAGGCCAAGGCCTCCATGGTGCGCGAGGTCTTTGACAGCGTCGCGCCCAAATACGACGTGATGAACGACCTGATGTCGCTGGGGCTGCACCGCGCCTGGAAGCATGCCTTCGTCGCCGCCATTGGCGCCGGCCCCGGCGACACGCTGCTGGACCTGGCGGCCGGCACCGGCGACGTCGCCTTCCTGGCCAAGAAGCGTGGCGCCGGCAAGGTCATCCTGGCCGATATCAACGCCTCCATGCTGAGCGTCGGCCAGGGCCGCGCCTTGCAGAAGGGGCTGGCCGAGGGCCTGGAATTCGTCTGCTGCGATGCCGAGAAGATTCCGCTGCCTTCGGGCAGCGTCGAGCGCGTCTCCATGGCCTTTGGCCTGCGCAACTGCACCGACAAGGACGCGGTGCTGCGGGAGGGCTTCCGCGTGCTGCGGCCGGGCGGGCGGATGTGCGTGCTGGAATTCTCCAGCCTTGAGGTCGAGGCCCTGAAGCCGCTCTACGACACCTGGTCCTTCAAGGTGCTGCCCGCCATCGGCGCAAAGATCGCCAAGGATGCCGAGAGCTACCAGTATCTGGCCGAGAGCATCCGCATGTTCCCGGACCAGCCGACCCTGGCCGGCATGATGGAGCGCGCCGGCTTCGAGCGGGTGAAGTGGCAGAACCTCTCCGGCGGGATCGTGGCGATCCATACGGGGTGGAAGTTCTGACGGGGTGAAGGCCAGGGGCCCTGCCCCTGGAACCCCGCCGGGGTGGAAAGTCCACCCCGGACCCCGCTTCGAGCTTGCCGGGCGCCTCGGCACCCCGGCGCGGCGCCGGCCGCCAGCGCATTCAATATCTTTGAAAAGGCCACACGGCCCGAGACGTCAGTCGCCGGAGGTCATCGACCTCCGGCGGAACGACCACGCCAAAAGTTCCAGACGGATGGTGGGGTCCGGGGTGACACTGTCACCCCGGCGGGAGAGGTCCGGAGAGGGCAGCGCCCTCTCCGGCGCCCCCCTTTAGAAGGACTGCCCAAGCTTCTCCGTCACCACTGCCAGGGCGCGCGCGAAGGCCGCCTCGGCATCCAGTTCGGTGGTGTCGATCAGCACGGCGTCATCGGCCGGCTTCATGGGCGCCACGGCGCGGGCGGCGTCCTGTTCGTCGCGGGCGCGCAGCTCGGCCAGCACCTGGGCCCGGTCGGCTTCCATGCCGCGCGCGGCCAGTTCCAGCCAGCGGCGGCGGGCGCGTTCCTCGGCGCTGGCGGTGACGAAGAGCTTCACGCGCGCATCGGGGAAGACCACGGTGCCGATGTCGCGCCCGTCCAGCACCGCGCCGTTCCGGCGGCCGAAGTCGCGCTGCCAGTCCAGCAGGGCGTCGCGCACGGCGGGCTGGGCGGCGACGGCGCTGGCGGCCTTGTCGGCATCCGGGCCGCGCAGGTCGCCGCGCTGCAGGTCGGCGTGGTCCAGGCCACGGGCGGCGGCCTCGGCGGCGGCGGGGTCGCGCGGGTCGGCCCCGGCATCCAGCACGCGCCGGCCGGTGGCGCGGTAGAGCAGCCCGGTATCGAGATAGGACAGGCCCAGATAGGCGGCCAGCCGCCGGGCCAGCGTGCCCTTGCCGGCGGCCGCGGGGCCGTCGACGGCGATGACGGGAGGCGTGGCCATGCTCACTCCACCGGGCCGATGGGGCTGCCCCCGGCGGCGCCGTTCATCAGCGCCGCGAAGCCGGGGAAGGAGGTGTCGATGAAGCGGCCGTCATCCACCGTCACCGGCGCCTCGGAGGCCAGGCCCAGCACCAGTGCGCTCATGGCGATGCGGTGGTCCATATGGGTGGTGACGAAGCCGCCGCCGGCAGGCGGCCGGCCATCGCGACGCAGGATCAGGTCGTCGCCTTCCACCTCGGCTGTCACGCCATTGGCGGCCAGCAGGGCGACGGTGGCGGCCAGGCGGTCGCTCTCCTTCACCCGCAGTTCCTTCAGCCCGCGGAAGCGGCTGGTGCCGCTGGCGAAGGCGGCGGCGACCGCCAGGATCGGGTATTCGTCGATCATGGAAGGCGCGCGCTCGCCCGGCACGTCCACGCCGCGCAGCGGGCCATGGGTGGCGGTGATGTCGCCCACCAGCTCCCCGCCCTCCAGGCGCTCATTGGTCACGACCAGATCGGCGCCCATCTCGCGCAGGGTGGTGAAGAGGCCGGTGCGAAGCGGGTTCAGCCCCACGCCCTCGACCGTGAGCGAGGAGCCCGGCACCAGCAGCGCCGCCGCCAGCGGGAAGGCGGCGGATGAGGGGTCGGCCGGCACATGCACCGGCGCGGCGGTCAGTTCCGGCTGGCCCTCCAGCTCGATGATACGGCCATGGCCCTGATGCTCCACCCGCACGGTCGCGCCGAAATGACGCAGCATATTCTCGGTATGGTCACGGGTGGCCTCCGGCTCCTCCACCCGCGTGGTGCCGCGGGCGCAGAGCCCGGCCAGCAGCACGGCGGATTTCACCTGGGCGGAGGCCACGGGCAGGCGGTAGTCCAGCGGCAGCGGCTCGGCCGCGCCCTCGATCGCCAGCGGCAGGCGACCGCCAGTGCGGCTGGTGAAGCGTGCCCCACTGGCGGAGAGCGGGTCCATCACCCGCTTCATGGGGCGGGAGCGGAGCGAGGCATCGCCCGTCAGCACCGCGAAGATGGGATGGCCGGCGATCAGGCCGGCGATCAGCCGCGCGCCGGTGCCGGAATTGCCCATGTCCAGCACATCGGCCGGCTCCAGCAGCCCGCCGATGCCACGGCCGGCGACCTGCCAGTGGCCTTCGCCCAGGCGCTCCACCGTGGCGCCCAGGGCGCGCATGGCGGCGGCTGTCCGCAGCACGTCCTCGCCTTCCAGGAGGCCGGTGATCTCGGTGCGGCCGACCGCCAGCGCCCCGAACATCAGGGCGCGGTGGCTGATGGATTTATCCCCCGCCACGCGCAGGCGGCCGGTCAGGCCCCGGGCGGGTCGGGTGGCACGAAGCGGCAGGGCGGGGCTGGCGTGTTCCACGCTGGCTGGGTTCGACATGGCTTGCGGGGTTTGACATGGCCCCATGTGCGTGGCAATGCGCGGCCTTGCCTTGCGGCCGTCCGCACTTCTGCGGCCACGCGGCCGCCCCCTTCATCGTCTGCGGGAATTCCACGCCAATGGCTAAGCCCGAACTGGGTATGAAGCGTACCTGTGTCGCCTGCGGCGCCAAGTTCTACGACCTCACGAAGCAGCCGGCCGTCTGCCCGAAATGCGGCACGGAACAACCGGCCGAGCAGCCCCGGCCGCGCCGCGCCGCCCTGCCGGTGGAGGAGAAGCTGAAGAAGCGCCCTGTCCCGGTGGATGCCGATACCGACGATGTCGAGATCGAGGACGTGGACGCGGACGAGGCCTTGGAAGACGCCGAGGAACTCGACGACGCCGAGGACGAGCTGGAAGTCGAGGTCGAAACCGATCGGGACGAAGAGAACTGATCGGAAAAGCCAGGGGGTCCCGGCCCCCTGGCCTCGGGCTTCAGCCTGCGCGGTTTTTTTCCAGATTTTCCGGATGCGCTTCGCGGCCCGGGCCGCGAAGCCTCGCGTAACAGCGAATCGGGGTACGGGACGGGCTGGAGGGGCAACGCCCCTCCGTCGCGCTCAGCCCCGGGACGCCGCCAGGGCCGCTTCCGCCGTCAGCCGCCCGTCATAAAGGGCGCGCCCGATGATGGTGCCGGCCACGTTGCCCGCCGCCATCAGCGCCGTGATATCCTCCACCCCCGCGACGCCGCCGGAGGCGATGACCGGCGTGGTCAGCCGCGCGCCGAGCGCGCTGGTGGCCGCCACGTTCACGCCGCCCAGCATGCCGTCGCGGTCGATATCGGTATGGATGATGGCCGCGGCCCCCGCATCCTCGAAGGAGAGGGCGAGGTCGAGGGCGGAGGTGGTGCTGGTCTCGGCCCAGCCCTCGGTGGCCACCATGCCGTCGCGCGCGTCGATGCCGACCGCGACCTGGCCGGGGAAGGCGCGGCAGGCCTCCCTGGCGAATTCCGGATTCTTCACCGCCGCCGAGCCGAGGATGACGCGGGCGATGCCGCGCTTCAGCCAGGCCTCGACGGTGGCCATGTCGCGGATGCCGCCGCCAAGCTGCACCGGGCATGCCGTGCTGGCCAGGATGCGCGTGACGGCCTCGGCATTGGCGGGCCTGCCGGCGAAGGCGCCGTCCAGGTCCACCACATGCAGCCACTCGAAGCCCTGCTGCGCGAAGGCGGCGGCCTGGGCGCCGGGATCCTCGGCATAGGTGGTCGCCTGATCCATGTCGCCGCGCTTCAGGCGGACGACCTTTCCGCCCTTCAGGTCGATGGCGGGGTAGAGGGTGAAGGCCAAGTCGGTCAGCCCTTCTCGCTAGGGGCGCGGATATCCAGCGCGCGGCCGCGCAGCGGTTCCAGCAGCTTGTAGTAGTAGTGGCCCGCGACGGTCTGGCCGCGCACCCGGGCATAGGCGGGGTGGGTGCCCCAGCGGGTATAGCCCATCGCCTCGAACAGGGTGATGGCGGTGGTCTGCGTCTCCCGCACATCCAGGTTCAGCACGCGGTGGCCGAGGGCAGAAGCGCGTTCCTCCACCCGCCGCACCAGCAGCCGCGCCAGCCCGTGGCCGCGCGCATAGGGCGCGATATAGGCATGGGTCAGCTGGGCGGCGAAGGACTGCGCCTCGTTGTTGCGCGGCGGGCGCAGCAGCTGGGCGGAGCCCACCGGCACGCCATCCAGCTTGGCGATGAACAGCTCGATGGCCGGGACCAGCAGCACACCACGGAAATGGCGTGTCAGTGCCTCCCGGCCCTGGGGTTCCACCCAACCGAAGCCGCCCCCTTCGATGATGGCGGCATCGGTGGCCTCGCAGAGATCGGCCAGCTCGCTGTCGGGGAGGGACTCGATGCGCTCGACGAGCAGGGCGTGGGTGACGCTCATGGCCGCCAGGCCAGGAAGTTGGCGAGCATGCGCAGGCCGACGAACTGGCTTTTCTCGACGTGGAACTGGGTGCCGAACATATTGTCCCGTCCGATGGCGGCGACCACAGGGCCGCCGTAATCCGCAGTTGCGAGGATTTCCTCAGGCCTGCCGCCGGCCAGGGCGTAGGAGTGCACGAAATAGGCATGGTCACCCGGCTCCAGCCCCGCCAGCACGGGGTGACTACCGGGGACGAAGCGCAGGGCGTTCCAGCCCATCTGCGGCAGCGGCAACGGGGCGCCGCCGGCATCGCGAGGGTCCATCGGCGCCATCTCGCCCCGGATCCAGCCGAGGCCGGGGGTGGTGCCGTGTTCCAGCCCGCGCTCCACCATCAGCTGCATGCCGACGCAGATGCCGAGGAAGGGGATGCCGCGCCGGGTGACGGCCTCGTCCACCGCCTCGACCATGCCGGGCATCAGGTCCAGCCCGCGCCGGCAGGCGGCGAAGGCGCCCTGTCCGGGCATGACGATGGCATCGGCTCCGGCCACGGCCTCGGCCCGCGTCTCCACCGCGATCTCGGCCCCGCTGCCGCTCTCGCTGGCGGCGCGGCGCAGCGCGCGCAGGACGGAGGCCAGGTTGCCCGAGCCGGGATCGACCACCGCGACCTTCATGCCATCGCGCTCCGCGCCAGATCGGGCCGGGCGTGCAGGGCGCGCAGCAGCGCGGCCTCGGCATCGCGGGCGACCACCACGCCGCTGACGGGCAGGCCGCGCCTGGCCAGGGACCAGCGGCGGATATCCTGCGCCTGCAGCCCGATCAGGAATTGCGCGGCGGCGGCGGCATAGGGCAGCACATCGCCCGGCAGCAGGAAGGCCGCCAGGATGGAGAGGGCGATGTAGATCGCCAGCGGCAGCCAGAGCCGATGCGCCAGGAACCAGACCGGCGGCAGCAGCGCGGCGAGGAGGGAAAAGCCCTCCGGCACCAGCTCCGGCAGGCGGGCCGGACGGGTGGAGGGGACGGAGGAGGGCGGCGGCGCGTGCAGGGTGAAGCGGCGCATCACGCCTCCAGCACGCCCTTGGTGGAGGGGATGGCGCCGGCGGCGCGCGGGTCCATCTCCACCGCCATCCGCAGGGCGCGGGCCAGGGCCTTGAAGCAGCCTTCCGCGATGTGATGCGCGTTGCTGCCGGCCTTCTGGGTGACGTGCAGGGTGATGCCAGCGTTCATGGCGAAGGCCCGGAAGAATTCCTCGAACAGCTCGGTATCCATCTCGCCCACCTTGTCACGCGGGAAAGTGGCGCTCCAGGCCAGAAAGGGCCGGCCGGAGATGTCGATGGCCGCTTCCACCAGGGCCTCGTCCATTGGCACCAGGGCCTGGCCGTAGCGGCGGATGCCGCGCTTCTCGCCCAGCGCGCGCTTCACCGCCTGGCCAAGCACGATGCCGACATCCTCGGTGGTGTGGTGGAAGTCGATATGCAGGTCGCCCTTCGCCTCGATCTCCATGTCGATGAGGCTGTGGCGGCTCAGTGCCGTCAGCATATGGTCCAGGAAGCCGATGCCGGTGGCGATCCGCGCCGCGCCGCTGCCATCCAGGTCGATGCGGATGCGGATCTCGGTCTCGCTGGTGCTGCGGGCGATCTCGGCGGTCCGGGGGGCAGGGGCGATGGCGGGCTGCATGGGGGCTTCCTAGACCCAGGCCCCGCGGATCGCCAGGGGGTATGCCCTTCCCCCGGTCAGAGGCGCCGCAACCAGTCCAGCAGCCGGGCGGCCAGCCGGGGCCAGCCGGGTTCCAGCATCATCAGGTGCCCCATGCCCGGCATGAACTCGGCCGTAGTGCCATGCCAGAGCGCGCAGCGGTGCACCGCATCGGGCGGGATCAGCCGGTCCTCCCCGGCACCGAGCACCAGCACGGGGCGGCCATGCAGCCAGCCATGCGGCACCGGCTGCGGCCCCTGCGCCTCCAGCAGCGCGGCACGGGATTCGCCGCCCATCTGCGCCAGGTAGCGCTGTGCCTGCCCGGCCGGCATCTCCGGCCCGAAGAGGCTGCCGGCCAGCGCGGGATCGGCCTGCCCGGCGGGGGCTTCCATCCGCACCGCCTCGGTCCAGAGGCTGGGATCGGTCAGGGCGAGGCGGGTGCTGGAGAACCAGAGCCCCTCGGGCGGCACGGGCGACAGCAGGGCCGCGCCGCGAATGGCGGGCTCCAGCAGCAGCCGCTGCGCCACCAGCGCGCCCAGCGAATGCCCCACCAGCACCACCGGCCGGCGCTCCGGGCCGGAAAGGGCATCGACCGCCGCGCGCGTCTGGGCCACGTAGTCGCCCAGCCCGGCTGCCTGCCCCTCCTCCGTCTGCCGCAGGAAGGGCAGGGCCTCGACGGCGAAGCCCGCATCGGCGCAGGCCCCGGCGAAACCCTGCTGCCAGACCCATTCGCCACAGGCGGCGCCATGCAGGAAGAGGAGGGCGGGCGATGCGGCCGCGCGCGCGGACCTGTCTCGTGGGAGTGGGCTGTCCGGCATCAGCGGGGAGGAGGGCGGGTCATATGGCGCCATGCTAGGGGCGGGCGATGCGGGCAGCCAGCCCGCAGGTGTCATTGATGCCGCCAATATCCACCGTTTCCAGCCGGCATTTCCCTTTTGCCCCGCGCCATCCCCATCTGGGCGGCGAAGGATGCCATCCATGACCGAGACCACCCCCCTCTCCGCCAGCAGCGTCACCCTGGCGGTGCGCGACCTGACCGGTGTCGCGAGCTTCTACCAGCGCCTGCTGGGCCTCACCCCGCGGCCCGGCCCGGCGGGGCAGCTCAACCTGGCCGCCGGCGGCCAGCCGCTGCTGCATCTGCGCGCCGCGCCCGAAGCCAGGCCGGAAAGCGGCCGGGAGCCCGGCCTGTTCCACACCGCCTTCCTCATGCCGGACCGCAAGGCCCTGGCCGGCTGGCTGCACCACGCGGCGGAGCTGGGCCTGACGCTGCAAGGCGCCTCGGACCACGGCGTCAGCGAGGCCATCTATTTCTCCGACCCCGAGGGCAATGGCATCGAGGTCTATGCCGACCGTCCCCGCGCCGCATGGCCCGCGCCGGGCGACGGGCAGGCCATCGGCATGTTCACGCGCCGTCTGGACCTGCCCGCGCTGATGGCGACGGCGGCCGGGCGTGGCCCCACGGATGGCCTGCGCATCGGCCATGTGCATCTGCGTGCCCATGACGTGCCGGCGGCGGAAGCCTTCTATGCCGCGCTGGGCCTGGAGGTGACGCAGCGGATACGGGGCGCCAGCTTCCTCGCCACCGGCGGCTACCACCACCATGTCGCCGTCAATACCTGGGCCAGCGGCGGCGCGCCGCGCCGGCCGGCCGGATTGTCGGGGCTGCTGGAGATGGAGCTGCGCGCGGCGGACCAGGCCAGCTTCGACCATGCGGCCGAGGCCCTGCGCCGGGCTGGGGCGGTGCTGGAGGAAGCGCCGGGGATGCTGCGGGCGGAGGACCCTGCGGGGCTGGGGCTGCGGCTCTCCCTGACCTGAGGCGCCAGGCGCCCCGGCCATTCCTCAGCCGGTCAGCGCGGCGGAGAGCACGACGAGCGCGGCGCATTCCCCCAGGCCGGCGCCGGCACCCAGCACGTCGCCGGTCTGGCCGCCGATCTGCCGCCGCGCCAGCCGCGCCAGCAGCAGGCCGCAGGCCAGGGCCGCCAGGATGGCCAGGAAGCCGGCACCGGGCGGCAGCAGGAGCAGCGCCGGCAGCACGGCCAGCAGCAGGCCGAGAATAAAAGGCCATGCCGCCGGGCGGCCCAGCCCGGCGGCCATGCCGTCCGGCCGCGCGGGCGGCAGCAGCCGCAGCAGCAGCAGGATCACGCCCCGCCCCAGCGCCGCCGCCGCGCCCCCGGCGGCGGCCAGGACCAGCACCCCGCCCGGCAGCGAGGCCAGGGCCGAGGCGCGCAGCCCCAGCACCACCACCAGCGCCAGCACGCCATAGCTGCCGATGCGGCTGTCGCGCATGATCTCCAGCTTGTGGGCGGTATCGCGGCCGCCGCCGAAGCCATCGGCCGTATCGGCCAGCCCGTCCTCATGGAAGCCGCCGGTCAGCAGCAGCGTGGCGCACAGCGCGCAGAGCGCCGCCACCAGCGGCGGCAGCCCCAGCCAGTGCCCCAGCCCCAGCAGCGCCCCCCCTGCCGCGCCGATGCCGAAGCCCACCAGCGGATAGGCCCAGATGCCGCGCGCGAAACCCGCCGCGCTGTCATGCTGCGGCAGCCAGCCGGTGGGCAGCCGCGTCAGCAGCCCCAGCGCGGCGGAGAGATCGGCCAGCAGGTCACGCATCGGCCGCCGTGCTGACCCCGGCCTGGGTGAAGGTGGCCATGCCGGCATGGCAGGCCAGGGCGGCGCGCAGGATCGGGATGGCCAGGGCGGCGCCCGAGCCCTCGCCCAGCCGCATGCCGAGATCCAGCAGCGGCGCCATGCCCAGCCGCCCCGTCAGCGCCCGGTGTCCATGCTCGGCCGAGGCATGGGCGATGATGGCATGGTCCAGCCCGCCCTCGGCCATCCGCGCCAGCGGCGCCACGGCGGCGGTGCAGACAAAGCCGTCCAGCAGCACCGGCACCCGGTGGCGGCGTGCGGCCAGCGCCGCGCCGAACATCGCCGCCATCTCCCGCCCGCCCAGCCGCCGCGCGGCTTCCAGCGGGTCGTCCAGCGCGGCGCCGTGGAAGGCGAGGGCGGCATCCACCGCCTCCCGCTTGCGGCGCAGCCCGGCATCGTCCACCCCTGTGCCGCGCCCGGCCCAGAAGGCGCCCGGGCTGGCCGCCCCATCGGCGCCGAAGAGCGCCGCCGCCATCGCCGCCCCGGCGGTGGTATTGCCGATGCCCATCTCGCCCAGGCAGAGCAGGTCCGTCTCCGGCCGCACGGCGTCATGGCCGGCCATGACGGCCGCCATGAACTCGGCCTCCGTCATGGCGGGGCCCGCGCAGAAATCGGCGGTCGGGCGCTCCAGCTCCAGCGGGATCACCCGCAGCTCCGCGCCGCCGAGGGCGGAGAGCTGGTTGATGGCGGCGCCGCCGGCCGCGAAATTCGCCACCATCTGCGCCGTGACGGAGGCCGGATAGGGCGAGACCCCGCGCGACACCAAGCCATGGTTGCCGGCGAAGACCAGCACGGCCACATGGTCCAGCCGCGGCATCGCCCGCCCCTGCCAGCGGCCGAGCCAGCCCGCCAGTTCCTCCAGCCGCCCCAGGCTGCCGGGCGGTTTCGTGAGCTGCGCCTGACGGGCGGCGACGGCGGCCCCGGCCGCGTCATCGGCGGGTGGCAGGGCGGCGCAGAGGGCGCGGATCTCCCCGAGTGTCTGCATGCTTCAGCCCTCCTGGCGCGCGATGACATGGAAGAAGCTGCCGGAGACCCGCCCGCGCCAGCCGCCGCCCGGTGGCAGGGCGGTGCCACTGGCATCCGCCAGATCCGCCAGCGGCAGGTCGGCACCGGGGTCGGTGACGCTGGCATAGTGGAATTCATGCCCCCGCAGCACCGTGCCCGCTGGGCCCAGGGCGCAATCCGCCCGCAGCCGCGCCTGCCGGTAGCCCAGGTTCATCTTCCGTCTGGCGAAGCTGGTGGCATGGCCCAGCAGCCCGGCCATTTCGTGCCGGGCGCCGCCGGCATCCTCCAGCCCCTGGCCCAGCACCATGAAGCCCCCGCATTCCCCATGGATACGACCGGCGAAGCCCCGCAACCCCGCCAGGAAGCGCCCCGCCGCGGCCAGCCGCCCCGCATGCAGCTCCGGGTAGCCGCCGGGCAGCCAGCAGGCATCGCAATCGGCCGGCGGTGGCTCATCCGCCAGAGGCGAGAAGGGCAGGATTTCCGCCCCCGCCCGTTGCCAGCCCGCCAGAACATGCGGATAGACGAAGCCGAAGGCCGCATCGGCCGCCAGCGCCACTCGCTGCCCGGGCGGCGGGAGGGCCATCGGCACCTCCTCCGCCCCCGCCAGCGGCGCCGCCAAGGCCTGGATGGCGTCGAGGTCGAGATGGGCCTCCGCCAGATCGGCCAGCTTCTCCAGGATCTCCGGCAGCCCCGGCAGTTCCCGCGCCTGCACCAGCCCGAGATGCCGCTCCGGCAGGGCGATGGCGGCCTCGCGCGACACGGCCCCCAGCACCGGCAGCCCCAGCGCCGCCATGGATCCTTCCACGCCAGCCCGGTGCCGCGCGCTGGCCAGCTTGTTCAGCACCACCCCGCCGACCCGCACGCCCGGATGATGGCAGGCGAAGCCCCGCGCCACGGCGGCGGCCGACTGCGACTGGCCCGAGACATCCAGCACCAGCAGCACCGGCAGGCCCCAGCGCCCCGCCAGATCGGCGGCGCTGCCCTGCCGCCCCGGTTCCTCCCCGGCGCCGTCGAACAGCCCCATCGAGGCCTCGATCAGCTTCAGCCCCTCGCCCGCCGCCAGCCCGTCCAGTAGCGCGGGCGGCATGGCCCAGCTGTCCAGGTTGACGCTGGGCGCGCCGGTCGCCGCCTCGTGGAAGGCGGGGTCGATATAGTCGGGGCCGGATTTCGCCGCCCGCACCCGCACGCCGCGCCGGCGCAGCGCCGCCAGCAGGGCTAGGGTGACGGTGGTCTTGCCGGAGCCCGAGCGGGGGGCGGCGATGATGAGGGCGCGCTGTTGCGTCATGGCCTGGACAGGGGGCGCCGCCCCCTGGACCCCTGCTGGGGGGATAGTATCCCCCCAGGCCCCGCCATCCATTCGGCAGGCCTGGTGCGCCGGAGGTCGTGGACCTCCGGCCACTGGTGGCGCAGCGCGCGAGGCCTCTTTTCAGCAAGTTTGAACGTGCTGGCGGCCAGCGCTCCGCTCTGGCTTCGGGGCTTCGAAGAAATTCGAAGCGGGGTCCGGGGTCCGGGGGGCAGCGCCCCTGGCAAGGGCCGGTTCTTCATGGCGCCAGCCTCTCCCGCATCGTCACCACTTCGCCGATGACGATCATCGCCGGGGAGGCAATGCCCTCCGCCCGCACCCGTTCCGTCAGGCTCTCCAGCGTCCCCACCACCACGCGCTGCCCGGGCAGGGTGCCGGATTCCACGGCGGCCGCGGGGGTGGCGGGGTTCATGCCGCCGGCCAGCAGGGCTGTCGTGATGGCTTCCAGCCGCCGCAGGGCCATGTAGAGCACGATCGGCTGGCCGAGCCGCGCGAGCGCGGACCAGTCCAGCCCGTCCTCGGCGTCGGCGGCGCCATGGCCGGTGGCCAGCACCACGGCGTGGTTGATGCCGCGCATGGTGGCGGGGATGCCGGCATGGGCCAGGGCCGCCAGCCCGGCGGTCAGGCCGGGTACCACGCGGAAGGGGATGCCGGCCGCGGCCAGGGCTAGGGCTTCCTCGCCCCCCCGGCCGAAGACATAGGGGTCTCCGCCCTTCAGCCGCAGCACGCGCCGGCCCTGGCAGGCCAGGGCGACGAGGGTAGCGGTGATGTCCTCCTGCGCGGAGGAGGGGCGGCCGCCGCGCTTGCCGGCGAAGATGCGCTCGGCCTGGGGCGGCGCCATGGCCAGCACGCGGGCGTCGATCAGGTCGTCATGGACAATGGCATCGGCCTGGGCCAGGCCGGCCAGGGCATCGAGGGTCAGCTGCCCCGGCGCGCCCGGCCCGGCGCCGGCCAGCCAGACATGGCCGGGCTCCAGGCGGGGGGCGGGGGTGCCGGTCAGCTCTTCCAGCAGGCGCAGGCGGTCGGTGGCGGTGGTCATGGTGTCAGGGGGGCGGCGGGTGTAGGAATGGGGGCGTGCCACAGGCCGAGACCGAACCGAACAGGCCGCTGCGCCATGGCTGGACCACCGGCGCCTGCGCCACGGCCGCCGCCAAGGCGGCCTGGGCGGCGCTGACGACCGGCCATTTTCCCGACCCCGTCGAGATCCGCCTGCCGCGCGGGGAGCGCCCGGCCTTCGCCCTGGCTGAAACCGGACTGGGCGATGGCAGCGCCATGGCGGCGGTGGTGAAGGATGCCGGGGACGATCCGGACGTGACCCATGGCGCCCTGGTGCGCGCCTGGGTACGGCGCGGGGCGCCCGGCAGCGGCGTGCATTTCGCGGCGGGGCCCGGGGTGGGCATGGTCACGCTGCCCGGCCTGCCCATCCCGCCGGGGGAGCCCGCCATCAACCCGGTGCCCCGCGCCATGGTCCGGTCGGCGCTGGAGGAGGTCTCGGGCGGGCCGGTGGATGCGCTGGTCACCATCGGCATCGACGATGGCGAGGAACTGGCGAAGCGCACCATGAACCCGCGCCTGGGCATCCTGGGCGGGCTCTCCGTGCTCGGCACCACGGGAGTGGTGGTGCCCTATTCCTGCTCGGCCTGGATCCATTCCATCCACCGGGGGGTGGATGTGGCGCGCGGCATCGGCCTCACGCATGTCGCGGGGGCGACGGGCGATGCCTCGGAACGCGCGGTGGCGCGGCTCTACGGATTGCCCGAGCAGGCGCTGATCGACATGGGCGATTTCGTCGGCGGCATGCTGAAATACCTGCGCGCGCATCCCATCCCGCACGTGACAGTGGCCGGGGGCATCGCCAAGATCACCAAGCTGGCGCAGGGCCGGCTGGACCTGCATTCCCGGCGCGGCACGGTGGACATGCAGGCCCTGGCCGCGCTGGCGCGGGAGCTGGGCGGGGATGAGGCGCTCGCCGCGCGCATCGCCGCCGCCAATACCACGCCCCAGGCCTTTGCCCATGCCGCTGCGGCTGGCATCGCGCTGGGGGATGCCGTGGCCGAACGCGCCCGCGCGGTGGCCGCCGCCGTGGTGGAAGGCAGCGGCATCGCGCTGGATGTCGTGATCTTCGACCGGGACGGCGCGCTGATCGGTCATGCCGGGTCGCCGCCCCTGAACCTGCGGCGGTAATCGGCGCTGTAGAGTGCGCTCTCCGCGAAATCCCCGTCATCCAGGCCGGGGCCGACCAGGATCAGCGCGGTGCGCTCCGCCGGTTCGGCGGCCAGTTTCTGCGCGATATCCGCCAGCGTGCCGCGCAGGATGCGCTGCTCCGGCCAGCAGGCCCGTACCACGATGGCGACGGGGCAATCGGCGCCATAGAAGGGCGTGAGCCGCGCCACGACGGAATCCAGCGCATGGATGGCCAGATGGATGGCGAGCGTCGCGCCGGTGGTGGCAAAACCTTCCAGCGTCTCGCCCGCCGGCATGGCGCTGGCGCGGCCGCTGATGCGCGTCAGCACCAGGGACTGCGCCCGCGCCGGCACCGTCAGCTCCTGCCCCAGCGCGGCGGCGGCGGCGGCGAAGGCTGGCACGCCGGGCGTGACGGTATAGGGGATGCCGAGGCGCTTCAGCCGCCGCAGCTGCTCCCCCATGGCGGACCAGACGGAGAGGTCGCCGGAATGCAGCCGCGCCACGTCCTGCCCCGCCCGATGGGCGCGGAGGAACTCGGCCTCGATGGCATCCAGGTCCAGGGGCGCGGTGTCGATGATGCGGGCGCCGGGCGGGCAATGTTCCAGCAGTGCGCGCGGCACCAGGGAACCGGCATAGAGGCAGACCGGGCAGGCGGCCAGCAGGTCGCGCCCCCGCAGGGTGATGAGGTCGGCGGCGCCCGGCCCGGCGCCGATGAAATGCACGGTCATGCCCCGCTTCCTGCCGCGACGGCGCAGGTGACACCAGCCCCAGCGATGCGGGGCCTGACCAGCGTGGCGCCCGGCCCCGCTGCCGCCAGGGCGCAGGCCTCGGCCACCGAGGCGAGGCCGGTGGCGCGCAGCGCGGCCTCCGACCGGGTGGGGCAGAGCGGCTGCATCTGTTCCAGCGCGGCGCGGGGCAGGAACAGCAAGGGCAGGCCCAGGCGCTCAGCCGCCCGCCGCAGGCCCGGCACGTCCCGCCGGAACTCCGGCGCGGCGAGATGCGTCAGCGCCGGCAGGCCGCGCACGGCCTCCGCCAGCAGCGCGAGGATATCCTCCGCCTCCGCCCCCGCGCGGCAGCCCAGCCCGGCGGCCATCATGGCTTCCAGGCCACGAGCTGCGTCACCGTCATGGCCGGGCGGAAGCCGTGGCGGGTGCCGATGGCATCCATCCGCTCCAGCCCGATCCGCGTCAGCCGCGCGCCAAGGCGGGCATGGCTGGCCAGGAACAGCGCCTCCGTCTCCACCGTCACGGCATTGGCCACCAGCCGCCCGCCAGACCTCAGCGCTGCCCAGGCGGCGTCCAGCACCGCCGCGTCACAGCCACCGCCGATGAAGACGGCATCCGGCGCCGGCAGCCCGGCCAGCCCTTCCGGCGCCGCGGCCTGCACCACCCGCAGTCTCGGCACGCCCAGCGCCAGCGCGTTGCGCGCCGCCCGCGCCGCGCGTTCCGGCTTCGGTTCCAGCCCGATGGCGCGATTGGCGGGGTGGCGGAGCATCCATTCGATGCCGACGGAGCCGGAGCCGCAGCCGATATCCCAGAGCAGCTCCCCCTGGCGCGGTGCCAGCGCCGCCAGGGTCATGGCGCGGATCTCTGCCTTGGTGATCTGCCCGTCATGCTCGAAGACGTCGTCGGGCAGGCCGGTGGAGAGCGGTAGCACCCGCGCGCCCGGCCCGGCCGCCACCTCCAGCGCCACCAGGTTCAGCGGGCCGGGGGAGAGGGAGAATGCCTCCGCCGTGGTGCTGGCGATGGCCTCGCGCGGGCCGCCCAGCGCCTCCAGCACATGCATCCGCGTCGGACCGAAGCCCAGGCGGTTCAGCAACTCCGCCAGCGCCCCCGGCGTGCCGCCATCGGCCGAGAGCGCCAGGATGCGCGCCCCCGGCTGCAGCAGCGCCCGCACCGGCTCCAGCGGCCGGCCACAGAAGGAGATCGTCGCGCAGTCCTGCCCTGGCCAGCCCAGCCGCGCGCAGGCCAGCGCGAAGGCCGAGGGCGCGGGGATGCACAGCATCTCCCCGGGTGGCACCAGCCCCGCCAGCACGCTGCCCACGCCGAAGCAGAAGGGATCGCCCGAGGCCAGCACCACCACCGGGCGCGGGCGGCAGGCCAGCAGGGCGGGATAGGCGCCGTCCATCGGGCTGGGCCAGGGCCGGGCCTCCCCCTGGATCAGCCCTTCCGCCAGCGACAGATGCCGCCTTCCGCCGTAAACCACCGCTGCCCCCCGCAGCAGGTCCCGCGCGGCGGGGGAGAGCCCGTTCACGCCATCCTCGCCGATACCCAGGATGGTCAGCCAAGGCGAGGAGGTCATCGGCATTGCGCGTCCTGCTGCTGGGCGGAACCACGGAGGCTTCGGCGCTGGCGCGCCTGCTGGCCGCCGATCCGCGCTTCCAGTCCGTCCTCTCGCTGGCCGGCGCCACCCGCGCGCCGCGCCCGCAGCCCATCCCCTGGCGCATCGGCGGCTTCGGCGGCATCGAGGGCCTGCGCCGCTACCTGGCCGAGGCGCGCATCCAGCTGCTGGTGGACGCCACGCATCCCTTCGCTGCACAGATGACGCGCCATGCCCTGGCCGCCGCCGGCCCCATCCCGCTGCTGCGGCTGGAACGCCCGGCCTGGCAGCCCGGGCCCGGCGACGACTGGCTGCGCGTGCCCGACATGCCATCCGCCGCCCAGGCGCTGGGCGAGGCCCCGCGCCGCGTGCTGCTGACCATCGGCCAGAAGGAACTGGAGCCCTTCCGCGCCGTGCCCCAGCATGACTACGTCATCCGCAGCGTGGACCCGCCCGATCCCGCCCACCTGCCGCCTGGGGCGGAGACCATCACGGAAACCGGCCCCTTCTCCCTGGAGGCCGAGCGTGCCCTGCTGGAAGGCCGGGACATCGAGGTCCTGGTGACGAAGAATTCCGGCGGCAGCGCCACGGCGGCGAAGCTGGCGGCGGCGCGGGAACGCGGCATCCCCGTCGTGATGATGGACCGGCCCGCGCCGCCCCCCGGGCTGGTGATGGTGGCGGATGCGGGGAGCGCGATGCGCTGGCTGGAAGGGTTTCTCTGAAGGTTCGGCCGGGGCCAGAGAGGGCGCCGCCCTCTCTGGACACACCCGCTGGGGGGACAGTGTCCCCCCAGGCCCCGCCATCCATTTGGTGCTGGTGGAATGGTGGTTCCGCCGGAGGTCGATGACCTCCGGCGACTGCGGCCTCAGCCAGCGTGGCCCTTTCTGAAGATCTTGAACGCGCCTGCGGCCCACACCGCGCTTTGGCGCCGAGCCCCTGGAAAAACCCGAAGCGGGGTCCGGGGTGGACTTTCCACCCCGGCGGGGGTGTCCAGAGGGGGCAGCGCCCTCTCTGGCCCCGGCTTCCGGCACAATCACGGCGCCCCTTCCGTTGCCACGCTGCGCGGCGAATAGACCCAGGGCGCGTCGCTCCCCGGCCGTTCCAGCACGCGGGTCGCGGCGGTGCCGATCATCACCAGGGTGCGCATATCGGCCTGGGCGGGGTCGGCGCTCACCAGGGGCTGGACGGTGATGCGTTCGTCCGGGCGTGTCACGGCGGTAGCGAAGATCACGGGCGTCGCGGGCGGCAGGTATTGGCGCAGCAGGGTCAGCGCCGCGCCGAGTTGCCAGGGCCGGGCGCGGGAGAGCGGGTTGTAGAGGGCCATGACGAAGCCCCCCAGCGCCGCCGCCTTCAGCCGATGTTCGATGACCGGCCAGGGCTTCAGGTTGTCGGACAGCGAGATGGCGCAGAAGTCGTGGCCCAGCGGCGCGCCGATGCGCGCGGCGGCGGCGAACATGGCGGAGATGCCGGGCAGGACGCGGATCTCCAGCATCCGCCAGGCAGGGTCGCCCTGTTCCAGTGCCTCGAAGACCGCGCTGGCCATGCCGAAGACCCCGGCATCGCCGCCGGAGACGACGGCCACCTTCGCGCCGGCCTGGGCCAGCATCAGGGCGTGCCGGGCGCGGTCCAGCTCCACCCGGTTGTCGGAGGCGTGGCGGAAGAGGCCGGGGCGCGGCGGCACGCGGGCGACATAGGGAGCATAGCCGACGAGGTCGGTGGCCTCGGCCAGGGCGGCTTCCACTTCCGGCGTGCGCAGGGCGGCATCGCCGGGGCCGAGGCCGAGGATGGTGAGGCTGCCGGGCATCATCGGGCGCCCTGCCGCCCGGGGATGAGGAGGAGGGAGAAATAGGGCGCCGGGCTGTCGTCGCGCTGCGCCAGCGGGATGACCTGACCGCCTTCCATCGTGCCGCGTTCCACGTACAGGGCGCGGCCGGTCAGGCCCAGTTCCTCCAGGATGCCGCGCAGCCGGGGCAGGTGGCGGCCGAGCTTCATGACGACGGCGGCTTCCGCCTGCCGCAGCCGGGCGGCGAGGGTCTCGCTGTCCAGCGTGGCGGGCAGCACCATCAGCGTATCGTCGCCATGCACCATCGGCGCCTGGGCCAGGGACCAGCAGCCGGACATGGCGGTGATGCCCGGCACCACCTGCACGGGGTGGCGGTGGCGCAGCCGGTCGAAGGGATACATGGCGGAGCCGTAGAGGAAGGGATCGCCCTCGCAGAGCAGGGCCACGTCCTGCCCGGCGGCGAGGCGGGCGGACAGCGCCTCGGCGCAGCGGTCGTAGAAGCCGGCCATCTCGATGAGGTAGCGCGGGTCCTCCACCGGCAGGTCGGTGGTGAAGGGGTAGTCGAAGCGTAGTTCTTCCGCCGCCGGGTTCAGGTGCGGCGTGGCGATGCCGCGGGCATGGCCGGGCCGCCCGCGCTTGGCGAAGAAGGCAAAGACCGGTGCGGCGCCGAGGATGCGCGCCGCCTTCAGCGTCACCAGTTCCGGATCGCCGGGGCCGAGGCCGAGGATATGCAGGGTGCCCGAACTCATTCCGCCTCGCTCGCCAGGGCATTGACGGCGGCGACGGCCATGGCGCTGCCGCCGAGCCGCCCTTCCACGATCATCCAGGGAATACGGTTGTCTTCCGCCAGGGCCTGCTTGGATTCCGCCGCGCCGACGAAGCCCACGGGCAGGCCGATGACGGCGGCGGGCGGTGGCGCGCCACGGTCCAGCAGGTCCAGCAGGTGGAAGAGCGCGGTGGGCGCATTGCCGATGGCGACGACGGCGCCGCCCATCCTCTCCCCCCAGAGCTCCAGCGCGGCGGCGGAGCGGGTATTGCCGATGGACTTCGCGAGATCCGGCACGCGCGGGTCGTCCAGCAGGCAGAGCACCTCGTTGTCCGCCGGCAGGCGGGGGCGGGTGATGCCATGCGCCACCATCTTGGCATCGCAGAGGATGGGCGCCCCGGCCAGCAGCGCCTGCCGCGCGGCATGGGCGAAGCCGGGGGCGAAGCGGATGCGTTGCGCGACTTCCACCATGCCGCAGGCATGGATGACGCGCACGGCCACGCGCGCTTCCTCAGGGCTGAAGCCGGAGAGGTCGGCCTCGGCGCGGATGGTGGCGAAGGATTGCCGGTAGATGGCGGCGCCGTCGCGGATGTAGTCGCTGCGGTTGGTCATGGTCGTTCGAGCACCGCCAGGGCTTGTTCGAGGGTCAGGCCGGTGGCGACGGGCCTGTCGCTGGCGCGGCCATTGCGGATGACGGCGAAGCCGCCGGGGCCGCCCAGCAGGGTGACGGGCGCCGCGCCGGGATGCGCGCAGCCTTTGGCGCAACCGGAGAGATGCAGCAAGCCCGGGATGCCGGCCCCCGCCAACCGCGCCGCCACGGCGCGGGTTTCGATGGCCGCGCGTGGGCAGCCGGGCGCGCCGGTGCAGGTGACGATCCGCAGCCGCGCATCCCCGGGCGCCGTGATCAGCCCCAGCGCCGCCGCCTCGCCGGCATCGGCCAGGCCCGGCAGCAGCAGGGCGCGCCAGGGCGTCAGGCGCAGAGTGCCATCCCCCCGCCGCTCCGCCAGATCGGCCAGGGCCGAGAGCTGTTCCGCGCGCAACTGCCCGAAGGCGGGGGACACCCCCAGCACAGGGCCGGGCAGCAGGCCCACCGCCTGGGGCGGAGCGATGTGCGGGGTGGCATCGGGCAGCGGTTGCAGCCCCAAGGCGGCCAGGATGGCGGCGGCTCCCTGCGCCGCCACGGCCTGATGCATCCGCCGCGCCGGGGCCAGGGAGAGGAAGAGATGCGCCAGCCCCGTGGCAACGGCCACGGCCTGGGTGGGCGTGCAGCGGGCCAGGGCATCGCCGCCGCCCAGGCGCAGTTCCACGGCCCCGCCGGCGGTCTGGCGCAGGCGGATGTCGGTGCTTTCGCTGGAGAGCGGCAAGAGCCCGCCGCCATCCACCAGCGCGCCGAACTTGGCGGGCAGCGCGGGCCAGCCCGCCATGGCGTCTTCCAGCGCCGCCACCAATGCGGCCGTGCCGGGGGCGATACCGGCATCCAGCCCCAGCAAAGGCGGCGCCATCAGGTTGCGGCCGCGCTCCACCGCCGGGTCGGGATGGGCGAGGCCCGCCGCCAGCATCGCCTCCGCGAAAACCCTGGCGCCGTCAGGCGAGAAGCCGCGCGGCTGCAGATTGGCGCGTTGTGTCAGGTCGATGGCACCATTGCCATGCCGCGTGGCGGCCTCGGCCAGGGCGCGCGCCTGGGCCGCCGTCAGGCAGGCCGCACGCGGCTTTACGCGCAGCAGCAGCCCGTCGCCGGATTCCATCGGTTCATAGAGGCTGGGGCACCACCCGCGCCGCGCCGAACTCCCAGCGGGGTCCGGGGTGGACTTCCCGCCCCGGCCGGGGTCTGGGGGCAGCGCCCCCGGCCTTACCACCTCGCCACCTCGGCGGCGATGCTGTTGCGGCGCGGCTGCCACAGCCCCTGGCGCAGCGCCCCGGCGAAGGCATGGCGCATCCCCGCCAGGGCCTCCGGGTTCTCGCGTTCGAGAAAGGCCAGGACCTCAGGCGTGCCGAGCGTGGCCTCGAAGACCAGGTCGAACTGCCGGTCCAGCCGCTGGGGCAGGGTGGCGGCGAAAGCGTGCAGACTGTGGATCGGCCGGGCGATCTCGGCCGCACCGCGATAGCTGTGGCGCATCATGCCGGCGATCCAGGCGGGATTGGCGGCGCGGCCGCGCACCACGCGCGCGATTTCCTCCACCAGCGCGCGGCTGCGAGGGGATGCCGGCTTGCTGGTGTCGAGGTGATAGAGCGCGGGCGCGCCGCCCAGGACGCGCGCCGCGGCCGCGAAGCCGCCTTCATGCGCGGCGAAGTCCGGGCTGTCGAGCAGGTCGGTCTCGGCATGGTCCTGCAGGTGCAGGAAGGCATCGGCTGCGCGGATGCGCTCGGCCAGCCCGGCCTGATCGGCCGCGCCGTCCAGCCCCTGGCCATAGGCGCTGGCCGAGCCGGACAGATAGGCCGCGCCGGCATCCTGCCAGGACTGGCCTGAGAGCCCGGCATCCACCCCCGTGCCATAGGCACCCGGCGCGGCGCCGTAGATGCGCGTGATGGCCCGGCGCAGCGCGGCGCCCTCCAGCCCCCGCGCGGCGCCCGCCAGCGGGTTCCAGTCCGCTGCCTCATCGCGCGCGGCGATGGCGCGTACGGCCTCGTCGAACAGCGCGATCTGATCCGAAAAACTGTCGCGGAACAGGCCGGAGATGCGCAGCGTCACGTCGATGCGGGGGCGGTCCAGCAGCGCCAGCGGCAGGATCTCGATGCCGCTGACACGGGCTGAACCGTCATCCCAGACGGGCCGCGCGCCCAGCAGCAGCAGGGCAAGGGCAAAATCCTCGCCGCCGGTACGCAGGGTGGTGCTGCCCCAGAGGTCCAGCACCAGGGCGCGCGGATACTCCCCATGGTCCTGCAGATGGCGGCGCAGCAGTTCCGCCGCCGCCTTTTCCGCGAGGTTCATGGCGGAGCGGCTGGGGATGGCGCGGGGGTCCACGGCATAGAGGTTGCGGCCGGTGGGCAGTACATCGGCGCGCCCGCGCGTGGGAGCACCGGCCGGACCGGGCTGGATGAAGCGCGCATCCAGCGCCGCCAGCACCGCCCGCCGCTCGGCCTCCGCGCAGGCATCCAGGCGCGGGGCGAGATCCGCCACGCCGGGACTGGCGGCTTGCAGCGCGGCCAGCAGCGCATCCCGGCCGGCGGGCGGGCGGCCCAGCACATGCAGGCCGTCGCGGATCTGCAATTCCTTCACGTCGCAGAGCCAGGCATCCAGCCGCGCCAGGGTTTCCTCCTCCGGCAGGCCGGGGGGAATGGCGCTTTCGGCCAGCAGCCCGCTCTCCTCCGCGCGGGTGAGGATGTCCTGGCGCAGCAGGGCGGTGCGGCGGGCATCCAGCCCGTCGGCGGCGGCATATTCGTCGATCAGCCGCTCCAGCTCGGCGGCGGGGCCGTGGTTTCCGGCGGATTTCAGCGGCGGCGTCAGATGGCCGATGGTGACGGCGCCCAGGCGGCGGCGGGCGAAGGCGGCCTCGCCGGGGTTGTTGACGATGAAGGGATAGATCACCGGCAGCCCGCGCGTCAGCGCGGCCGGGGCGCAGGCTTCCGAGAGCGCGACCGCCTTGCCCGGCAGCCATTCCAGCGTGCCATGCGTGCCGAGATGCAGCAGCGCATGTGCACCATATCGCTGCCGCAGCCACAGGTAGAAGGCCAGATAGGCATGGCGCGGCGGCAGGTCGGGATCGTGGTAGCTGGCGCGCCGGTCCTTCGCCAGCCCGCGATCCGGCTGCAAGGCCAACAGCATGTTCTTCGCGTGCCAGTGGCGCAGGGTGAAGCCATCCGGCGTCAGCGCCGGGTCTGCTTCCGGCGCGCCCCAGGCGGCTTGCACGGCATCACGCAGCGGTGCCGGAAGGGCCGAAAAAAGTTCTTTGTAGTCCTGCAGGTTCAGGAAAGCCGTGGCGGGTGCGGCGGTCAGTGCCCGCACCAGTTCGCTGCTGTCCGGCCTATCGGTTGCATAACCGGCCGCGTGCAGGTCCCGCAGCAGCGCGGCAAGGCTGGCAAAGGAGTCCAGCCCCACCGCATGTCCGGCCTGCCCCGCGCCCGCTGCGCCGGGATAGTCGGAGAGGATGATGGCCAGCCGCCGGCCCGCCGCGGGTGCGGCGCGGAGCCGGGCCCAGCCCGCCGCGCGGTCCGCCGCCAGGGCGATGCCCTCGGCGCAGGGTTGCAGGCGGGTCGGGCTGAAATCGAGGCCCGGCAGCGGCGCCGCTTCGGCCTTGAAGCCGATGACGGTGGTGGGCAGCCTTCCATCCAGTTCCGGCAGCACCACCTGCATGGCGAGATCGGCCTGCGACAACCCGCGCGAGGAACCCGCCCAGGCCGCGCGCGGCGCGCCGGAGAGCATGAGTTGCAGCACCGGCACCCCGGCGGCATCCAGCGGCGAGGCATCCTGCTGGCGGGCGGAAAAGGCCGTGGCGTTCAGCACCACCGCCGGCGGCCGCCGCCCCAGTTCCGCCGCGATGAAGCGCGCGGCGTCCCCCTCCTTCAGGCTGGCGGCGAAGAAACCGCGCGGGTTCAGCCCGCGTGCCGCCAGGGCTTTTGCCAGTTCGCGCATCGGCGCGATGTCATCGGCCAGCAGGTGGGAGCGGTAGAAGACGATGGCGGCATCCGGCCCTTCCGCCGTCACGCCGAAATCATGCTTGCCGAAGCCGGGCAGCGGCGCGGGGTCGCTCTCCGGCGCTTCGGCCAGCCCGGCGGCACTGGCCGCCAGTTGCAGCGCCGCCGCCCAATGCGCGGCGCCACCATGGCGGCAGCAGGCTTCCAGCCGCGCCAGCAGCGCGGGTTCCATGGTGGAGAGCGCGGCCAGCCGGTCATCCGGCCGGCCCTCCCCCGGCAGCAGCGCCAGGGGAATGCCCTGGGCGCGGCAGAGCGCAGAAACCTCCTCGGCGCCGTAGCGCCAGTAGTCCAGGCCGCCCAGCAGGCGGATGACGATGGCGCGGGCGCCCGCCAGCACCTGCTCGGCATAGAGATCGACCGACATGGGGTGGCGCAGCCTGGCCAGGCTGGCCAGCCGCAGCGTCGGGCGCGGCTCCGGCAGGGTGGACCAGCCCGCCGCCGCCGCCGCGAGGTCGCTGTCGCTGAAGGAGAGCAGCACCAGATCCGCCGGCGCGTGACCGAGGTCCACCGCCTGCTCGGCGGCGTCCAGGCTCAGCGTCTCGCGCGGCAGCAGGTGCATGGCGCTATCCGGCGATGGCGGCGGCGATGGCCGGCTTGTCCAGCCCGGCCTGGCCGATCACCACCAGATGCCCCTCCCGCGCTTCGCCGGGCGCCCAGGGGCGGTCGAAATGATGGCGGAAGCGCGTGCCCACGCCCTGCACCGCCAGCCGCATCGGCTTGCCGGGCAGGCTGACAAAACCCTTCATGCGCAGGATGTCGTGCTCCGCCGCCACCCGCGCCAGCTTTTCCACCAGGGCCTCGGCGCTGGCGACTTCCGGCAGCGGCACGACGAAACTGTCGAAATCGTCGTGCTCGTGGTCATCGGCGCCGTCGTGGTGGGAGGGGCGGGCGGCGAGGTCGTCCTCCGCCGCGGCGCCCAGGCCCAGCAGCACGGCGATGTCCAGCGCGCCTTCCCGCGCCGCCACCACCTTCACCTGCCGGGGCAGATGCGCGGCGATCTCCGCCCGCAGCCTCGCCACGGCATCCTCGTCCAGCAGGTCGGCCTTGTTCAGCACCACGAGGTCGGCGGCGCCGAGCTGGTCCTCGTAGACTTCCGCCAGCGGATTGTCGTGGTCCAGGTTGTCATCCGCCGCGCGCTGGGCCTCCACCGCCACCGGGTCGTCGGCGAAGCGGCCATCGGCCACGGCGGGGCCGTCCACCACCGTCACCACGCCATCCACCGTGACGCGGGAGCGGATGCCCGGCCAGTTGAAGGCCTTGATCAGCGGCTTCGGCAGCGCGAGGCCGGAGGTCTCGATCAGGATGTGCTCCGGCGGCTCCGGCCGGTCCAGCAGCGCGGTCATGGTCGGCAGGAAGTCGTCCGCCACGGTGCAGCAGATGCAGCCATTGGCCAGCTCGACGATATTCTCCTCCTCGCAGCCGGGGATGCCGCAGGATTTCAGCAGGTCGCCATCGATGCCGAGGCTGCCGAACTCATTGACGATGATGGCGATGCGCCGCCCCGCCGCCTGCGCCATGACATGCCGCACCAGCGTGGTCTTCCCGGCGCCGAGGAAGCCGGTGACGATGGTGGCCGGCACCTTTTCGAGTTTGCTCACGACTGGGGCTCCATCAAGGAAGGGATGCGGCCGAGCACGACCGAACGCAGGGAGGCAGGGCGGCGGGAGGGCAGGACCGCCCCGCTGCCGCTGGCGGCATAGGCGGCGCCATAGGCCAGCAGGTCGGCGGCATGGGAGAGGTCGAGCCGCCCCAGCAGATAGCCCCATTTGCCCGGGGCCGTCATGGCGGCGGTGCAGCCATGGTCGCAGGCGGCCAGGCACTTCACGGCGCGCAGCTCGACCGGCGGTGCTTCCAGGCCCTCAAGCTGCGCGGCCACGGCGTCATGCAGATGGCGGCCGGGCGGCACCTCGCCCTCGGCCAGCGGACGGCCGGCGCGGCAGGTGACGCAGATATGCAGCACGGGCCTCGGCGCCCTGTCCTGTTCAGCCTCGTGCAAGGGGCACCTCACTCATGTCCATGAGGTGCCGACCGCCCGGGCGCGCAGGCGCCGGGGTCCACGCCCGGCGGCCCCGCCGCCCGGCGCTTCTGCCATCCGGGGCACCCCGCCCGGCGGCACGATCTCACGGGTGATGGCAGGTCTCCTGGCTCGCGGATCCGGCGCATCCCGCCTGGCCTTCCCGAGGATCGCTCCCCAGTGGCACGGGCGGCGGAATGCTCTCCGCTTACAGTTGCGGGGGCAGCCGCGGTGTCGCACCGCGTTCCCTTTTCACCTTCCTCGCGGAAGGACCATCAATGCCGGCAGGGTTAGGGCGGGGGGGAGGGGCTGTCAAACCTTATGCCGGGGGCCGGAGAGGCTCTGCCCCTCCGGGCCACCCCAGGTCCCGCTTCGGGTTTTGGGTGCGGCCTGAACAGCCATGGCGCGCGAGGCCACGGGGCCGGTTTCACTGAAACGGCCAAGCGGGCCGAACCCGCAGTCGCCGGAGGTCCATGACCTCCGGCGGAACCCCGTGCCACAGGAGCAAAACGGATGGCGGGTTCTGGGGTGGCACTGTCACCCCAGCTCGGGACAAAGGCTTTGCCTTTGCCCGGGGGTTCCAAGGGGGCGGAGCCCCCCTGGCCTCAGGTCGCGTCGCGGAAGTAGGGCTCGACCGTCCCGGTCACCTTCATGGTCAGCGGGCGGCCCTTGCGGTCCAGCGCCTTGCCGACGGCCAGCCGCACCCAGCCTTCGCTGACGCAGTATTCCTCGACATTGTTCTTCTCGACGCCCTTGAAGCGGATGCCGATGCCGCGCTCCAGCAGGGCCTCGTTGTAGTAGGGGCTGCTCGGGTCGTTCGAGAGGCGGTCGGGCGGGGTATCGGACATGGGGGTTGCCTCCTGCGTCGGTTCAGGCCGGGTGATAGCCAGCCCGGCCTGCTTTCGGCTAGTCCTGGCTGCCATGAGCATCACTCTGGTTCTGGGGGGCGCCCGTTCCGGCAAGTCCCGGCATGCGGAGGCGCTGGTGGCCCGCCACCCCGCCCCCTGGGTCTATCTGGCCACCGCCGAGGCCTGGGATGAGGAGATGCGCGCCCGCATCGCCGAGCACCGCGCCCGCCGGGGGCCGGAATGGCAGACGGTGGACGCGCCGCTGGGCCTGCCGGTGGCGCTGGCGGCGGCGGGGGCGCGCCCGGTGCTGGTGGATTGCCTGACGCTCTGGCTGACCAACCTGATGCTGGGCGGGCGGGACGTGGAGGCCGCGACGGCGGCGCTGGAGGCGGTGCTGGCCGCCCGTGCCGCGCCCACGGTGCTGGTGGCCAATGAGGTGGGCCTGGGCATCGTGCCGGAGACGCCGCTGGGCCGGGCCTTCCGGGACAAGGCGGGGGTGCTGAACCAGCGGATCGCCGCGCGGGCGCAGCATGTGCATTTCATCGCGGCCGGCCTGCCGCTGCTGCTGAAGGGAGAATTGCCGTGACCGGGGAGGAGGCTGCGCGGCATCGCGAGAAGATGCAGAAGCGCAAGGCGGTGCAGGATGCCGAGGTCGCCGGCAAGACGATCGAGAAGGGCCTGCTGATGGTCCATACGGGCGCCGGCAAGGGCAAGAGCACGGCGGCATTCGGGCTGGCGCTGCGGATGCTCGGGCGTGGACGCTCGGTGGGGGTGGTGCAGTTCATCAAAGGCGCCTGGAGCACCGGGGAGCGCACGCCGCTGGAGGCCATGCCGGGGCTGGAATGGCACAGCATGGGCGAGGGCTTCACCTGGGAGACCCAGGACCGGGAGCGGGACGTGGCCGCCGCCCGCCGCGCCTGGGGCAAGGCGCTGGAGCTGATGCAGCGGCCGGGCCTGGGGCTGCTGGTGCTGGACGAGCTGTGTATCGCGCTGCGCTACGAATACCTGCCGGTGGAGGAGGTGGTGGCCGCGCTGGTGGCACGCCCGCCCGCCTTGCATGTGGTCGTGACGGGCCGCAACGCACCGCCCGCGCTGACCGAGGCCGCCGACCTCGTGACCGAGATGAAACTGATAAAACATCATTTCGCGGCGGGGGTGAAGGCGCAGGAAGGGATCGAGTTCTGATGGCCCGTGCCTTGATGTTGCAAGGCACAGGCAGCAGCGTCGGCAAATCCCTGCTGGTGGCGGGCCTGGCGCGGGCGCTGACCCGGCGCGGGCTGCGGGTGCGGCCCTTCAAGCCGCAGAACATGTCCAACAACGCCGCCGTGACACCCGATGGCGGCGAGATCGGCCGCGCCCAGGCCTTGCAGGCACGCGCGGCGCGCGCGGCGCCCAGCGTGCACATGAACCCCGTGCTGCTGAAGCCGCAGAGCGAGGTGGGCGCGCAGGTGGTCGTGCAGGGGCGCGTCCATGCCACGGTCCGGGCGCGCGAATACCAGGCGATGAAGCCCTCGCTGCTGCCCTTCGTGCTGCAGAGTTTTGCGCGGTTGCGGGAAGAAGCCGATATCGTGCTGGTGGAGGGCGCGGGCTCGGCCTCCGAGATCAATCTGCGCGCGGGCGACATCGCCAATATGGGTTTTGCCTGTGCGGCGGATGTGCCGGTGGTGCTGGTGGGGGATATCGACCGAGGCGGGGTGATCGCCAGCCTTGTTGGCACGCGGCATGTCGTGGCCGAGGCGGACGCGGCCATGATCCGCGGCTTCATCGTCAACCGGATGCGCGGCGACCTCTCGCTGTTCGCCGAAGGCATGGCGGAGATCGCACGCCGCACCGGCTGGGCGCCGCTGGGGCTGGTGCCCTTTTTCGACGGCGCACGCCGCCTGCCGGCCGAGGACGCGCAGGACCTGCTGGAGAGCATCGGTCCGTCGCAGCAGGGCAAGCCCTGCGTGGCGGTGCCGCTGCTGCCGCGCATCTCCAATTTCGACGACCTCGACCCCCTGGCCGCCGAGCCCGGCATCGACCTGCGCCTGCTGCGCCCCGGGCAGCCCATCCCGGCCGGGGCGGCGCTGGTGATCCTGCCGGGCTCCAAATCCACCATCGCCGATCTGGCGGCGCTGCGGCGGGAGGGCTGGGATATCGACATCCTCGCGCATCGCCGGCGCGGGGGCGCGGTGCTGGGGCTCTGCGGCGGCTACCAGATGCTGGGCCGGCGCATCGCCGACCCCGAGGGCGCGGAAGGCCCGCCGGGGGAGGTGCCGGGCCTCAGCCTGCTGGAGGTGGAGACGGTGCTGGCGGGCGAGAAGCGGCTGGAGGCGGTACGGGGCAGCAGCCTCGCCGATGGCGTGCCCTTCGAGGGCTACGAGATGCATATCGGCCGCACCACCGGGGCGGATACCGCGCGGCCCCTGCTGCGGCTGGCGGATGGGCGGCTGGATGGCGCCAGCTCCGCCGATGGCCGTGTGGCCGGCACCTATGCCCATGGCCTCTTCGGGCATGACGGGCAGCGCGCCGCCTGGCTGGCGCGGCTGGGCGCCGCCGCCGCGCCGCGCAGCCATGAGGCGGAGGTGGAGGCCGCGCTGGATGGCCTGGCCGCGCATCTGGAGCGGCATGTGGATATCGGCGCGCTGCTGGGCATGGCGCGCTGAGCCGGCGGGCGGATGATCCGCCCGCCGACGGCTTTGCTCAGACGGCCTCGGCCCGCAGCACCATGCGGCCGAGATTCTGGCCGTTGCGGAGCCGCTGCAGCGCCTCATTGGCCTGGTCCTGCGGCAGCTCCGTGATGGGAATGGGCGGCAGCCCGCCCTTGTTGGCCAGCGCCACAAGCTCCCGCAGGTCCCGCAGCGAGCCGACATAGCTGCCGCGCAGCGCCAGCTCCCGCATCGCCATCACCGGCAGGTCGACAGTCATCTCCCCACCGAAGAGCCCGACCTGCACCAGCGTGCCGCCCTTGGCGAGGGAGTCAAACAGCAGGCGCGCCGTCTCGGAGGAATTGACGAGGTCGATCGCCGCGCGCAGCGGGCCGCCGGCCGCCGCCGTCAGCCGGGCGGCGATGTCATCGCCCTTCGCCAGCACGGTGGTGCTGGCGCCGCCGGCGCGGGCGGCCTCCAGCTTCGCCTCGCTGACATCGGCGGCGATGATGGCCTCGTGCCCCATGGCCTTCAGCATGGAGACGGCCGAGAGCCCCAGCCCGCCCAGGCCCATCACCACCACCGGGATCTGCGGCGGCAGCGGCATCAGCTTACGGACGGCGGAATAGACGGTGATGCCGGAACAGGCATAGGTCGCGGCCAGCGCCGGGTTCAGCGCGCCGGGGTCCACCAGGTAGCGCGGATGCGGCACGATGACATGGGTGGCGAAGCCGCCGTCCCGGCGGATACCGATGGGCTTGGTATCCGGGCAGAGCTGGTCCTGCTCATCCCGGCAGCGGTCGCAATGGCCGCAGCCGACCCAGGGATAGACGATCCGCCGCTCCCCCACCGGGACCGGCCCCGCATCCGGCCCGGCCGAGACGATGCGGCCGACGATCTCATGCCCGATGGCCAGCGGCAGTGTCGCGCGCGTACGGTGTTCCAGCCGCCGGCCGCCGCCCAGCTGGTAATAGCCTTCCCAGGTATGCAGGTCGGAATGACAGACGCCGCAATGCGAGACCTCGACCAGGACCTCGGTCCCCTGCGGCTGCGGTGTCGGCCTGTCGATTTCCTGGAGCGGCGCTCCGTATTCCACCAGGGCCCAGCTGCGCATGGCGTTTCCTCCGTTCTTCCGGTTCGGCTGGGGAGGATGATAGCGGCTCCTGCGCGCCCATCCAGTTCCCCGCGGGAAACGAGCGCGTGTGGGAGGAGGCGCGCGGCCTCCTCCCGTGCCGTGGCTTATTCCTTCACCGCCCCTGTCAGGGAGGAGACGTAGTAGTCCACGAAGAAGGAATAGAAGATGGCAACCGGCAGCGAGCCCAGCAGCGAGCCCGCCATCAGCGCCCCCCACTGATACACATCGCCCTGCACGAGTTCCGTCAGGATCGCCACCGGCACCGTCTTGTTCTCCGAGGAGGAGATGAAGGCCAAGGCGTAGATGAACTCGTTCCAGGACAGGGTGAAGGAGAAGATGCCCGCGCTGATCAGCCCCGGCACCGCCAGCGGCAGGGTGATCTGCCGCAGGATCTGCAACCGGGTGGCGCCGTCGATCAGCGCGCATTCCTCCAGCTCATAGGGGATGGATTTGAAATAGCCGATCAACAGCCAGGTGCAGAAGGGAATCAGGAAGGTGGGATAAGTGAGGATCAGAGCGAAGGGGCTGTCGAAGAGGCCGAGCTGGAAGACCATGCTGGCCAGCGGGATGAAGAGGATCGAGGGCGGCACGAGATAGGCGATGTAGATCGCCAGCCCCACATAGGCCGAACCCTTGAACCGCAGCCGCTGGATGGCATAGGCGGCGAGCACGGAAGCCACCAGCGAGAGCACGGTGGAGCAGACCGCGATCAGCATGGTGTTGAAGAGCCAGGACGGGTAGCTGGTCTCGAAGAGCAGCTTCCTGATATTGGCCAGGGTGGGGCTCACCACCCAGAAGGGGTTGTAGTTCTTGTAGTCGTACAGCTCCGCATTGGGTTTGAAGGTCGTCACCGTCATCCAGTAGAAGGGGAAGAGCAGGATGACGACGAAGCAGATGAGCGGCAGATAGACTGTCACCACCCGCCGCTGGCGCGACTGCCAGGAGAGCAGGTCGGAGCCGTCATCCGCGGTGGCGGCCTTACTCATTGTCTTCTCCCTGCTGCCACTTGCGGCGGGCAAGGGCGAAATAGCTGAAGAGCGTGGCCAGGACCAGGAAGGGGATCATCGAGACCGCGATGGCCGCGCCCTCGCCCAATTGCCCGCCGGGAATGCCGCGCTGGAAGGCCAGCGTCGCCATCAGGTGGGTGGAGTTGATCGGCCCACCGCGCGTGATGGCATAGACCAGCTGGAAATCCGTGAAGGTGAAGAGGACCGAGAAGGTCAGCACCACCGCCAGGATCGGCATCAGCAGCGGCGCGGTGATGCGCGTGAAACGCTGCCAGGACGAGGCGCCGTCCAGCAATGCGGCCTCGTAGAGCGAGGGCGGGATGGTCTGCAGACCAGCGAGAAGGCTGATGGCCACGAAGGGAATGCCACGCCAGACATTGGCGAAGACCAGCGACCAGCGCGCGGCCCAGGGCGTGCCGAGGAAGTCGATATACTGGTCCAGCAGTCCCAGCTTATCCACCAGGATATAGGAGATGATGGAGAACTGCGCGTCGAACATCCACCAGAAGGCGATGGCCGAGAGCACCGTGGGCACGATCCACGGCAGCAGGATGACGGCCCGCAGCAGCGATTTCAGCGGCAGGTTCTCGTTCAGCAGCAGCGCCAGCCAGAGGCCGAGGCCGAATTTCAGCACCGTGGCCACCGCCGTGTAGAAGACGGTGTAGAAGACCGCTCCCCAGAAGACACGGTCGTGCCAGAGGGATTCGAAATTCTCGAACCCGATGAAATAGCCGCCGCGGCCGATATGCGTATCGGTGAAGGCCAGCCAGATGCCGAGGCCCAGCGGATAGGTCAGGAAGACCAGCAGCAGGCCCAGGGCCGGCGTCAGGCAGGCGATGACCAGGAAGGTCTTGGAATCGAAGAGCCGCGCCAGCCAGCCCTGATTGACCTGCGGGCGCCGCCAGTTGGTCGTGCGCTCAGTCGCGCTCACGGACATGGTTCATATCCTTGCAGGACAGCCGTGGGGTTTCCCCCACGGCCGCGCCGAACGGCAGGCCAGTTCAGCGGTAGTAGCGGCGGGCACGGCGCTCGGCCTCGCGCGCCGCATCCTCGGGCGTCGACTGGCCGGAGGAGGCGGCCGCGAACATCTGCACCACCACGTAATCCGCGGCGACCGAGCCGGAAGCCTGGCTGATCGGGCCCTTGTAGCCGGACCAGAAGGGCGTGGTGTTGGTGTCGCGATAGACGGCCAGCTTCGGGTCGTTCTTCCAGACCTCGCTTTCGGCATAGGCATTCAGCGGATGCGACCAATAGCCGCCGCAGCCGGTCAGCCAGGTGTCATACTGCTCCGCCTCCATCATGAAGCGCAGGTATTCCTTGGCCGCATTGGGGAATTTCGTGTGCTTGAACACCATGGCGTTCAGCAGCAGCACGTTTTCCGCCATCTGGCCGCCCGGGGCCAGCGGCATGCGGGCCATGCCGGTATCGGCGGCGACGGCCGCGGTCTTGGGGTCGTTCTTCAGCGAGAAATACATGGAGACGCCGTTCTGCGTCAGCCCGATCTCGCCCGCCGCATAGGCGCGGTTGTTGTTGACATCGCCCCAGGACAGCGTGCCGGGGATGAAGGTCTGGTACAGGTCCCGCGCGTATTTCAGCGCATTGATGGTCTCGGGGCTGTTGATGGCGACCTTGCCCTGCTCATCGACCACCATGCCACCATGGCTCCAGAGCAGCCAGTTGCAATAGGCATTGCCGTCGCCTACTGCATTGCCCAGTGCGAAGCCGGCCGGATGGCCATTGGCCTTCAGCGCCTGGCAGGCCTTGAGGAAGCCGGCATGGTCCGTCGGCAGGCTGTCGAAGCCCGCTTCCTTCAGCCAGGAGATGCGATAGACGCAGGGACCGCCGGAGCCGCCCATGGGCAGCGCGATCCACTGGTCCGTGCCCCATTTCTTGCCGAAGCGCTGTGGCAGAGCCATCCAGCCGCCGTATTTCTGGCCGAGGTAACTGGCCAGCTCCGTCAGGTCCAGCACCTTGTCGGCATAGATATGCGGGTCGTCCGCCCAGGCCACCACCACGTCCGGCCCGGCGCCGGTATTGGCGGCGACGGCGGTCTGCGGCCGCAGATCCTCCCAGCCCGCGAAATCCACGCGGATCTGCACGCCCGTCTGCTCGCTGAACTTCTGGGTGTTCTGGCGGAACACCGTCTCGTCGGCATCGACGAACTTGGTGGGGCGCAGCACGCGCAGGCTGGCACCCTTCTCGACTTCCAGCTTCGGCGCGGTGGCATTGCCCATGGGGATGGCGGCGCGGGACTGGCCGGGCAGCAGGCCGGCGGCCAGTGCGCCGGCGCCAAGCCCCAGAGCCCCGCGGCGTGTCAGGTCGTACATTCTTGTGGTCCTCCTCAGGGGGCGCCGCTTGTTCTTGAATGCGCCCATTTTTTTGCTGTCAGTTCAGACGCTGGCCTGTCTCGCCATGGAAGAGATGGGCGAGGGCCGTATCCGGCATGACATGGATGCTCTCGCCCACCCGTGCCGTGATGCGTTCCCGGAACGCACCCACCACCTGCGCCGTGCCGTTGCGGCCGGTCACCTGGGTTTCCGACCCCGTCGGCTCGATCAGCGACACCGTCAGGGGAATGCCGTCCTCGGTCAGGCGCAGATGCTCCGGCCGGAAGCCATAGGTGGCGCGTTGCCCTTCCACCGCCGAGGCCCCGGCAGGCAGGGGCCAGGGGCTCTCGCCGCCATCGGGGTGGAAGGTGCCGTCCCGCACCACGCCCGCCAGCAGATTCATCGCCGGGGAGCCGATGAAGCCCGCGACGAAGAGATTGGCGGGACGGTCGTAAAGCTCCAGCGGCGCGCCGATCTGCTCCACATGCCCGCCATGCATGACGACGATCTTATCGGCCATGGTCATGGCCTCGATCTGGTCATGCGTGACGTAGATGGTCGTGGTCTTCAGGCGCTGGTGCAGGTCCTTGATCTCCGCCCGCATCTGCACGCGCAGCTTGGCGTCCAGGTTGGAAAGCGGTTCGTCGAACAGGAAGACCTGCGGGTGGCGCACGATGGCCCGGCCCATCGCCACGCGCTGCCGCTGTCCGCCGGAAAGCTGGCGCGGATAGCGGTCCAGCAGCTTGTCCAGGCCCAGGATGCGGGCCGCGCGTGTCACTTCCGCCTCGATGATATCGGCCGGCGCCTTCGCCAGCTTCATCGAGAAGGCCATGTTGTCCCGCACCGTCATATGCGGATAGAGCGCGTAGTTCTGGAACACCATGGCGATGTCCCGGTCCTTCGGCGGGACGTTGTTGACGACGCGGTTGCCGATCGAGACCTCCCCGCCCGAGATATTCTCCAGCCCCGCGATCATGCGCAGCAGCGTGGATTTGCCGCAGCCGGAAGGGCCGACCAGCACCACGAATTCGCCATCCTCGATATCCACATTCACACCGTGGAGGATGGCGGTACTTCCGAAATTCTTGCGAACATCGCGGATATCGACGGTGGCCATTGTCAGGCGGCACCCTGCAGGCACGCCGGATCGTTTGCGCGGTAGCGCATTCTTCCTCGCCTCCCCTCTTCATGCCCACTTCACGCGGGCTTGTGGTGAGCCTAGGCATTCCGGCATCGGGCTGGCAACAACGCTCTTGCCTTAACCGAGCAGGAATGCCGCCGCCCAGGCGAGGGTCACGAGCTGGAGCCTGCAGGCCAGACGGTAGATCGCCAGGGCACGCCGCAGATCCGCGGCCGTGGCCTCGGCCCGGCCACGGCCCATCCAGCCATCCTCGACGCGCCTGCCGCCATAGACGCGCGGCCCCGCCAGCCGCAGGCCCAGCGCGCCGGCCATGGCCGCTTCCGGCCAGCCGGCATTGGGCGAGCGGTGATGCCGCGCATCCCGCCAGACCGCGCGCCAGGCGCCGCCCGCATCCATCCCCGGCAGCAATGCCGCCGCCAGCCAGATCCAGAAGGCCGAAAGCCTGGAGGCCGGCAGGTTGATCAGGTCGTCCAGCCGCGCCGCCGCCCAGCCGAAGGCGGCATGGCGCGCGGAGCGGTGGCCGATCATGCTGTCGGCGGTGTTCACGGCCTTGTAGAAGACCGCGCCGGGCAACCCGCCCAGGGCGCACCAGAAGGCCGGCGCGACCACGCCATCGGAGAAATTCTCCGCCAGGCTCTCGGTCGCGGCCCGCACCACGCCGGCTTCGTCCAGGCTCTGCGGATCGCGGCCGACGATCATGGAGACGGCGGTGCGGCCACCCTCCAGCCCATGCTCCTCCAGGCCTTCGGCCACCGCACCCACATGGTCATGCAGGCTGCGCTGAGCCGGCAGGCTGGCGGCCAGCACAGCCAGCACCGCCAGCCCGGCCCAGCCTTGCGGCAACAGCGCCCATTGCAGCAGGGCCGCCGGCAGCACCGCCACCAGCAGCAGGACCAGCAGCGCCACCACGCCCATCAGCCGCCGCCGCGCGAAGCTCTGCGCCTCGCTGTTCAGGTGCCGGTCCAGCGAGCCGATCAACGCGCCGAACCAGACCACGGGATGGCGGATCAGGCGGAAGAGGAAGGGTGGATAGCCCGCGAGCGCCTCGATCAACAAGGCGCCTGTCAGGATCAGGATGTTTGCCTGCATCGGTTGCTCTTGCGCCGGTTGGGGCCAAGGGGGCGCTGCCCCCTCGGAACCCCCGCCGGGGTGACAGTGCCACCCCGGACCCCGCCATTCCCTTTCTTTCGTGCCATGGTGGATGCGCCGGCGGTCATCGACCTCCGGCGGCCGCGGATTCGGCCCGCGTGAATTTCTGGAGAATGCGAAGGCACCTGCCGCCGGCATGAGGCTTCCGGCTGAGGCCTCGCGGAATCCGAAGCAGGGTCCGGGGTGGCACTGTCACCCCGGCGGGGGTCTCAGGGCAGTAGTGCTCCCTGGCTTCTGCCAGCCACTCCGTCACTCCCCCTCCGCGCTGCCCCATTCCGCCACCCGCGCCAGATGGTCATGGTCGCGCCGCACCGGGCTGCGGCGCGGATGCGGGCGGGCGGTGAAGCGGCGGTTGCCCAGCAGGAAGGCGCGCAGCAGCGCCTCGGTCTGGTCCAGCGCATCGGCGGCCAGGGCGGCGGGGTCACCCTTCACCGGCTTCACCTCGCCCGGCGTGCCGCCGCCGGAGAGGCGCCAGTAGGTCAGCGCGGAGACGGAGGCGGGCTCGATGCCCTCGAAGCCGCCGCGCTCGGCGATGGCGGCCTCCAGCGGCAGCTGCGGCGCGCGGCCATCGGCCACCTCGGAACTGCTGGGGGGTGTGCCGGTCTTGTAGTCGATCAGCGCCAGGCTGCGGTCGGCCAGCCGGTCGATGCGGTCGGCCCGCACCTTCAACGAGAGGCCGGTGCCCTGCAGCGTCAGCCTTCCCGCCACCTCGGCATAGCGGTGCATGATGCGGTGCCCGGCGGCCGCGGCGGCTTCCTGCGCCACGGCGAATTCGCCGATCCGCGCCAGGCGCGGGCGCCAGAAGGCCAGCAGGCCGGGCCGGGCGGCGGCCCGGGCCAGGGTATCCTCGGCAGCTTCCTGGAACCAGGCGTGCGCCTGCGCGGTGCCGGGCCAGGGCCTGCCGTCCAGCCGCCGCGTCCAGCCGGCCATGGTGTCATGCACGAGGTTGCCGTAGTCGCTGGCGCCGACCTCGGCATCCAGCGGCTCCAGCGGCACCAGGCGCAGCACGCGGCGGGCGTAGTAGCCATAGGGGTCGGCCACCAGGTCGGCGATCTCGGTGACGCTGATCTCGCGCGGGCGCGCCTCGGGCGGCGGGCAGGGGGAGGGGCGGGGGCAGGCGCGTACCTCGGCCGGCATGTCCAGCGCGGCGGCCCAGGCGGCGGCGGGGTTGCGCGGCAGGGCGAGGCCCTGGCCGCTCCCGTCGCGCTGCCCACCCAGGAAGGTCTCCAGCCGCGTCAGCCAGCGGGATGGCACGGTGGGGCTGCCGGCCCGCTTGCGCGCCCGCGCCAGCACCGCGTCGGGGGCGGAGGCGGCGGCCAGCAGGAAATCGGCGGCGACGCGGCCGATGCGCGCCTCGGGCTCCGGCAGGCCGAATTCGGCGCGCATGGGGCGGCTCATCCAGGGGCCGGGGTCGGTGGCCTGGGGCCAGACGCCTTCCTCCAGCGCGCCCAGCACGGCGAGGTCGTGATGCAGCAGCCGCGCCTCCAGCAGGCCGAGGATGGCGACGCGTGGATGCCGTCCGCCGGCCCGGCCCCGGCTGATCCGCACGCTGGGCGCCAGCGGGCCTTCCAGCGCCACGTCGAACAGGGCAGGCCAGGAGGCCGGGCTCATCGGCGCCAGCTCGCGGAAGGCGGGTTGCAGGCTGGCCAGATGCACGGCCAGCGGTTCGCCTTCCTCCCCGGCATAGAGGCGCAGCCCGCCGGGGCGGGTCTCGGTGGCGGCCAGCGCCTCGGCGGCGGCCAGATGCGCCTCCAGCAGGTCGGCCGGCGGGCGGGCCGGACCGTCGGGCAGTTCGAGGAAATCGCCCAGCGCGCGTTCCAGCGCGTCCAGCAGGTCCAGGGCGCGAGCCAGCAGGGGGGCATCCTTCTCGCGCCCCAGGGCCTCCCGCGCGCGGGCGCGCAGCCCGCGCATGCCGGGGGCGGGACGGGGGCCGCGCAGGGTGCGCCGCTCCAGCAGGCGCACCGCCTCCATCCAGGCCTGGCGCGACATGCCGCCGGCGGCCAGCGGGTGCTTGATCAGCGCCAGCAGCGGGGCCGGCGCGAAACCCTCGGCCACCGCGCGGGCGAGCAGGCGCAGGAAGGCGCCGGCCGGGGTCTCCCCCAGCGGCTGGCCGGCGGAATCATCGGCCAGGATGCCGTGGCGCGTCAGCTCGGCGGCCACGCGGCGCCCGAGGTCGCGGTCCGGGGTGATCAGCGCGGCGCGGGCGCCGGGGGTCTCCAGCGCCTGCCGCAGCAGCAGGGCGATGGAGACGGCCTCGGCCTGCACATCCGGCGCATCCAGCAGGGAAAGGCCGTCCAGCGCCGGCTTCCAGTATTCGGGCTGGCGGTCCAGCCAGGCATCCAGCCCGGCGGCGGGGCGCATGGCGCGGGCCAGCAGCTCGGCCCGGCGGGCCAGGGCCGGGTCGCCGGAGGGGCGGCCTTCCGGGGCGAGGCCCGGCGCGCCCAGCCCGTGCCAGGGGCGGATATCCTCCAGCACCGCGCCCATCTGCCGCAGCAGCCGGTACTGGCCGGCCAGGGGATGGGTGGGGCTGCCGGCGATGGCTTCCCACAGCTCGGCCGACATCTTCTCCACGCCGTCATGCAGGATGACGGCGCCGCGCGGCAGGGTGGCCACCACGCGCAGCAGCTCGGCGGCGGCGGGGATGGTGCCGCCCGCGCCGATACCGGCGGCGAAGACGGGGGCGGCGGGCGGGTGGTCACGCCATTCCTGCGCCTGGGCCTTCAGGGCGGCGACGCGGCGGGGGCCGATATCCATCAGCCCCTGTTCCTCCAGCCAGCCCTCCCAGGCCTCCACCACGCCGCGCAGGAAGGTGATGGTCACCTGCCAGTGGGTGGCGAATTCCTCCGGCACCAGCTCCGGCAGGCGGGCGGGGTCGCAGCCTTCCAGCGCGATCTCGTCCAGCAGCTCGCCCAGGGCGCGGGCCAGGCGCCAGGCCTGCTCCGGCCCGTTGGGGCCGCCGTAGCGGGGCGGCAGGCGCAGCACCAGCGAGGTCAGCACCGCCTGCCGGCGCGCGGCATCGACGGCGGGCGGCAGGTCCAGCAGCCCGGGCAGGGCGAGTTCGTCCGCATCCTCGACCGAGAGGCCGGTCAGCGCCCGCATCACCGGCAGCAGCATGGTGCGGCCATCGGCGCAGCGCAGGAAAGCCTCCCGCAGCGCCATGGCGGCGCGGCGGGTGGGCAGCAGGATGGTGACGCGCGAGAGCGCGGTGGGGTCCTGCCCCGCTTCCCCCATTTCCTCGATCACGCCCCGCGCCAGGGTGTCCAGAAAGGGCAGATGCGCGGGGATGTTGTAGAGGCCGAGCCGGCGCGTGCCGCTCATGGGGGCGGGACCTTCATCAGAAAACAGCGCCAGGCATCAGAACAGCGCCCGGGTCAGGCCGGTGGCCAGGGCGGCCTCGGCCACCCGCAGGTCGCCGGGGCGGGAGAGATGGAACCAGGCGCCGTCATGCACCAGGCCGTAGAGGCGCCCGGCCTCGATGGCCCTGCTCCAGGGCTCGCGCATGGAGAAGGACCCTTCCGGGCTGCCCTCCATCAGCCGGGGATGGACGATCTGCAAGCCCCCGAAGACATAGGGCGAGACCTCCCGCTCCTTCGGCCATCGGACACGGCCGAGGGGGTCGAGCAGGAAGTCGCCATGGCCGATCTCGCTGTCCACCTGGGAGGCGCGGACCATCAGCAGCAGCCCGTCCATCGTCTCCGGGTCGAAGCGGCCGGCAAGGCGGGCGATGGTGGAGACGGGGCCGTCCATCCAGTAGGCGTCGCCATTGACCACGAGGAAGGGATCCTCGCCCAGCAGCGGCAGGGCATTCCGCACGCCGCCGCCGGTCTCCAGCAGCGTATCCTCCGCCACCACCCGCGGCGGCTGCGGCCGGGCGGCGCAGACCTCCTCGATCCGATCCGGGAACCAATGGGCATTGACCACCACATTGCCGATGCCGGCTTCGTCGATCCGGTCCAGCGCGTGGTCCAGCAGGGTGCGGCCGGCCAGCGGCAGCAGGGGCTTCGGGCGCGCCTCGGTCAGCGGCCGCATGCGGGTGCCGAGGCCGGCGGCCAGGACCATGGCGGAGGAGAGAGAAGTCACGCGGCGGTATCCTTGAGGGCGGCGGGGTTCCGGCGCAGCTCCGGCGGCACATGCCGGTCCAGGAAGCGGCGCAGCGGCGCGGTGGCGGGGTGTTGCAGCGCCTGTTCCAGCAGCGCCCAGCAGCGAGGGCCGTGGCGCAGATAGGCGGGCTTGCCGTCCCGCCGCGCCAGCCGCACCCAGAGGGCGGCGACGCGCAGGTGGCGCTGCGCCGCCATGGCGGCCATGGCGGCGGTGAAGCCCCCGGCATCCAGGCCGGGGCGGGCGGCCAGATAGGCTTCCAGCGCGATGCGCCGCACCTCCGGCGCCACGTCCCGCCGCGCATCTTGCAGCAGGCTGACGAGGTCATAGGCGGGATGGCCGCGCGCCGCGTCCTGGAAGTCAATGATGCCGACGCGCCGCGCGCCCGGCCGGTCCGGCAGGTGCATCAGGTTCGCGGGGAAATAGTCGCGGTGGACGAAGCCATCGGCCCCGGCATGGGGTGAGAGCATGGCATGGAGCGCTGCCTCGAACTCGGCGCGGATGGCGTCGGAAGGCGCGGCGCCGAAGCTGGCGGGCCACCACCAGTCCAGGAAGGTCAGGCCGGCCATGCGCGTCATGGCCGGCGCCTCGTAATCCGGCAGGCCGGGCGGGGGCGGCGCGGCATGCAGCGCGGCCAGGGCCTCGGCGGCCGCCACGTAGAGCGGCAGCGGGTCGGCCCCGGCGTCCAGCAGCCCGGCATGGGTCTCCCGGCCCAGGTCCTCCACCAGCAGCAGCCCGTTCGCCCGGTCCTCCGCCAGCACCTCGGGCGCGGAGAGGCCGAGGCCGCGGATATGCGCGCCGATGCGCAGGAAGGGCAGCAGGTCCTCCTCCGGCGTCAGCCCGACCCGGGGGGCATCGGTGCAGTCCATCAGCAGGGCGGGGCGCGGCACCGCGCCGGAGAGGCGGGTGTAGCGGCGGTGGCCGGCATCCTGCGGCAGGGCGGCGCGGCTGGCCCGGCCATAGCCGGTGGCGTCCAGGAAGCGGTCGATGGCGTTCATGCTGCGGCGGGTTCCTGGCGGCACGGGCCGGTTTTGCCAAGCGCCGATCGCGTCTGGCTCGGTTGCATCACGCCCGCAGCGCCTCCAGCCGCGCGCCCCAGCCGGAGAGGGTGGCGGTGCGGGCATCGCCCTCGCCCGGCTCCAGCCGCAGCCGCAGGGCATCGGGCGGGGCCAGGTATTCCAGGCGCTGCGGCCATTCGACGATGACGATGCCGTCCCGCGCCTCCTCCCAGCCCAGCTCCTCCAGCTCCTCGGGGCCGGAGAGGCGGTAGAGGTCGAAATGATGCGCCACGCCCAGCGGCAGGTCATAGGCCTGGACCAGGGTGAAGCTGGGGGAGGGCACCTCCAGCCCCGCATCCCCCGCCGCCGCGCGCAGGAAGGCGCGGGCGAAGGCGGATTTACCGGCGCCCAGCGGGCCTTCCAGCAGCAGCGCGTCCCCCGGCCGTGCCAGGGCGGCGGCACGGGCGGCCAGGGCCTCGGTGGCGGCCAGGTCGGGCAGGGCGAGGGTCAGGGATTCCAGGGACATCGGCGCCGCCAATCTGCCCCGCCCGCCCCCACCACCACAAGGGCGGCGCGCGGCGGCGGAGCCGGGCTGTGAATATCTCATTGCTTGAACCTTGCGGGGCCGGGGCCGCAAGCCTATCCGCTGCCCCGGCCGACCATCAGCCTGCCTGCCGCCCTACTTCTCCAGAGGAACGACACCCATGCGCCTCCTGGCATCCCTCCGCCTCGGTGGCCTGAGCGCCGCGATGGCCCTCATGGCCCTGCCCTTCGCCGCGTCCGCCCAGCCCTCCGCCGATGTCGTCGGCGCCATCCGGGCCCGGGGCGCCCTGATCTGCGGCGTGACGCCGGCCACCGTGGGCTTCGCCACGCCCGGCTCCGACGGCCAGTTCCGCGGCATCGATGCCGATTACTGCCGCGCCATCGCCGCCGCCATGCTGGGCGATGCCGGCAAGGCCCGGATCACCCCCACCACCACCCAGCAGCGCTTCACCCTGCTGCAGTCCGGCGAGATCGACCTGCTCTCCCGCGTCACGACCTGGACCCTCTCGCGGGAGGCGGCGCTCGGCCTCGCCTTCGCGGCGGTCAATGTCCATGACGGCCAGGGCTTCCTGGTGAAGGCGGCGTCCGGGGTGAAGTCGGCCAAGGAGCTGGACGGCGCCAGCATCTGCATGCAGCCCGGCTCCACCACCGAGCTGAATGCCTCCGACTGGTTCCGCACCCAGGGCATGACGATGACGCCGGTGCTGATCGAGGACATCGAGGAAGCCCGCAAGGCCTTCTTCAGCGGCCGCTGCGACGCCTTCAGCACCGATGCCACCTCGCTGGCTGCGCTGCGCTACAACCAGGGCGCCAATGCCGACCAGTATGTGGTGCTGCCCGAGGTCATCTCGAAGGAGCCGCTGGGCGTGGCCGTGCGGAAGGGCGACTGGCGCTTCTTCGACATCGTCCGCTGGACCCATTTCGCCCTGCTGACCGCCGAGGAGCTGGGCCTGACCGCCGAGAATATCGACGCCCAGGCGAATAGCCCGAACCCGGATGTGCAGCGCTTCATGGGCAAGACCGGCGACCTGGGCAAGATGCTGGGCCTGGAGCGGGACTGGGCCGTGCGCGTGGTCAAGGCCGTGGGCAACTACGGCGAGATCTGGGACCGCAACCTGGCGCCGCTGGGCATCCAGCGCGGGCTGAACAACCTCTGGAACAAGGGTGGCGTGCATTACGCGCCACCGATGCGCTGAGGTTCTGAGACCCGGGGGGCAGCCCCTGGGAACCCCGGGCAAGGGCACGGCCTTTGCCCGGGCCGGAGTGGACACGCCACCCCGGGCCCCTTTCGGGTTCACCGGGCGAACCGGCGCCCGGGCATGGCGCCAAGCGCCTGAACCTTATGAATAAAACTTGTCGCAGGCTGATGCCCTGGCCGCTGAGGGGACCATGACCTCCGGCGCGCCATGGGCCAGCTCGTGGCGGAGCCCGGGATGGCGCCGTAGGCCCGGCCGGTACCCGGAGGGGCTGGGCCTCCTTGGCCTCCGGCGATGCGCCCCAAGGTTTCGGCGCGCCCCGATATGCCCTATGCACCCTGCCTTCGAGACGCGGAGACCCTCTGATGGCCGATGTCACCCACCCCGCCCCCGCTGCGCATGAGGCTGCCATTCAGGCGGATGTCGCCGTCATCGGTGCCGGCCCGACCGGGCTTTTCGCTGTGTTCGAATGCGGCATGCTGCGGATGAAATGCGTGGTGATCGACACGCTGGAGGCGATCGGCGGGCAATGCGCCGCGCTCTATCCCGAGAAGCCGATCTACGACATCCCCGCCCATCCGGCGATCGCCGGCGCCGAGCTGATCGCGCGGCTGGAGGAGCAGGCGCAGCCCTTCGCCCCCATCTACCTGCTGGGCCGCCGGGTGGATGCCCTGGCCGAGGACGGCGAGGGCGGTTTCCTGCTGCGCACCAGCCAGGGCGAGCAGGTGCGGGCCAAGGCCGTGATCATCGCCGCCGGGGCCGGCGCCTTCGGCCCCAACCGGCCGCCGCTGAACAACCTGGAGGCTTTCGAGGCCACGGGCGCGGTGCGCTACATGGTCTCCCGCCGGGAGGAGCTGCGCGGCAAGCGGGTGGTGATCGCCGGCGGCGGCGATTCCGCGGTGGACTGGGCGCTGAGCCTGAAGGACGTGGCGGCGCGGGTGACTGTGGTGCACCGCCGCCCCAAGTTCCGCGCGGCGCCGGAGAGCGTGGCGCAGATGGAAGCGGCCGCCGGGCGCGGCGAGATCGACCTCGCCATCCCCTACCAGCTGTCCCGGCTGGAAGGCACGGAGGGCGAACTGGAACATGTGGTGCTGGCGACCATGAAGGGGGAGGAACGCCGGGTGCCGGCCGACCACCTGCTGGCCTTCTTCGGCCTGTCGATGGAGTTGGGGCCGATCGCCGAATGGGGGCTGGGGCTGGAGCGCAGCCATGTCGCCGTGAACCCCGCGACGCTGGAGACCAACCGCCCGGGCATCCATGCCATCGGCGATATCGCCACCTATCCCGGCAAGCTGAAGCTGATCCTGCAGGGCTTCTCGGAGGCGGCGATGGCGGCCCATGCCATCCATCCCCGCATCTTCCCGGGCGAGGCGCTGCATTTCGAATACAGCACCTCCAAGGGCGTGCCGGGGGCCTGAGGGCAGGCAGCTCCCGCCGCCCAGGGCCTGCCGCCGCGCCGGCCGGGAGGCCGGCGGGCAGCCCGCGCGGGCCTGGGTGGCCTCAGCCCTCGCCCCGCATGGCCGGCACCAGCAGCCCGAGATTGTGGCGGAACATCGCCTCGTAATCCGGCGCCGGGCCATCGGGGGCGGAGAGGGCATCGGCATAGAGCCGGCCGCGCATCGTGACCTTCGCCTCGGCCGCGAGCCGCCGCAGGGTGGCGGGATTGGCCATGTTCTCCAGGAAGACGGCGGTGATGCCCTCCTGCCGCAGCAGCCGGATCAGCCGCGCCACCTGGGCGGCGGAAGGTTCGCTATCGGTGCTGACGCCCTGCGGCGCCAGGAAGCGCACGCCATAGGCCGCGCCGAAATAGCCGAAGGCGTCATGGCTGGTGACGACGCGGCGGCGCTCCTCCGGCACGCTGGCGATCTGCGCCCGCACCCAGGCATCCAGCGCCTCCAGCCGGGCGAGATAGGCTTCGGCGCGGCGCCGGTAGATCTCGGCGCCGGCGGGGTCGGCCTCGGCCAGGGCCCGGGCGATGTTGCGCGCATAGGCCTGGCCATGGCGCAGGTCCTGCCAGGCATGCGGGTCCACCGCCTCTCCGGCGTGATCGTGGTCATGGCCATGGCCGTGCTCCTCCAGCCGGCGCGGGCTGATGCCCTCGCTGGCCGTCGCCACCGGGCCTGCATAACCTGCCGAACGCACCAGCCGGTCCAGCCAGGGGTCGAAGCCCAGGCCGTTGCGCACCACCAGCCGCGCCCCGCGGATGGCCCCGGCATCCGAGGGGCGGGGCTGGAAGGCATGGGCATCCACATCCGGCCCCGCCAGCACGCGCAGGGCCACGCGCTCTCCACCCAGTTGCCGCACCATGTCGCCCAGGATGGAGAAGGAGGCGACCACCGGCACCGCCGTCCGCGCGGCGGCGCCCCGTGCCAGGAAGGGCGAGGCGAGGGAGAGGGCCAGCAGGCTGCGGCGGTGCATTACTCAGTCCCGTCATGTTATATCATAACATATGCCGCCTGATGGCGGGGAAGGCAAGCGGGCTACCATTCCACGACAAAGCGGAGATAGCCTGGATTCCCGCGGCCCGGCCCCCGTGGCCCCCGGGCAGGAGGTGGCGCATGCGTATCGTGGTGATCGGCATCTCCGGTGCCGGCAAGACCAGCCTGGCACGGCAACTCGCCCAGGAGATGCAGGTGCCGCATATCGAGCTGGACGCGCTCTACTGGGAGCCCGGCTGGACCGCCGCCGCGCCGGCGGCCTTCACCGCGCGGGCCGAGTCGGCCAGCGCCGGCCCGGCCTGGGTGGCCGATGGCAACTACCGGGTCGTGCGTCCCCTGCTCTGGGCGCGTGCCACGCATCTGGTCTGGCTGGACTACCCGCGGCCGCTCATCATGGCCCGCGTCATCCGCCGCTCCGTTGCCCGCCTGCTGGGGCGGCGGGAATTGTGGAACGGCAACCGCGAGCGGTGGCGGAACCTGCTGGAACCCGGCCACCCCATCCGCTGGGCCTGGACCCAGTGGCGCCCCTGGCGGCAGGGGGTGGAGGTGGCACTGGCCGGCGGGGCCTATCCGCACCTGGCCGTGCTGCGCCTGCGCCATCCGCGGGAACTGCCGGCCGCCCGCGCCACCCTGGTCCGTCGGGCCGGCAGGACGGCTCTGCCTCCCCGTCTGGTCGAGGAAAGATAAGCCCCCGCCTTGCCAGCCCTCTTCCCGTGCTTTTCCATCGGGATGATGGAGACGAGGTTCCGTGGAAGACCGGCTGCCCCAGGCTGGATGTTCCGCCGCGGTCATAATGCTGGCATTGGCGCCATCCCGCGTTGCCTCGCGCCGCGCGGGGCGGCACATCCGGGGATGTGCCCGTGAGCCTTCTCTCCCGACTGTTGCTGCTCGTGGCCGTCAGCGCCCTGCCCCCGGCGGCCCTGGAGGCTTGGCGCAATGTCGAGGAGCGGCGGGAGCAGAGGGCGGAGATCGCCGAACAGGCGCTGCGCCTGGCCCAGCTGGTCGCCGCCGAGCAGGGGCGCGTGGCCGATGGGGCGCGCCAGCTGCTGGCGGTCCTCTCCTCCATGCCGGCGGTGTGGGAACATGACGCGCCACGCTGCAACGCGGTGCTGCGGCGCCTGCGCGACCAGTTCCCGATCTATACCGCCATCGGCGTGGCCGATCCGGACGGGCGGATCTGGTGCAGCAGCGCCACGCCCGGCACGGATATCTCGGACCGGCCCGGCTTCCGCGCGGCGATCGAGAGCGGGCGCTTCTCGATCAGCGGCTATACCGTGGGCTCCGTCACCGGGCGGCGCACGCTGAACTTCACCCTGCCGCTCTATGGCGGCGAGATGCAGCTCGACGGCGTTCTCAGCGCGGGCCTGGACCTGGGCCGCCTCGCGGAGGATCTCGGGCGGACCGGCCTGCCGCCCGGCTCGCGGCTGATCGTTGCCAGCCCTTCCGGGGATGTGCTGGTGGATCTGCCGGATGGAAGCCTGTTGGGGCAGCCGCTGCCCCCGGGCCTGCGCCACCTGCTCGACGACCGCCATGCCGGAATCACCGAGGTGGAGGACCCGGCGCGGCAGATCCGCCAGGTGGTCGGCTATGTCCCCGCCGGGGCCGAGCCGGGGGCCGGCTTCCTCGTCGCCGTCGCGCTGGATCATTCCACGGCCTTCGCCGAGACGGAGCGGCGGTGGCAGCAGGGGCTGCTGGTCTCCCTGGCGGTGCTGGGCCTGACCCTGCTGGCGGCCTGGTGGTTCGCCACACGCTTCATCCGCCAGCCGCTGGCGCGGCTGGTGGCGGTGGCGGAACGCTGGCGCCAGGGCGACCTGAGGGCGCGGGCCGGGCTGATCGATCATGGCTCCGAGATCGGTCATCTCGGCAGGGCCTTCGACACCATGACCGAGGCCGTCGCGGAGCGCGAGCGGCGGCTGAGTGACATGCTGGAGAGCACGACGGATGGCGTCCTCGCCGCCGATACCGGCTGGCGCATCACCTTCGTCAATGCGCGCCTGGCCAACCGGCTGGGCCGGCCCGGCCTGCTCGGCCGGAATCTCTGGGAGGCATTCCCCGAGATCGCCGGCACTCCGGCCGGCGAGGCCTTCCGGCGGGCGATGACGGAGCGCGTGCCCGCCCATGTCTTCATGTTCCATGAGCCGAGCGGCGGCTATTTCGACCTGAGCGTTTTCCCCGCCGTCGATGGCGGCGTCACGAGTTTCAGCCGCGATGTGACCGAACAGGTCCGGGCGGAGGAGAAGCTCCGGCACATGGCCTATCACGATGGGCTGACCGGTCTGCTGAACCGTGCCGGCCTGTGGGAATTCGGCGAGAAGGAAGCCGCCACGCGGCAGCCCATGGCCGCGCTGGTGCTGGACCTCGAGGGCTTCAAGAATGTGAACGATACCGTCGGCCACCGGGCGGGCGACGACGTGCTGCGCGAGGCGGCCAGGCGGCTGGCCGGGCGGCTGGACAGCCAGGGGGCGCTGGCGCGGCTGTCCAACGACGATTTCGCGGCCCTGCTGCCGGGCATCGGCGGCCCGGAGGAGGCGGTGGCGGCGGCGCGGGCCTTGCAGTCCGCCATCGTGGCGGAGCCGTTCCAGGCCGGCGGCCGGGTCTTCCATCTGACATGCAGCGCCGGCTTGGCCTTTGGCGCGGCGGCATCCGGCGCGGCTTTCGACATGCTGCTGTCCGATGCCGACCTCGCCAACCAGCGGGCGAAGGCGGCGGGCGGCAGCCAGTGCCTGCTGTTCGACAGCAGCATCCGCGCGGAATACGAGGGCCGGCGCCTGCTGGCCGAGGAGATCGGCCGCGCCGCGCGCGAGGGCGAGTTCGAGCTGCACTACCAGCCGCAGATCCGCCTCGCCGATGGCGCGCTGGTGGGGGCGGAAGCGCTGCTGCGCTGGCGGCACCCGCTGCGCGGGCTGCTGCCCCCCGCCGCCTTCCTGGAGGCGCTGGAGGCCAGCCCGCAGGCCGTGGCCGTGGGCGACTGGATCATCGACGAGGCCTGCCGTCAGGCGTCAGAATGGCGCCGCGCCGGCCTGGAATTGCGGATCGGCGTGAACCTGTTCGGCGGGCAGCTGCGCGCCGGCGACCTGGCGGGGCGGATCGGGGCGGCGCTCGCCCGCCGGGGCCTGCCGCCGGAGGCGTTGGAGCTGGAGCTGACGGAGAATATCGCCCTGCGCCAGGACGAGGAGGTGCTGCGGCCGCTGCGGAGCCTCCGCGAGCGCGGCATCGGCATCGCTCTGGACGATTTCGGCACCGGCTTCGCCTCCCTGACGACGCTCAAGAACTTTCCGCTGACGCACATCAAGATCGACCGCAGCTTCATCTCCAACATCACCGGGAACACGCACGACCTTGCGATCGTGGAGGCGGTGCTGACGCTGGGGCGGCGCCTCGGCCTGCAGGTGATCGCGGAGGGGGTGGAGACGGCGGAGCAGGAGGCGATCTTGGCCGCCCATGGCTGCGCGGAGGGCCAGGGCTACCGTTATGGCCGCCCGATGCCGGCCGGGGAATTCCTGGAATGGCGGGGCGTGGAATAGCGGCGTCCTGGGCCGCGCTCAGCCTTCCGTCATGCCCATGAAGAGGGAGGCGGCGGCCAGTGCCTCCTCCCGGATGAAGCGGCGGGCGAGGCGGACATGCGCCAGCTCCGCCACATCCGCATGCACCACCATCCAGTAGCTGCGGAGCAGGGAGATCTCCTCCGGCAGCACGCGCTGCAGCTCCGGCCGGGTATTGGCGATGAAGGCCGGCAGGACACAGAGGCCGAAGCCGGAGACCGCGGCCTCCATCTGCGCGTGCAGGCTGGAATTCTGCAGCCGCGCCCGCAGCCCCGGCACGATCTCCGAGAGGTAGTCCAGCCCGCGCGTGAAGATCAGATCGTCCACATAGCCGGCGAAGGGGTGCCGGGCGAGATCCTCGCGGCCGCGGATGGGCGGGTGGCTCTCCAGGTATTCGCGCGAGCCATAGATGAACAGGCGGTAGTCCGTCAGGTGCTCGTGCAGGAAGCGGCCGCTGGCGGGCGGCGCCAGGGTGACGGCGATATCAGCCTCGCGGCGGGAGAGGGCGAGGATCTGCTGGATGGTGATCAGCTCGACCGAAAGGCGCTGATGCGCCGCGGCGAAGCGGCCGATGCGCGGTGCCAGGAAGAAGTTGCCGAAGCCTTCCAGCGTGCTGATCCGCAGCGTGCCGGTCAGGCCCTGGTTCTGCCCCGCCAGCTCCTCCTCCAGGCGCTCGGCCTCCCGCTCCATGGCGGCGGCCGTGGCCAGCAGCCGCTCGCCATGCCGGGTCAGGTTGTAGCCGCGCGGGTTACGCTCGAAGAGCTGCACGCCCAGCGCCGCCTCCAGCGCCGAGATGCGGCGGCCCACCGTGGCATGGTCGGTGCCCGTCCTGCGCCCCGCGAGGGAGATGGTGCCGGAACGCGCGACGGCGAGGAAGAAGCGGAGGTCGTTCCAGTCGAAGGGCTTGGGCATAGGGATGCGCGTTTCTGCACAGATTGCGCGCGGAAATTCCCGTATCCGTTCATATCCGTCAACGCTACCAGTGAGGCGAAGGCCCTGGCGCGCGCCCGGGCCCTCGCCGGGAACAAGGACCAGGAGGAAGCGTGTCGGCCATTGTCCTTCCCCAGGGAAGGCGGAGCGGCGCCCGCGCTTTGGATGCGCCGGCACGATCCGCGCGGGCTTCCGCCCGTGGCGGCGCATGGCCGCGCCACCTGCCGATGCGGAGCCTCCCGCCCGCCCGCCACCCACCGATTCAAGCTGCCAAGCCGGCCTGGGACCTTTATCCAGGGTTCCGGGCCTGAAGGAGGAAACCGATGTCCGCCACCGCTCCCTATCTGGTGCCGAATGTGATCGCCGGCCGCGCGCCGGGCACCGCACCGAAGCTGACCGATGTCTTCAACCCCGCGACCGGTGAGCGCGCCGGCCAGGTCGCCACCGCCACGGCGGAGGAGATCGAGGCCGCGGTGCAAGCGGCGGCGCGCGCCTTCCCGGAATGGGCCGCGACCTCCCCGCATGTCCGTGCGCGCGTGATGTTTCGCCTGCGCGACCTGATCGAGCGGGACATGGACCGGCTGGCGGCCATCATCACCGCCGAGCACGGCAAGGTCTTCTCCGATGCCAAGGGCGAGCTGCAGCGCGGGCTGGAAGTGGTGGAATTCGCCTGCGGCATCCCGCAGCTGCTGAAGGGCGAGTTCAGTGAGGCCGTCGGGCGCGGCATCGACGCCGTCTCCATGCGCCAGCCGCTGGGCGTCGTGGCGGGCATCACGCCCTTCAACTTCCCGGCCATGGTGCCGATGTGGATGTTCCCGGTCGCGCTGGCCTGCGGCAACTGCTTCATCCTGAAGCCTTCCGAGCGCGACCCGAGCCTGGCCAATGAGATCGCGGCGCTGCTGCAGCAGGCTGGCCTGCCAGAGGGCGTCTTCCAGGTCGTGCATGGCGGCAAGGAGGCGGTGGACGCGCTGCTGGACCACCCGCTGATCGATGCCGTCTCCTTCGTCGGCTCCACGCCCATTGCCGAATACGTCTACAAGCGCGGCACGGCGGCCGGGAAGCGCGTGCAGGCGCTGGGCGGCGCCAAGAACCACATGGTCATCATGCCCGATGCCGATCTGGACAAGGCCGTGGATGCGCTGATGGGCGCGGCCTATGGCTCGGCCGGCGAGCGCTGCATGGCCATCTCCGTCGCTGTGCCGGTGGGCCAGGCTGTGGCCGATGCGCTGGTCGAGCGGCTGGCGCCGAAGGTGCGGACGCTGAAGATCGGCCCGGGCATGGACCCGGAGGCCGAGATGGGCCCGCTGGTCACCCGCGCCCATGCGGACAAGGTGCTGGGCTATATCGACGCGGGCCTGAGCGAGGGCGCGCAGCTGGTCGTCGATGGCCGCGGCCTGAAGATCCAGGGCTATGAGAAGGGCTTCTTCGTCGGCGGCACGCTGTTCGACCATGTGACGCCGGAGATGAGCATCTACCGCGAGGAGATCTTCGGCCCGGTGCTCTCCGTCGTCCGCCGCGACAGCTTCGAGGATGCGCTCTCCCTGGTGAACGCGCATGAATTCGGCAATGGCACCGCCATCTTCACGCGGGACGGCGATGTGGCGCAGAGCTTCCTCAGCCGCGTCAAGGCCGGCATGGTCGGCGTGAACGTGCCGATCCCCGTGCCCATGGCCTTCCATTCCTTCGGCGGCTGGAAGCGTTCGCTCTTCGGCGACCACCATGTGCATGGGCCGGAGGGCGTGCGCTTCTATACCCGCCTGAAGACCGCGACGGTGCGCTGGCCGACGGGCATCCGCGCCGGCGCCGAATTCGTCATGCCGACCCTGCGCTGACGGCCACGGCCCATGGCCCGCCTCGCCGGGCCATGGGCGGCTTGCCGCCGGGGAAGGTGCTCAGGCCGGTTCCTCGGCCAGCACGCAGCGGTTCCGCCCGGCGCGCTTGGCGCGGTAGAGCGCCAGATCGGCCGCATTGACCAGATGCGTGTAGTCGGGATGCCCGTTGAAGGTGGCGATGCCAGCCGAGAGGGTGACCCGCAGGCTGCTGCCATCGGCCAGCCGGATCTCCTTCGCCTCCAGGTCCCGCCGGATGCGGTCGGCGACCTGCAGGGCCTTGGCGCTGTCCGTCTCCACCAGCGCGATCAGGAATTCCTCCCCGCCATAGCGGAAGATGAAATCGCCCATCCGGCAGGATTCCTGGATGGTCTCGGCCACCTGCGCCAGCACCACATCCCCGCCGCTATGGCCGAAGCGGTCGTTGACCTCCTTGAAGTGGTCCACGTCGATCATCACCAGGCTGAAGCTGCTGTCGCTCTGCGCGGCCAGCGTCACCTCCCGGCTGAGGATGGAGGGCAGGAAGCGGCGGTTCAGGGCGCGGGTCAGCGGGTCGCGCCCGTTCTCCAGCGCGGCGGCGGCCTGGAAGAGGCTGGAGAGGAGATACTTCATCTCCGTGATCTTGTTCTGCAACTCCTCCAGCTGCCGCGCGACCGTGGGTGAATCGGCATGGCGCGCGCGGACGATGGCGGGCAGCAGCAGCTGGTCGACCTCCCGCATGCTGGCGCGGATCTCGTCGAGGGCGCTGGCGCCCTGAAACATGATGCCGGCCTTGTGGTGCAGCCAGAGGCCGAAATCCGAGCTGCCGAGGGAGGGCAGCGGCGCGCCGGGCGGATGGCTGTAGAGGCTGAAGAGAACCCCCTGGCTCCATTCCAGCAGGGCAGCGCGCTGCGTCTCCCGCTCCAGCGAGATATCCTGGCCGAGCGCGAAGATCCGGTAGGCCTCGTCGGTCTGCGCCCCCCGCCGGGTGTCCTTGACGAAGGCCTGGTTCATCAGGGCCACTGCGATGTCGATCAGCGCACCGACATAGATCATGGCCTCGACCAGGGCGTCCCGCTCCAGCGTTGTCCTGGCCAGGTGACGGATGATCGCCCCCTTCAGCAGCCGGGCGCCCTGCATGACCAGGTGGATCGGGATCTGCATGCGCGCATGCGCCACCCCGATCGCCTGCTGCTCCCTGGCGAAGGTCTCCACATCCTCCGGCTGGTCGCAGAAGAGCCGCAGCAGCCATTTCTGCAGTGAATGGCTCAGCCGCTCGTTGACCATATTATGGGAGAGGAAAGGCGCGGCTTCTTCGTCGTCGAGCAGTGTCGAATAGAAAACAGAGACGAATTCTGCGGAATTATCAGAAATGATGTCAGACACCGACTGAGCAATATTGGAATCAAGCTCGGTAACGTGCTCCAGCCACTGTTGTTGTGTCTGAGAACGGCTTGCACCCTCAGGGATTTTTACGGTGCCGTTCATTATTGTTACGCTCCGAATACTTTTCGCGGCTGCTTTCGGAGCCGTCATACCAACCTCCGCCAGATGTGACCAGAATCCTTCCGGCCCTCAGGGAAGGAGCGGGCGTGAAGGCGGGGCGGCCTCGGGAAGGCGGTGGCGGGCTGGAAGGTCACGGCATCTATCCCCGGTCAGGGGCAGCGGTGCCGGTGCCGGTGCCGGCTGCCGGCGGAAGGCGGGGTTTCCGCCAGGGGCGCCTGGTCCCGCGGCACCGCCTATGGCGCGAGCATGCCGCACCAGAAGGCCTGGCCCGCCCGGGAATCCAGCGCATGCTGGCCCTGAAGGGTGAGACGGCCATCCTCCCCCAGGCCGAAGAAGGTCAGGCTGGGCGGCACATGCCGCAGCGCATCGCCCTCCCGCACCGCCAGGGAGCCCACGGCGGCGGTGACGAGCATCCGGCCCTCCGGGTGGATGGAAAAGCTGCGGCAATGGAAGCTGCGGGTTTCCGCCGTCTGGATCAGTTCCGGCTCGCCTGTCGCCGGGGCGATGGCGAAGCAGGCGACGCTGTTCTCGCCCCCGCCATGCAGCTTCTGCCCCTCTTCCTCCACCGCGCCGTCCGAGCGGTTGACGAGATAGAGGAAGCGCCCGTTGGGATGCAGATGGATGGCCCCGGCATATTGCCGGGGCGCCCGGCCTTCCGCCCCCTGGAACAGCGTGTCCCGGCTGAAAAGGGGCGAGAGGCGGCCGCTCTCCTCCTCCAGCTCATAGGCCAGCAGCTGGTTGCCCCGCTCCAGCGAGACATAGACCCAGGGTTGGCTGGGGTGGAAATCCAGGTGCCGGGGGCCGAAGCTGCGCGTCCCGAAGACGGGGGCCGGCGGCAGTTGGGACAGCTGACCATCCCGGAAGCGGAAGATCTGGATGGAGCCCGGCTCCTCCGCCGTGCCGGCCGTGGCGTCGTTCCCGCGCGCGCAGAGCAGCACCAGCCCGCCGGAGGGCGAGACCCGCAGCTGATGCGCGTAGATGCCGGCCTCCACCGGCCGCTCCTGCCGCACCGGGGCGCCGATGCCGCCATCCTCCCCCAGCCGGTGGACGGTCAGGGCGGAGGGCTGATTATAGGCCATCAGCAGATACCGGCCCGCCGGGTCCAGCGTCAGGTGGATGGGACGGCTCTCGACGAAGACGGGTTCCCCGAAGGGGGAGAGCGCGCCGGTCTGCCGGTCGATGCGGAAGGCGGCGACCCCGTGCCGGTCATCCCGTCCGGAGGCCCGGTTGCTGAAGGCGGCATAGAGCAGCGGCAGCCGGGGATGGGGCCAGGCATATTGCACCGCCTCCGGCACCTCCACCCCGGCGTCCCACCGCAACCCGCCGCCCGGTTCCAGCCGGCAGGCGAAGAGCCGGGACCCGATGGCGAGATGGAGGATGCCGTGCCCGGCTTCCTCAGGCGACATAGCGGAAGCGCTTGTGCATGCTCCGCTCCCGCGGGTCGGGCCGCGGAATGGCGGAGAGCAGCGCCTGGGTATAGGCATGGGTAGGGGCGTTGCAGACCTGCCGCGCCGGCCCCGTCTCCACCATCTTGCCGCGATACATCACCGCCACCCGGTCGCACATGTAGCGGATGACGCCGATGTCGTGGCTGATGAAGACATAGGCCAGGCCCAGCTCGTCCTGCAGGCCCATCAGCAGGTCCAGCATCTGCGAGCGCAACGAGACATCCAGCGCCGAGGTCGCCTCATCCGCCACGATGACGCGGGGATTGAGCGCGATGGCGCGGGCGATGCCGATGCGCTGCCGCTGCCCGCCGGAGAAGGCATGTGGATAACGCTCCCGCCAGTCCGGGTTCAGCCCGACCTGCTTCAGCAGCCCTGCCACCCGGTCATCCAGCGCGCGGCCCTTGGCGATGCCGTTGACCAGCAGCGGCTCGCCCACGATCTGCGCGACCGTCATGCGCGGATTGAGCGAGGAGACCGGGTCCTGGAAGACCATGCGGATCTCCCGCCGCACCATCCTCAGGGTGGGCTTGTCGGCGGTGACGAGATCGACCGTGCTGCCGTCGGGTCGGCGGTAGAGCATGGAGCCGCTGGTGGGGTCGTACATCCGCAGCAGACAGCGCCCCATGGTGGTCTTGCCGGAGCTGGATTCCCCGACGATGCCCAGCGTCTCGCCCGGCCGCAGGTCGAAGGAGACGCCATCCACCGCGCGTAGCTGCGTCTTGGCCGTGCCGAAGACCATGTTGAGGTCGCGCACCTCCAGCACCGGCGGCGTGGCCTCGGAGATGGGCTGGCGGCGCTGGCGGATCTCCGCCTCCTGCTCCAGCTTCAGCACGGAGCCGATCAGCATGCGCGTATAATCGTCGCGCGGGGCATGGAAGACCTGGTCGGCCGGCCCGCCCTCCATCACCTTGCCATGATACATCACCAGCACCTCATCGGCGATCTCCGCCACCACGCCCATGTCGTGGGTGATGAAGAGCACGGCCATGCCATGCTGCGCCTGCAGCCGCTTGATGAGGTCCAGGATCTCCGCCTGCGTGGTGACGTCCAGCGCCGTGGTCGGTTCATCGGCGATCAGCAGCGCCGGGTTGCAGGCCAGCGACATGGCGATCATGACGCGCTGGCGCATGCCGCCGGAGAATTCGAAGGTATAGCGGTCGATCGCCCGCTCCGGATTCGGGATCTCCACCTGCCGCAGCAACTCGATGCAGCGCGCGCGCGCCTCGGCCTTGCCCATGCCGAGATGCAGACGCAGCACCTCGGTGATCTGGTTGCCCACCGTATGCACGGGGGAGAGGGCGGACATCGGCTCCTGGAAGATCATGGCGATCTCCCGCCCGCGCACGGCGCGGATCTGCCGGCTGCGCGGGTGCAGCTTCGCCAGATCCACCGCGCTGCCATCCGGCCGGTGCAGCATGATGGAGCCGGCGACGATCCGCCCGGGTGCGTCGACGATCTGCAGGATGGAGCGGGCGGTGACGCTCTTGCCCGAGCCGCTCTCCCCCACCACGCAGAGGGTGCGGCCGCGCCGCAGGGTGAAGGAGACGCCGTCCACCGCCTTCACCACGCCGGCACGGGTGGGGAAATGCGTGGCGAGGTCGCGCACCTCCAGGACGAGTTCGGGCTCGGGCGCCGCCGGCGTCGCCGGCCGCGGATGCAGGACGGTGGCGCTCATTTGTTGTACGGATCCGCGGCATCGCGCAGACCGTCTCCCAGGAAGTTAAGGGCGATCACGGCCAGCACCACGGCGACACCCGGCGCGAAGAGCCAGGGGGCGGTGGCGATGGAGCGGATATTCTGCGCCTCCCGCAGCAGCACGCCCCAGGAGATGGTGGGAGGCTGCAACCCGAGGCCGAGGAAGGAGAGCGAGGTCTCCGCCAGGATCATCGCCGGGATGGCCAGCGTCACGGAGGCGATGATGTGGCTGGCGAAGGAGGGCAGCATGTGGCGGAAGATGATCCGCTTCTCCGAGGCGCCGTCCAGCCGCGCGGCGGCCACGAAATCCTCGGTTCGCAGGCTGAGGAAGCGGCCGCGCACCACGCGCGCCAGCTGCGCCCAGCCGGTGAGGGAGAGGATGAGCGTGATGGTGAAGTAGTTCAGCGTCGCCGGCCAGTCATGCGGCACGGCGGCCGAGGCCGCGAGCCAGATGGGGATGGCGGGCAGAGAGAGGACGAATTCCACCGCCCGCTGCACCGCCGAATCCACCCATCCGCCGTAATAGCCGGAGATGCCGCCGAGGATGATGCCCAGCGTCAGCGACAGCAGGACGCCGACGAGGCCGACGGAGAGCGAGATCTGCGCGCCCTGCATGATGCGCGAATAGACGCAGCGCCCGAGGCGGTCCGCCCCCAGCGGCAGCACCACCTGCCCCGGCTCGGAGGGCGCCAGCAGATGCACCCGCGTCGGGAAGAGGCCGAGCAGCTTGTATTCGAAGCCCTGGCCGAAGAGGCGCAGCCCCACCGTCTTCGTCTCATCCGGCACATAGCCCATCTCCAGCGTGTCCGGGTCCCGCTTCATGACGGAAGGATGGACATAGGGGCCGAAGCTGCCATCCGGCGCGATGAAATGGATGGCCTGCGGCGGGTGATAGGCCGCGCGGGTATTCTGCTGCTCCGGGTCGTTGATGGCGAAGAAGCCGGGAATGAGCGCGATGACATAGAAGATGACGGTGATGACCAGCCCCACCATGGCCAGCCGGTGGCGGCGAAAGGCCCACCAGACCAGCTGCCACTGAGAGGCGACGGCAAGGCTCCGGCGATCGACGGTGCCGATGATGGCCTCAGACATGTCCTGTTACTCCAGCCGGATGCGCGGATCGGCGATGGCGAGGAGGATGTCGCTGATCAGCGAGCCCAGCAGGGTGAGCACGCAGGTCAGCAGCACGAAGGCGCCGGCCAGATACATGTCCTGGCTCATCAGCGACTGCAGCAGCATCGGTCCCGCCGTCGGCAGGTTCAGCACGATGGCCACGATGATGGAGCCGGAGACGAGGTTGGGCAGCAGCCAGGCGATGGTAGAGATGAAGGGGTTCAGCGCCACCCGCATCGGGTATTTCATCAGCAGGCGGAATTCGGAAAGGCCTTTGGCGCGCGCCGTGGTGACATAGGGGCGGTTCAGCTCGTCCAGCATATTGGCGCGCATCACGCGCACCAGGCTGGCCGTGCCGGAGACCGCCAGGATGATGACGGGAATCCAGAGATGTTCGAGCAGGTCAACGACCTTGGCCATGCTCCAGGGCGCGTTGACATAGGCGTCGGAGAAGAGGCCGCCGACTTCCTGCCCCCATTCCACCGCGGCGATGTACATCAGCACCACCGCCAGCAGGAAGGACGGCACGGCCAGCCCGACGAAGGAGAAGAAGGTCAGCACATAATCGGCGATGGAATACTTCTTCACCGCCGAGAAGACGCCGAGCGGCAGGGCGATGCCCCAGGTGGCCAGCAGCGTGGCGAAGGTCAGCACCAGCGTCAGGGCCATCCGTTCCCAGATCAGCCCGCTGACCGGCTGCTGCCATTCGAAGCTGAGGCCGAAATCCCCGCGCAGCAGGATATTGCTGATCCATTTCACATACTGGACGATCATGGGCTGATCGAGGCCGAAGCGCTGCCGCAGCTCCATGGCCGTGTTCTGGTCAACGGTTTCGTTGGAGGCCGCCAGGGTCGCGATATAGGTCGTGACATAGTCGCCCGGCGGCAGCTGGATCAGCACGAAGGACAGGAAGGACACCACCAGCAGGGCGGGCACCATCCAGGCAAGCCGCTTGAGGATGAATTTCAGCATGGTTCCCGCTCCATGTTGCTGGCCGCCTGCCCGCCCGGAGGCGGGCGGGCCGGCAGTCCGGGCTAGGTGAAGAAGAACTGCTGCGGCAGCGCCGGACCCGGGTTCGGCCAGGACCAGGAATTCGGGTAGCGCGGCGGCACGTTCTGCAGCTTGTTGCTGACCACGCCGAAGGAGTTGCAGTAGAGGCAGATGCCGAAGGATTCGAATTCCTCGGCGGCGATGTCGAAGACCTGCTTCATGATCTCGGCGCGCTGGCCGAGATCGGCCGTGCCGCGCGCCTGGTCGAAGAGCTGCATGCGCTTCTTCTGGTGTTCCGGCGGCTCCATCCCGTCCTTGCCGCCGGAAACGTACCAGAGCGCCCAGGGAAGGCCGTAGCGCGTGCCCTGCGGGTGCTGCGCGAAATAGTCGCGGGGGTCCATCATCGGGTCGAGCCCGCCGGGGCCGGACCAGGTGGCGGCGTCATGGTCGTTATTGTCGCCGCGCGTGTAGTACAGCGCGCGCTCGATGGTATTGACCTTGATGTCGACGCCGATGGCGGACCAGTGGCGCTTCACCAGCTCCAGCGCATCCACCTGGTCCGGCGCCAGGGTCGGGATCACATCCACCGAGAAGAAGATCTTCTGCCCATCCGGGCGCAGGCGGAAATTCTGTGCGTCGCGCTTGTTGTAGCCGATCTCGTCCAGGATGGCATTGGCCTTGGCCTGGTCGTATTCCGTGAACTGCCGGGCCAGCTTCTCATGATACCAGGGATGGCCCGGGCGCGGCCCGGTCTGGTAGGGCTCGGACTGGCCGAGATAGACCAGCTCGATGATCTCGGCGCGGTTGATGCCGTGGGAGAGCGCCTGGCGGAAGCGCTTATTGCTGAACATCGCCCGCATGGCGGGGTCCTTGTGGGTGATGTTCAGGTAGATCTGCATCTGCTGCGCCGAGGCGCCGATCAGCTCCACCAGATGGTAGTTGCCTTTCTGCATGTTGCGCGACAGGGTCGGCTTGTTCTGCAGGCTGTCGATATGCCGGTCCTGGATGTCGAGCTTGCCCGAGACGGCGTCGATCATCAGGGATTCGACGTCCTGCGAGATGCCGAGATTGAGCCGGTCGATATAGGGCAGCTGGTTGCCCGCCGTATCCACCTGCCAGAAATAGGGGTTGCGCTCCAGCACCACGCGGGTGGCGCCGCCGGTATAGGGCTCGGCGATCACCCAGGGGTCCAGCACCGGCTTCTCCGGATTGCCCCAGCGGGAGGGGATCTCCACATCGCCGCATTTGACGCGGAACAGCGCCGCCCAGTCCGACATATTCGCCGCCTTGGCCTGGTTATTGGCCTCGGGGTTGTACTTCGGGTGGAACCTGCTGCAGTAATGCCTGGGGAAGAGCGTCGGATACTGGCCAAGCGGCGTCGCCAGCGCCTCCAGGAAGGTGGCGTAGGGCGCCTTGAAGGTGAACCTGACGGTGTTGTCGTCGATCTTGGTCGCCGTGCAGGCCGCGTTGGCGATGGTGATGGTCGAGGGCGGCGAGCGGAAGAGCTCGGGATTCTTGGCGCAGTCCTCTATGGCGAAGACGATGTCATCGGCGGTGAAGGGATGGCCATCCGACCAGCGCATGCCCGGGCGGAGGTGGAAGACGAATTCCGTCGCCTCCGCATTGACGTCCCATTTCTCGGCCACGCAGGGCAGCACCTCGGTATAGGCGAGGTTCCAGCGCACCAGCCCCTGGTTGCCGACGATCTTGAGGATGCCGTTATGGTCGGAGGAACCGCGCAGCCCACGTCGCAGCGTGCCGCCGTAGCGGCCGACTTTCTCCACCGGCACCACCAGCGGGCGGGAGGGCAGGCGCTCGGCCAGCGGCGGCAGCTTCTTGTCCGCCACCAGCTTGGCGAGGTCCGGGGCCTCCTTGGCGCCCTGGGCAAAGGCGCTGCCGGGCAGCGCCAGGGCCACGGCGGTGCCCATGGCACCTTGCAGCAGCTGGCGGCGGTCCAGGCGGCAGAGTTCCGGTGTCGCCCGTGGAGGGCGACCCTGATTCTTGGACATGTCTTCCTCCAGACGCCCGGGTTTTCCCGTGACGTTCAACGCTTTGCGTGTTCCGGTCCGCATCGGGGCGGATTCCGGTCAGTGGCCGCCACGGCAAGGCACCAGCTTCCGTGACGGCTTTTCATCCAGGCTAGGGATCGCGCCGGAAGGGAGTCAATCGCGATCACCGCGGCGGGAACCAAGGACCTGGAGCAGCCCGGCGATATAGCCGTAGCAGAAGGCAAAGGCCGTGCCTTTGGGATCGCGGCCGCTGATGAGCGGCACATGGTCCGGCATGATCATGTAGGGATAGCCGGTTTCGGCGTAGATCTGCAGAGAATCCCACATGTCCATGTCGCCATCCTCCGGAAAGGTCTCCATGAAGGAGAGCCTGCCGCCACGGATGTTGCGGAAATGGACATTGAAGATCTTCTTCTGCTCGCCGAACCAGCGAATGACCTCGCCCACCTCGCGGCGCGGGTCGTCCAGCATCTCCCCCACCGTGCCCTGGCAGAAGTTCAGCCCGTGGTAAGGGCTTTCCCGCATCTGCACGAAACGCTTCAACCCCTCCACCGTGCCCAGGACGCGGGTGACGCCGCGATAGCCGGGCGGCGTATAGGGATCGTGCGGGTGGCAGGCGAGGCGGACGCGGTTGCTCTCGGCCACCGGCACCACCCGTTCCAGGAAGTAGTCGATCCGCTCCCAGTTCTCGTCCTCCGGAAGCACCCCGGCCATGGTGGGCGGCGCATCCTGCTCGGCCTTCTCCCAGCGGAAGGCCTCGCTCATGGCGCCGCCGCGGCTGGGCTCCATCTCCGTGCGGGGGATGCCGATGATGTTGAGGTTGTATTTGGCGGCAGGAATGCCGGCCGCCGCCAGGCGCTCGATCAGCCGGCAGATGCTGTCGATCTGCCGGTCACGGTCGGAGCCGGCGGAAAGGATGTCCGGGCTGGCCTGCTGCTCGATCGGGCGGGAGGAGAGCGGCAGCTGCACCATGTCCAGCGAGAGGCCGAAGCCGCCGATCCTGTCACGGAAGGCCAGGAGCTGGTCCAGCGTCCAGTCATGCGGATTGCCGGGCGGGTCGGCGCAGATATGCGTGACGCCGAGCTGGGCCATCACGCGGTAATCGTCATCGTCCCGTGCGGGAACCTGGGTGCCAAGCAGCATGGATGCGGCTCAGGACAGGCGCGGGCCGGCACGGCGGACCCGCGCCCGGGGGTGTCCAAAGGGCCTGCTGTCCGGCAGATGCGCCATCCGATCCCTCCCGGTGTCCTGGCGGAGATTCTGTCGCATCCGCCTGTCCCGTACTTGTCATACGACCATATATCGGTCGCGGCGGCGGTCAAAGGGTTTTGTGCGCCACCGTTCCGATCGTCAGGCGAAGGCAGTCGAGCCGTCCGGGCGGAGGGGCACCTTACGTTCCCAGTGGATGTAGCGGTCGGTCTTCAGATACTCCTCGTCGATCTCGACGCCCCAGCCCGGGCGGTCCGGGCGCAGCTCGAGGTAGCCGTCCCTGGGGAGGTAGGGATCGAGGACATAGCGGGCCTCGCCCTGCTGCGGGGCAGGCGTGCCCTTCTCCCCGCCGGCTTGGAAGGCGTAGTTCGCCCCGTTGGGCAGGCGGTATTCCAGGATGCGGAAATTCGGCTGGGCGGCGCTGAAATGCACATTCACGGCCGTGGCCAGCGGGCCCATCGGGTTGTGCGGCGCGACGGTGACGAAATGCGCCTCCGCCAGGGCGGCGATCTTGCGCATCTCCAGCAGCCCGCCGACGACGCAGATATCGGGCTGGATGATGTCGCAGCCGCGCACCTGCAGCAGGCGCAGAAACTCGAAGCGGCTGTAGAGGGATTCGCCGGTGGCCAGGGTGCAGGTCAGATCGCGGTGCAGCTCGCCCCAGGCCTCGAAATTCTCGGGCCGCAGCGGCTCCTCGAAGAAGAGGGGGTCGTAGGGCGCCAGGGCATTGCCGAGCTGCGCGGCCTGACGCGGCTCGAAGATCTTGGCATGGGCGTCGAAGGCGATTTCGTAGCGGGAATCCACCGTCTCCCGCAGCTGGCGGAAATATTCGGCGCTGGTGCGCACCACCTCGCCCCAGCGATGGGCATGCATGTCGATGCGATAGGGGCTGAGCTTGAAGGCGGTGAATCCCCAGCCCTCATGCAGGGCGTCCATCTCGTCCCGCGCGCGCTCGGGGTCGGGGGCGGTATAGACGCCGGCATAGACGCGCACGCGGTCGCGCGCATGGCCGCCCAGCAGCATATAGACCGGCACGCCCAGCGCCTTGGCGGAGATGTCCCAGAGGCAGTGATCGATGGCGGAAATCGCCGCCAGCCCCAGCGCGCCCGGCGGAAACCGGGTCTGCTGCATGAGATACTGGATCAGGAACTCAATGCGGCGGGGATCGCGCCCCGCCAGGAAGGTCGACAGATAGTTCAGCAGGGGCAGCAGGGCCCTGTCCGGCCCGTGGTTGTAGCATTCGCCCCAGCCGGTGATGCCGGCATCCGTGTCCATCGCCAGCAGGACGCGCGGGCGATCCTTGTCGCGCGTCATATAGGCGCGCAGCCGCTCGATCTTCACCTTTCTCTCCCTCTCCTCGCGGCCGGTTGTCGCGGCCACGAGAGGCGGCGGGCGAGTCCAGCTCTGGCATTTCTTGAAGCGCAGATCGGGCGCCCGTGCCAGAGCGGAGTGCGGCGCGGAGGGTGAAAGAACGGACAGCCGGCGGCCGCCGGCCCGCCCTCAGGCGAAGCGGGCGGCGATATTCTCCAGCGCCTCCTGCCGCCCGCTGCGCGGCTGCGGCGGTGGATGCGTCGCGGCATGTTCGGCCAGGGCTTCCAGGCTGACCTGCCCCTGCATCACCTGCTGGCCGAAGCCGCTCTTCCAGCCGGCGTAACGCTCCTCCCGCGCCCGCTCCAGCCCGCCATCCCGCAGGATCCGCTCCGCGATCAGCAGGGCCCGCGCGGTGGTGTCGATGCCGCCGACATGCGCGTGCAGCAGATCCTCGGGATCGATGCTCTGGCGGCGGATCTTGGCATCGAAGTTCACGCCGCCCTGGCCGAGCCCGCCCGCGCGCACGACCTCCAGCATGGCCAGCGAGAGATCCTGCGCGTTGTTCGGGAACTGGTCGGTATCCCAGCCATTCTGCGGATCGCCCCGGTTCATGTCGAGCGAGCCCAGGATGCCCAGCGCCGCCGCCGTCGCGATCTCATGCTCGAAGGAATGGCCGGCGAGGGTGGCGTGGTTCGCCTCGATATTCAGCTTCACCTCGCCCAGCAGCCCGTGCCGGGAGAGGAAGCCGTACACGGTGGCGACATCGCGGTCATACTGGTGCTTGGTGGGCTCCATCGGCTTGGGCTCGATCAGGATGGTGCCGGGGAAGCCGATGCGGTGCTTGTGCTCCACAACCAGGTTCAGGAAACGGCCGAGCTGCGCGTCCTCCTGCCGGAGGTCGGTGTTCAGCAGGGTGTCATAGCCCTCGCGCCCGCCCCAGAGCACGTAATTGGCGCCGCCCAGCCGGTGCGTGGCTTCCAGAACGTGCTTCACCTGCCCGGCGGCATAGGCGAAGACTTCCGGGTCCGGGTTGGTGGCGGCGCCGGCCATGTAGCGGGGATGGCTGAAGAGGTTGGCGGTGCCCCAGAGCAGGCGGATGCCCGTCCGCTGCATCTGCGCCTGCACCGTCTCCAGCACGCGGTCCAGCAGGGCATTGCTCTCCCGCAGCGTCCCGCCCTCCGGCGCCACGTCGCGGTCATGGAAGCAGAAGAAGGGCAGGCCGAGCTTCTCCAGGAAGACGAAGGCGGCCTCGGCCTTCTGATGCGCCGCCTGCACCGGGTCGCCGGAGAACCAGGGGCGCTGATGCGTCGGCGCGCCGAAGGGATCGAGCCCGTTGCCGACGAAGGAATGCCAATAGGCCACGGCGGGGCGCAGCCAGTCCTCCATGCTCCGCCCCAGCACCACCCGCTTCGCGTCGTAGTAGCGCAGCGCGAAGGGATCGGTGGCTTCGGGGCCGGCATAGCGGATGTGGGGCAGGCGGTCGAAGATGGTGCTCATCGGACGGTTTCCGGATGGGCCGCGGCGAAGAGATCGCGCAGCGCGGGATAGAGGCGGCGATAGGTGGCGCGGCGGGGGGCCAGACCCGCCGCCAGATCGCCCTCGGGTTCGATCACGGCGGCGATGGCGGGCTTGGCGCAGACCTCGGCGATGCCGCCGTCACCGCAGGCGATCCGGGCGAGGCGCGCGGCCCCCAGGGCAGGCCCGGTCTCGGCGCCCGTCACGGTCAGCACGGGCCGGTCGAGCGTGGCCGCCAGGATGCGCAGCCAGGCCCGGCTGCGGGCGCCGCCGCCGATGGCCGCCAGCGCGGGGATGCGGGCGCCCCGGGCCTCCAGCGCCTCCAGCCCGTCCGCCATGGCGAAGGCCACGCCTTCCAGAACCGCGCGGGCCAGGTCGGCTCGCTCCGTGCCGGCGGTGAGGCCGAAGAACTGGCCGCTGGCATGCGGGTCGTTATGCGGCGTCCGCTCGCCGGAGAGATAGGGCAGGAAGACCGGGCCGTGGGCGGCGGCCAGGCCCGCCCGCTCCACCTCCGCCAGCAGCGCCGCCTCATCCGCCGCGCCCGTGACGCGGGTGATCCAGGAGAGGGAGGCGGCGGCGGAGAGGATGACGGACATCCGGTGCCAGCGCCCGGGCAGGGCGTGGCAGAAGGCATGCACCGCGCGGCCGGGGTCGGGCAGGAAGCCGGGGTCGCTGACGAAGATGACGCCGGAGGTGCCGAGCGAGAGGAAGGCATCCCCCGGCTCCGTGCAGCCGATGCCCACCGCCCCGCCCGCATTGTCCCCCGCGCCGCCGGCCAGCGGAATGCCGGGCGGCAGGCCCAGCGCCGCGGCGGCCTCGGGCCGCAGGCGCCCGGCGGGGGCGCTGCCTTCCACCAGGGCGGGCATCTGGCTTTCGGAAAGCCCTGTTGCCGCCAGCATCTCCGGAGACCAGCGCCGCGCCGCCACATCCAGCCAGAGCGTGCCGGCGGCATCCGACATCTCGGAGATGGCCTCGCCCGTCAGGCGCAGCCGCAGCCAGTCCTTGGGCAGCAGCACGCGCCGCGTGCGGGCGAAGATCTCCGGCTCATGCCGCCGCACCCAGAGCAGCTTGGGCGCGGTGAAGCCGGGCATGACGAGATTGCCGGTGATGGCGGCGGCGCGCGGCTCGGCCGCCTCCAACTCCCGGCATTCCGTGCCGCAGCGGCCGTCATTCCAGAGGATGGCGGCGCGCAGCACCGCATCCGCCGCGTCCAGCAGCACCGCCCCGTGCATCTGCCCGGCGATGCCGAGCGCCCGGACGCCGGAGAGATCATGCGTGCGGCGCAGCGCCGCCAGGGCGGCTTCCGTCGCCCGCCACCACTCCGCCGGGTCCTGCTCGCTCCAGAGCGGACGGGGACGGGAGACCGCCAGGGGAGCGGTGGCCTGGGCCAGCACCTCCCCCGCGGCCCCCGTCAGCACCGCCTTGACGCCGGAGGTGCCGAGATCGAGGCCGAGATGCATCAGCCTTCCAGTGCCGTCCAGGCCGCGTCCCGCCGGCTGGATTCGACGGCGGCGGTGATGAAGCGCATGCCGCGCAACCCCTCCTCCAGCCCCGGCACCAGCAGGCTGGCGGGGTCGGGCTGCCGCCTGTCCAGCCGCGCCGCGATCTGGTCGGCCAGCTCGCGGTAGAGCTGGGCGAAGGCTTCCAGATAGCCCTCCGGATGCCCGCCGGGGATGCGGCTGGCATGGGCGGCGGCCGGGCTGGCCCCGGCCCCCGCGCGGCGGATCAGCCGGGGCGGCTCCCCGAAGGGGCTGTGCAGCAGGTGGTTGGGCTGTTCCTGCGCCCATTCCAGCCCGCCCGTCTCGCCATAGACGCGCAGGCGCAGCGCATTCTCGTTGCCCGGCGCGACCTGGGAGGACCAGAGCATCCCCCGCGCGCCGCCGGCGAAGCGCAGCAGCATATGCGCGTTGTCGTCCAGCGCGCGGCCCTGAACGAAAGTGCTCAGCTCCGCCGCCAGCCGCTCGCAGCGCAGCCCCGTGACGAATTCGGCGAGGTTGAAGGCATGGGTGCCGATATCGCCCACGCAGCCGGCGGCGCCGGAGCGGGCGGGGTCGGTGCGCCAGGAGGCCTGCTTCTGCCCGCTCTCCTCCAGCCGCGTGGTCAGCCAGTCCTGCGGATATTCCACCTGCACCACCCGCACCGGGCCGATGGCGCCGGCGGCGACCATCTCCCGCGCCTGCCGCACCATCGGGTGGCCGGTGTAATTATGCGTCAGGCCGAAGACGATGCCGGAGCGCCGCACCACCTCCGCCAGCTCCAGCGCATCCTCCAGCCGGTGGGTCAGCGGCTTGTCGCAGATGACATGGATGCCGCGCTCGGCGAAGGCGCGCACGGGGGCGGCGTGCATGTGGTTGGGCGTCACCACCGCCACCACGTCGATGCCGTCCGGCCGCGCCGCCTCGCGCTCCGCCATCTCCGTGAAGCTGCCATAGGCACGCCCGGGCGCGATATGCAGCGCCGCCGCGCTGGCCTTCGCCCGCTCCGGCTCGGAGGAGAGCGCTCCGGCCACCAGCTCATAGCGATCGTCGAGCCGCGCCGCGATGCGGTGCACGGCGCCGATGAAGGCGCCCTCGCCGCCGCCCACCATGCCCAGCCGCAGGCGTCGTCCGGCCGCCGCCCCCTGGCCTCCCTCGATGGTCATCTCAGCCGATCCCCAGAAGCTTCTTGTTGGTGTCCTGGTCGATGCCGCTCGCCGCGAAATCATCGAAGGCGCGGGAGGCGACCTGGATGATGTGACTGGCGATGAAGGGCGCGCCCTCGGCCGCGCCCTGCTCGCTGTCCTTGATGCAGCATTCCCATTCCAGCACCGCCCAGCCATCGAAGCCGTATTGCGAAAGCTTGGAGAAGATGGCGCCGAAATCCACCTGCCCGTCGCCGAGCGAGCGGAAGCGGCCGGCGCGCTGCGCCCAGGGCTGGAAGCCGGAATAGACGCCCTGCCGGCCGGTCGGGTTGAACTCGGCATCCTTCACATGGAACATGCGGATGCGCTGGTGGTAGATGTCGATATTCTCAAGGTAGTCGAGCTGCTGCAGCACGTAGTGGCTGGGGTCGTAGAGCATGTTGCAGCGCGGGTGGTTGCCTGTGCGTTCCAGGAACATCTCGAAGGTGACGCCGTCGTGCAGGTCCTCGCCGGGATGGATCTCGTAGCAGAGATCGACGCCCGCCTCGTCGAAGGCATTCAGGATCGGCGTCCAGCGGCGCGCCAGCTCGTCGAAAGCGGCCTCCACCAGCCCCGCCGGGCGCTGCGGCCAGGGATAGACGAAGGGCCAAGCGAGGCCGCCGGAGAAGGTGACATGCGCCGTCAGCCCGAGATTGGCGGAGGCGCGGGCGGCCAGCATCATCTGGTTCACCGCCCATTCCTGCCGCGCCTTCGGGCTGCCGCGCACCTCCGGCGCCGCGAAACCGTCGAAGGCCAGGTCATAGGCCGGATGCACCGCGACCAGCTGGCCCTGCAGATGCGTGGACAGCTCGGTCAGCTCCAGCCCCGCATCGGCCAGGATGCCCTTGACCTCGTCGCAATAGGTCCTGCTCTCGGCGGCGCGGGCCAGGTCGAAAAGACGCGCGTCCCAGCTCGGGACCTGCACGCCCTTGTAGCCGTGTCCGGCCGCCCAGCGGGCGATGTTGGGCAGGCTGTCATGCGGCGCCGTATCGGCGGCGAACTGCGCCAGGAAGATACCGGGCCCCTTGATGGTGCGCATGGGCATGTTGGTTCACGCTCCTCCGATGTCTGTTCTTGTCAGCCCTTCACCGCACCGCTGGTCAGCCCGGCGACGATCTGCTTCTGCGCCACCAGGAAGAAGATGACGGCGGGGATCAGGGTCAGCGTTATGAAGGCCAGGATGCCCGGCCAGTCCGTGGAATATTCGCCGGCGTAATCCATGATGGTCAGCGTCCAGGGATAGGTGCCCGGCGAGTTCAGCAGCGTCAGCGGCAGCAGGTAGCTGTTCCAGCTGTGCACGAGGGTGAAGACCGCGACGGTGGCCAGGATGGGCCGCGAGAGCGGCAGCACCACATGCCAGAGGAAGCGCCCGTGGCTGCAGCCATCGATCACCGCCGCGTCCCAGAGCGCTTCCGGAAGCTGCCTGAAGAAGCCCCAGAGCAGCAGGATGGCCATGCCCAGGCCGAAGGCGGCCTGCGGCAGGATCACGCCCCAGGGCGTGTCCAGCAGGCCCAGGTTCCGCACGCGGATAAAGAGCGGCAGGATGGCCGTGGCGGCCGGAAAGAGCAGGCCCAGCAGGAAGTAGGAGAAGAGCATCCGCTTGCCGAAGAAGCGGATCTGCGCGAAGGCGAAGGCCGCCATGGCCCCCACCACCAGGGTCAGGAAGACGGTGCCGAAGGAGAGCAGCACCGAGTTGAGCAGCGACCGCCAGAGCCGCGAGCCCATGATGGCGTCGCGGTAATTCTCCCAGTACCACTCGGCCGGCAGGCCGAAGGGGTTCACCCGCAGCTCGCCCATGTTCTTGAAGCCGCCGAGCGCCACCGTGACCAGCGGCAGCAGCACGATGCCAGCGACGAGCGTCAGCACCAGCAGGCGGGGAAGTGCGGCACGGTCGCGCATCAGTGGGACTCCCGCATCACATAGCGCCGGTAGACCAGGGTGAAGCCCACGCAGGCCAGGAAGAGCACCACGCCCATCGCGCTGCCGAAGCCGATATTCATGCGGGTGATGCCGAAATTGTACTGGAAGGTGACCAGGGTATGCGAGGCATTGGAAGGCCCGCCGCCGGTCAGCGGCATCACCACGTCGAAAAGCTGCAGGGCGCCGACGACGGAGAAGAAGATGGAGATGCGGATGGCCGGCCAGAGCATCGGCAGCACGACATGGCGCAGCGACTGCCAGCGTGTGGCGCCATCGATCTCCGCCGCCTCCCGCATCTCGCGCGGGATGTCCTGCAGGCCGGCGATGTAGATCATCATGTGGAAGCCGAAATACTTCCAGACCACCACGACCAGGATGGCATAGATGGCCAGTTCGGTATCCGCCAGGATGAAGGGTGGCTCCACCCCGAACCAGCGGGCGGCCGCCGCGACCAACCCGACATTGCCGTCGAAGACGAAGCGCCAGATCAGGCCCGCCGCCACCTCGCCCAGCACATAGGGCAAGAAAAAGATGGTGCGGAACAGCGTGCTGCTGCGGCTGTTGCGCGCCACCAGCAGGGCGAGGCCCAGCGCCAGCGGCAACTGCACCAGCAGCGAGACGAAGACCACCATCGCCGTGTTCCAGGCGGCGCTGGCGAAGACGCTGTTGTTGAACAGCGCGATGTAGTTGCGCCAGCCCACCCAGTCCGTCGGCGTGCCATAGCCGTTCCAGCGGTAGAAGCTGTACCAGGCGGCCTCGATGACCGGCAGCACGACGAAGAGGGTGAAGAGCAGGGTGGCGGGGGCCAGGAAGCCCCCGGCGGTGATGTTGCGGGCGAGCGCCTCCCGCCGCCGGTCCCGCTTCCGCGCGGTGTTCCGCGCGGCCATGGGGAGATCGAGGGCCTCCGAGCCGCTCATCCCGCGTGCCCCCTTACTGTTCCAGGTCCCAGGCGTCCTGGATCTGCCGGCCCACCTGCCTCGGGGTCATCCGTCCGGCGGCCAGGTCGGCCGAGGTGTCGTTGACGACGCGCCCCACCGACGGGCCAAGCATCTGGTCGTAGAAGTTCTGCACGTAGCTGGCGCGTTGCAGATAGTCGGAGATCTGGCGGAAGAAGGGATTCTTCAGCGCCTCGCCCGCGCCGCGCGCGGCGGGGATGAAGAAGCCGCGCTCGGCGCCTTCCCGCTGCACGGCGGGGCTGGTGTAGTAGCGCAGGAAATCCACCGCCTCAGGCGGCGCGCCGCGCGTCACCAGGAAGCCGTTGATGCCACCGACCACGTCGGTCGCCTCGCCCTTGCCGCCGGACACGGCGGGGAAGGGCATCCAGCCGAGGTCCTCGTCCGGGATGCCCTTCTGGCCGCTGCTCTGCGAGCGCTGGGTATTGTAGAACCAGTTGCCCATGACCTGCAGCGCGGCCTTGCCGTCGCCGAACTGGCCCGCCGCCTGCGGCGCGGTATCGCCCAGGAAGCCGCGCTGGAAGGGTTCGAGGTCGACCAGCTGCTTGAACATCTCGCTGGCGCGGGTGAAGACCGGACCGTCGAAGCCGCCGCCCGTGCGGCGCTCCAGCGCATCCTGGAAGCCCTGCCTGCCGCCGATCCGCAGCGCGAGGCCGGACCAGAACATGTTCAGCGGCCATTTGTCGGAGCCGCCGGCCGTGAAGGGCTGGATGCCCGCCTCCTTCAGCCTGCGCGTGGCCGCCAGCAGCCCGTCCCAGGTACCGAGGCTGGCGGGATCGATGCCCGCCTGGGCCAGCAGGCGGCGGTTGTACCAGAGCACGACCTGGCTCAGATGCGTGGGCGCGCCATAGGTCCTGCCCTGGTAGCTCATCGCCTCCAGCGCCGCGGGACTGAGGTCGTTGGCCCAGGCGCCCTTCACCTTGTCGGTGATGTCCTGCAGCAGCCCCGCCTGGGCCTGGGCGAAGAGCACGCCGCCACCCCAGGTATAGATCAGGTGCGGGCGGTCGCTGGACTGCAGCATGGTGGTGAGCTTGGCCTTGTAGGGCTCGCCCGACATGACCTGGATGTCGATCCTGGTGCCGGGGCGGCTTTCCTCGTAGCGCTTGGCGACCTCGCGCATCCACACGGTCTGCTGGGGCGTGTTCTCGGAGATGAACCAGCGGACGGTGCTGTCGGCGAAGGCTGTGGCCGTGGTGGCCATGAGCGTGACGAGGACGGCCCCCATGCGGAGACATGCGTGCATCGATTCCTCCGTGCGCCACGTTCGCGGACGCATGTTTATTTTGGTTCTCGGATAAATATGCGAAGGCCGCTGGAGGCGCGTCAAGAAAAATAGGGAGGCGTGGTGAGGTGGCGGGGATTTAAGTTTCTTACCCGAAGTTATTCCCTTGACCTTCGGGTCGCGTGGCGCAGAATTCCCGCGAGAACCGGAGGAACCAAGCGCCCGCGATGAAAACGGCCGACCCCGAGCTGATGCGGGCGATCAACCGCTATCATGTGATCGACACCATCCGCCGCGACGGCCCGATCGCGCGGGTGGAAATTGCTGAGCGTACCGAACTCAGTCCGGCAACAGTCTCCGCCATCACAGCTGCGTTGATCGAGGAGGGGCTGGTCGACGCCCTGCGCGTCGCCTCGGCCGAGAATGGCGGGCGCGGCCGGCCGCGCGTGCTGCTCGGGCTGAACGGCGCGGCCTATCATGTGGTGGGCGTGAAGCTTTCCGCGCAGCGCATCGGCATCACCGTCACCGATGCGCGGGGGGAGCCGCTCGCTTCCGTGGTCCTGCCGGTGAAGATCGCGCGGCAATCTCCCGGTGTCATCGCCGACCTGATCGAGGATGGCGTACGGCAATGCGTCAGCGATGCCGGCATGACCATGGAGCGGATCTCCGGCATCGGCATCGGCCTGCCTGGTGTCATAGACGCGCGCAACGGCATCTCCCACTGGAGCCCGGTCCTGGGCGCCTCGCCCGAGCCGCTGGCGCAGGCGGTGGAGCGGCGGCTTGGCGCGCGCACGCTGATCGAGAACGATGCCAGCCTCGTGGCGCTGGCCGAGCACTGGTTCGGCTATGGCCGCGGATTGCAGAACTTCGCCGTGGTAACCGTCGAGAACACGATCGGCATGGGGTTGATCACGGAAGGGCGGCTCTATCGCGGCGCGCGGGGCGTGGGGCCCGAACTGGGCCATGTGAAGGTGGAGCCGGGCGGCGCGCCCTGCCGCTGCGGCCAGCGTGGCTGCCTGGATGCCTATGCATCGGACTGGGGAATCCTGCGGCAGGCGGAGGAGGCCGGCCTCTCCGATGCCGGCGAGGGCGATCCCTCCCGCCGTATCGCCGCCCTGGCGCGGCGGGCGCTGGAGGGGGAGGAGGCGGTCGCGCGACTGTTCCGGCAGGCGGGCGCCATGCTGGGCCTGACCATCGCCAATATCGTGAACCTGCTGAACCCGCCAAGGGTGATCCTGACGGGGGAGGGCCTGCGCGCCACCGAGCTGCTGCGCGCGCCGCTGCTCTCGGCTCTGGAGGAGCATGTTCTGCCGGCGCTGCGCGAGGTGACGGAGATCATGTTCCACCCCTGGGGCGACGAGATGTGGGCCCGGGGCGCCGCCGCCATCGTGCTGCGCCGGATCTATGAAGCGCCGTGGAACAATGCGGCGATGGACCGATCGGAGGAGGAAGCATGGAAGCCGTCAAGGTTGGGCTGATCGGCTGCGGCAATATCAGCGCCGCCTATCTGCGCGCGGCGCCGCTGTTCCCGGAGCTGCGCATCGCCGCCTGCGCCGACCTCAATGAAAGCCAGGCACGCGCGCGGGCGGAGGAATTCGGGCTGCGCGCCGTCACGGTGGATGCGCTGCTGGACGATCCGGAGATCGAGATCGTGCTCAACCTCACCACGCCGCAAGCGCATGTGCCGGTGGGGCTGGATGCGCTGGCGCATGGCAAGCACGTGCATGCCGAGAAGCCGCTGGCGCCGACGGTGGCCGAGGGGCGCAGGCTGATCGAGGCCGCGCGGCGCGCGGGGCTGCGGGTCGGCTCGGCGCCGGACACCTTCCTGGGTGGCGCACATCAGACGGCGCGCAAGCTGATCGATGACGGCGCCATCGGAAAGCCGCTGTCCGGCACGGCCTTCATGCAGAATCATGGGCATGAGCACTGGCACCCGGCGCCGGACTTCTACTACGCGCCCGGCGGCGGGCCGATGCTGGACATGGGCCCCTACTACATCACCGGCCTGGTGAACCTGCTGGGCCCGGTGGCGAAGGTCACCGGCTCCGCCACCCGTGGCTTCGAGGAGCGGACCATCGGTAGCGGCCCCCGCCAGGGCGAGGTGGTGCGGGTGGAGACGGCGACCCATGTGGCGGGGCTGCTGCATTTCGCCAGCGGCGCCGTGGTCTCCGTCACCACCAGCTTCGATGTCTGGCAGCACCGCCATGGCAACATGGAGATCTATGGCAGTACCGGGTCGCTGGTGGTGCCGGACCCCAACCGCTTCGGCGGCACCGTCTCCCTCGCGCGCGGGCGGGAGCCCTGGCAGGACATGCCGCTCTCCCATGGCTTCGCCGACGGGAATTTCCGCATCCTCGGCCTGGCCGACATGGCGCGCGCCATCCGCATCGGCCGGCCGCATCGCTGCAATGGCGATCTCGCCTTTCACGTGCTGGAGGTGATGGAAGCCTTCCAGCGCTCCAGCGACGCCGGCCGCACGGTGGAGGTCGAGAGCCGCTGCGAGCGTCCGGCGCCGCTGCCGCCGCGCTCCGTGCTCGGCGAACTCGACTGATAAGGGGAGGAAGACATGAGACAGGCATTGATCGTCTGGGGTGGCTGGGCCGGCCATCAGCCGCAGGAATGCGCCGCGGTGGTGGGCCGCATGCTCCGTGAGGAAGGCTTCGAGGTGGTGACGGAGAACACCACCGAGGCCTTCGCCGACCCGGCGCTACAGGATTTCCACCTGATCGTACCCATCGTGACCATGTCCACGATCGAGAAGGAGGAGATCGAGGGGCTGAGCAATGCCGTGCGCGACGGGGTCGGCCTCGCCGGCTTCCATGGCGGCATGGGCGACAGCTTCCGCAACGAGGTGAAGTATCAGTTCATGGTGGGCGGCCAGTGGGTCGCGCATCCCGGCAACGTCATCGACTATACCGTCGATGTCACGAATCCAGAGGACCCGGTGATGGAGGGGATCGGCTCCTTCCGCTACCACTCCGAGCAGTACTACATGCATGTCGATCCGAATAACGAGGTGCTGGCCACCACGACCTTCAACGGCGACCACTGCTCCTGGATCGACGGGCATGTGATGCCGGTGGTCTGGAAGCGGCGCCATGGCAAGGGGCGGGTCTTCTACAGCTCCCTCGGCCATGTCGCCGCCGAATTCGAGGTGCCGCAGATGGCCACCATCCTGCGGCGCGGCATGCTCTGGGCCGCGCGGGACTGAGCTAGCGGCAGGAGGGGTTGCCGCCGTTCAGCGGCGGAACCAGGGCCAGGATGCCCAGCTCGCGGAAGCCGCCGGGACCCAGAGGCTCGGCCACCATGACACCCGCCTCCGGCAGGCGGGTGCCGGCCACCGGCTCCCCCAGCAGGATCTGCACGGGGCCGCGATGCCCGACCAGCACGCGGTTCCGCCCCTCCGGCACCGGAACGGAGAGCAGGCGCCGATGCTCCTCCAGCACCCAGGGCAGGCGCCCGCCGGCATAGTCGTCAGCGGTCAGGCTGTCCGTCACCGCCACCCTCTCCGCGCCGAAGGCCAGTTCCGCGGTGTCCCGTGCCCGGAAGACCGGCCCCGCCAGAACGGGCCATGCCACCGGAATGCCCAGCGCGGCGAACCGCCGCCCCAGCTCCTCCGCCTGCCGCCGCCCGTCCGGGGAGATGTTCCGCTGCCCCGCGCGGTCGCCGATGCGGAAGCCTCGGTCGCAGGGCTCGCCGGCAGTGTCGGCGTGGCGGATGAAAAGCACCAGGCCGCCGCGCCGGACCCGCTCCACCAGCGCCGCGCCGGGGGGCGTAGCAGGCGTCAGCGGCTGTGTCAGCGCGGCGGAGGGGGCGAGGCAGAGCAGGGCGGCCAGGCTGCGGCGGGGGATCGGCATGGCGGCAGGCTGGGCCGAAGCCGCGGCCCGCGGCAATCGTGGCGCGGTGACAAATCGGTGAGTCCGCCGGAAGGCGCGGGAGGATCTTGAACACCGCCATGCGCCAACCCAGAAAAACACGCCGGGAGCCCAGGAGGGGTCCGGCTGCCGGCACCCGGGCCGGGTGCCGCTCGTATCCATGTTGCTTCTTTGGGAGGATGTGGAAATGAGGACTGATTTCGATTTCGGTCCGCTGTTCCGTTCAACCGTGGGCTTCGACCGCATGTTCGATCTGCTGCGCGGCGCGGCGCAGATCGGGCATCTGGAGAACTATCCGCCCTGCGACATCGAACGCATTGGCGAGGACGGGTATCGCGTCACCCTGGCCGTGGCCGGCTTCAGCCGGGAGGAGCTGGCCGTGACAGCGCAGCAGAACCTGCTGGTCGTCTCGGGCGAGAAGCGCGTGGAGGGCAGTAACAGCCCGGCGCAGCCCAACCTCCTCTATCGCGGTATCGCTGCCCGCTCCTTCGAGCGCCGCTTCGAACTGGCCGATCATGTCCATGTGTTGGGCGCCGATCTCTCGAACGGCCTGCTCAGTATCGAGCTGCGCCGTGAACTGCCTGAAGCCATGCGGCCACGCCGCATCCGGATCGGGTGCAGCCAGGAGCCGCGCTACCAGATCGAGGGCCAGGCCTCCGGGGATCGTCACGCCGCCTGAGACGGATCGTGGGAAGGGCCGGGTGCCGCGGCGTGCCCGGCCTTCGCGTCAGGCGGCCAGCTTCGTCCGGCAATAGGCGCGGACCTTCGGCGCCACATCCTCCACCAGCCGGCGCATGGAGCCCTGCCACAGCGCCTTGCGGTCCCATTCATGGAAGGCCGCCAGCAGCCCGCCAAAGGGCCCGACCTCGTCGATGAAGGCCACCAGCCGGTCCACGATCTGGCTGGCCGGGCCGGCCATGACCATGGAATCCATCACCTCCTGCAGCGTCAGATCGGCCTCGCCGCTGTCCTCGCGGGTGAGGAAGATCCTGCGCGCGCCGGCGCGGCCGAGTTGGGTGAAGAGGTAGTTGTAATAGGCCCAGATGGCATTGCCTTCCTCGGCCAGGTAATCCCGCGCCTCGGCCTCGCTCTCCGTCACCAGGATGCTGCGGGCGATGCGCCAGGTGGCGGGGTCCGGGCGGCGCCCGGCGGCCTCGGCTCCCGCGGCATAGGCTTCCCAGTGGCTGCGCACCACCCAGGGCGCGTTGAAATTGGCGGAGATCAGGTGCCATCCCCGCTGCCCCGCGAGCCGGGCGGTGCCGGAATGCGGGCTCATGGCGGAGGTGCAGAAGGTCGGGAAGGGGTTCTGGAAGGGCTTCGGGATGGGGCCGATGCCCATGTCGTCCTGCACGCTCTCCCGGATCCTCACCGTCCAGTATTTGCCGGGGATGTCATAGGGCGGGTCGCTGCTCCAGATCCGCTCGATGATCTCCACGGCCTCCACCATCATCTCCTGGCGGTTCTTCTCGGCGGTGCCGAAAAGCTCGAAATCCGAGGCCAGGCCGCCGGGGCCGATGCCCATGATGAAGCGGCCATTGGACATGTGGTCGAACATCGCCGCATCCGCCGCCACGCGGGCGGGGTGGTGCTGGGGCAGGTTCATCACCCCCGTGCAGAGCTTGATGTTCCGGGTCTGCGGAATTAGCAGGGAGAGGAATTGCAGGGTATTCGAAACCGGTTCCACCTTGGCCGAGCTGTGCTCGCCGATCCAGAACTCGTCGAAGCCCAGGCGGTCGGCATGAAGCGCGGCTTCCACATCCTGGTCATACATCTCCTTGTAGGAGAGCTTCAGGCTGTGCAGCGGCATCATGAAGAATCCGAGTTTCATCTCATTCTCCTGCGGGCGCGCGACGGGGGCGTGGCGCGCCATGATGCCAGAAGCGGTAGCGTCTTCCCGTTCATGCCGCTGTGAACGGCCGCTGGCCGACCGCTTCGAGGCCTGCCATGCAGGATGCTGCCGCCGAGGCCAGGACATCATGAGTGCGGGTGCCCGGCCGGCTCGCCGCAGCCTTCCATGCTCGTGGTACTCGGGATCTTGCCACCGCGGCGCGGGCAGCCTCGGCCATCGGCCCCCTGACGGTTTCCGGATTCGCGCGGACGTCTTGGGCGAGTTCCACGGCGCCGCGCCGGCCTTCAGCAGGTCGTCATCCCACCGGGCGACAGTGCTCCTCAGGATAACAGGCCGGAGCGGACGGTGCCCGCCCCGGCTGCGCTGGGGGCGCCAGTCCTAAAGCGCCAGTTCCACCAGCACCGGCACATGGTCGCTGGCCTGGGTCCAGCCGCGCGCGGGCTTGTGGATGTGGTGCCCGGAAAGCCTGCCCAGCAGGTCGTTGCTGACCCAGACATGGTCCAGCCGCCGCCCGCGGTCGGCCGCCGCCCAGTCGCGTGCCCGGTAGGACCACCACGTATAGACCTTCTGCGGCGGCGGTACGAGGTGGCGGATGGCATCCTCCCAGCCGCCGGCCTGCTGCCAGCCCGTCAGCGCCTCCACCTCCACGGGCGTGTGGGAGATGACCTTGACCATCTGCCTGTGGCTCCAGACATCGTCCTCCAGCGGCGCGATGTTCAGGTCCCCCACAAGAACGGCGCGCTTCGCCGGGCCGCGCTGCCGGCTCCAGGCCGTCGCCTCGGCGATGAAATCCAGCTTATGGGCGAATTTCGGGTTCGCCTCGCGGTCGGGGATATCGCCGCCGGCGGGCACGTAGAAATCATGCAGCTCCAGCCCGCCCGGCACGTCCAGGTCGACGCTGAGGTGGCGGCAATCGCCCCTGGCGCACCAGTCCGGGTCCGACGACCGGATCTGGAACGGTACGCGGGAGAGCACGGCGACGCCGTTATATCCCTTCATTCCCTTTGCAGCCCGGTAAGGGAAGCCCAGCGCTTCCAGCCCCTCATGCGGGAAGAACTCGTCCGGGCATTTCGTCTCCTGCAGGCAGATGACGTCGGGTGCCAGGTCCCGCACCAGATCGGCCAGCAGCGGCAGGCGAAGCCGAACGGAGTTGATGTTCCAGGTGACGATGCGAAGGGGGCTCATGATAGCCAGGGATAAGCTGGCCGGCTGCCAGGGCCAAGCCCCGCCGGCACCGCCCCTGCCTTGAGGAAAAAGATGTTCACGGATGCGTGATCATCTAGCATGACGTCCATGCGCCGCCTCCTGCCCGCCCTTCTGCTGCTGCTCCCCGCCTGCTCCTGGCTGCCCGGCCTCGGCGGCCTGCCGGGGGCGGAGACGCTGGGCCTCGCCACCCCGCTGCCGGAAGCCGAGCCGGAGGAGCCCATAGGCTCCGCCCGCGCGCAGGCGGGCGGGGAGCCGGCACTGACCCTGCGCTGGCGGAACCGCCGCGCCCTGGCGGTGCTGGCGGTGCTGGCGCAGCAGAGCGGCGAGAACCGGATGTGGCGCAGCGCCGGGGGGCTGGTGGTGGCGACGGACGGCGCCCGCGTCATGGCCGTGGCCGGGCTGCGCGACGGGCTGGCCGCCACGCGGCTGGATGGCCCGGACCCGCTGGATGAGCCGCTGCAACTGCTGGGGCGGGAGGTGGCCGCGCGGCGGCAGGTGGACCTGATGCGGAGCGACCGCTCACCGGAGGGGATGCGCTTCGGCCTCTCCCTGGCCTGCCGCCTGGGCGCCAGCCTGGCCGGCGGGGCGGCGGCCCCCCGCGCGCTGCTGATCGTCGAACGCTGCCGCGGCGGGGGGGGAGAGCTTCACCAACCGCTTCTGGGCGGACCCGGAGACGGGCGGGATCTACCGTTCCGAGCAATGGATCGGCCCGCAGGGGCCGCTCTGGCTGGAGGTGGTCAATCCGCCTTCCAGCTGAGGCCCGCCCGCCGGACGCGCCGGGCCACATAGGCCAGCCACAGCAGCTGCAGCGCCAGGGGCGGCAGGATGATCAGCGGCTTGGCCCAGCCCGGCAGGTCCGCGAAGCCCAGCGCCAGGGCGCCATGGAACAGCGCGAAGCCTGAATGCGCCACCGCCACCGCCGGTACCGGCAGCCCGCTGCGCTGGGCCATTTGATAGATATGGGTGCGGTGCGGCGTGCTCACCCGCTCCCCCATCCAGGCGCGGCGGAGCAGCGTGAAGCCGGTATCGAAGAGCAGGGCGAAGAGCAGCAGCGGCACCAGCAGGAAGGAGATCTGCGCCGCGTCGAAACGCGCCGCCGCCACGCCCAGCACCGCCAGGATGAAGCCCAGGAACTGGCTGCCCACATCGCCCATGAAGATGCGCGCCGGCGGCAGGTTGAAGGGCAGGAAGCCCAGGATGCCCGCGCCCAGGATCAGGCAGGCGGCATAGAGGAACCAGGCGCCCTGCTGCGCCGCCAGCACCGCCAGCACGCCGCAGGCGATCAGCGTCACCCCGCCCACCAGGGAATCCAGCCCATCCATGAAATTGACGGCATTGGTGCAGGCGACGATCCAGAACAGCGTCAGCACCGGGGCCAGCCAGCCCAGCTCCACCACGCCGATCCAGGGCAGGGCCAGCCTGTCCACCACCAGCCCGCTGCCCACCGCCACCAGCGCCGCCAGGCCCTGGGCCGCCAGCTTCACCACGAAGCGGAAATTCTTCACGTCATCCGCCAGCGCCAGGCCGGCGATGGCCACGGCGGCCAGGATGACGCCGATGAACTGCCGGTCCGCCACGCGGGCGAATTGCGCCGTCAGGAACAGCAGCAGCATACCGGCGACGAAGGCGCCGACGATGCCGACCCCGCCGCCCTTGGGGGTGGGGCGGTCATGCGCCTTGCGGTGGTCCGGATGGTCCAGAATGGGAAAGGCGATCATCAGCCGCACCAGCAGCGCGGAGAGGGCAGCCAGGCCGGCGCCGAAGACGAAGTGTTGCAGAATGGCTTGGCCGGTCATGTCGCTCCTTGGCGGGAGCCAGGGCCAGGGTGAGGCTCAGCCTCCTCCCGGCCCCTCGCCGGTGGGCATTCCCCCGGACCCCGCTGGCAGTATCCGGCTGGGGCTTAGGCCATAAGGCTTGGCCAGCGTCAAACCACACGCTCAGGCTGTGACGCGTTCCGGCTCCAGGCTGGCGTAAATGTCACCGCTGTTTACTTCGGGCGGGAGTGTCTGCAGCCAGAGCGCCAGGGTGCCGGCATGCACCGGGGCGGGCAGGGCGAAGCGCATCTCCTCCCCCAGGCAGGCATTGAAGCGGTAGCCGCCGCTCAGCGCCTCCAACAGCCGCAGTGCCTCCAGCGCCACCTCCCGCTGGATCAGCGTGAACTCGAAGGAGAGCGCGCGCACCGGGCGGGAAAGGCCGGCCAGGACCCGCGCCTCGTAGCCCTCCACGTCGATCTTGATGAAATCGGGCCTCCCATATGCCTCGGCCAGCAGGTCCAGGGTGGTGACGGGCAGGGTGATGGTCCCGTCCCAGCGCTGACCTTCCCAGCCCCGCGCGCCACTGGCGGCTGCCAGGAAGGCTTCCGATGCGGTGGCGACGGTGGGATTGGCGGGATTCAGCCGCAGGCGGGCCTGGCCCGCCTGCGCGCCCGCCAGGCTGGCCACGCGCACCACCCCCTTGTCCCGCCCGAAGAGCAGGCGCAGCAGCCGGGCCAGGCGGGGCTGCGGTTCCACCGCCACGGCACGGGCGCCCAGGCGGCGGAAGCTGGCGGTGCGGTCCCCCACATGCGCGCCGATATCGAAGCCCAGTTCCCCCGGCCCCAGGAACCGGGCCAGGAAGGCGTCCAGCCGCGCCGCCCGGCCGGGGGCGTAATAGGTGCGGAGGGACCGGCCGATCGCCCGTGCCTCGCTCACGGGCGGAAGACCAGGGCGGCACCGCCGGCCAGGGCGGGCGGGACCATCAGCCCGCCCTCCGGCGCCTCCCGCGTCTCCAGCCCCGCGAGGATGCGGCGGGCCGCGGCATTATCGTCATCGGTGCGCAGCACGAAGCCGGCGATGAAGGGCAGAGCCGGCACCGCGACCCCCGGCAGCACGGCCGCCAGTGCCGCCTCCGGCAGGATGCGCATCCGTCCCTGCGGCAGCGGCAGGGCGAATCCTCCCACGGGGTCCGGCTCCAGCACCGCGCCCGTCAGGCGGGACAGCCGCGCCGCGCTCTCGGCGGGGTCCGCCGAGACCAGCACCGCCGCCTCCAGCGCCACGGCGTGGTTGGGGTGGCGCATCCAGCGCTCCTGCCAGAGCAGTTCTGGCGTCAGGTGCTCGATCAGCTGCAGCCGCCCTTCCGGCGCGTCCGGCATGGGCAGGCGGGCGAAGCGGGCCAGCGGCCCCTCCGGCGCGGCATCGTCCACCGGCCGCTGCAAGGGGGCCACGCCCGCAATGTCGAAGCCCGCGCGCCGCAGCCGTGGCAGCTCGGCCTCCGCCTGCTCCACCCCGAAGGCGAGGATATGCAGGCCCCGGTAGCGGGCGACGAAGCCACCGATGCCATTGTCGAACAGCCCCGGCTCCAGGATGCCCAGCAGCTCCACATAGCCCTGGCGCAGCATGGCGCAGCGGTTGCCCGTGGCCAGCCGCTCCGGCGCCGCGCTGGGCCTCCGGGGGCCGGATTGCCGGGCCACGGGCGTCAGCGTGAAGCCCAGCCGCTCGTATTCCGCCCAGAGCGTCTCCGCCCGGTCGGTGCAGAGCCCGACATGGTCGAGCGTGGCGGCGCTCATTTCGTCGGCGCCTCATATTGCGGCAGGCGCCATTCCACCGGCTCCTGCGCCGCCTCGGCGTACCAGCGCTGCATCAGCGGATGCGCCCGCACCGCCTGCATGTATCCCTGTGCCGCCGCCGAGACGGCCGGGCGCCAAGTGAGGAAGCGGCAGACCACCGGCGCATACATCACATCTGCCCCGCCCATCTCCTGGCCGAAGAGGAAGGGGCCGCCCGACGCCTCCAGCGCCGCCTGCCAGATGGCGTCGATCCGAGCGATATCGGCCATGGCCTCGGGCGTCGCGCCCTCCCCGGGGCGGGTGTTCAGGATAGTCATGGGCATGTTCTGCCGCAGGGCGCGGAAGCCCGCATGCATCTCGGAGGCGATGCTGCGCGCCCAGGCCCGGGCCGCCCGGTCCTCCGGCCAGAGGCGTGGCGCCAGCTCGGCGCAGTATTCCAGGATGGCCAGGCTCTCCCAGACCCTGGCGCCCCTGTGCTCCAGATAGGGCACGGTGCCGGAGGGCGTGGCCTGCTTCACCGCGGGCGTGCTGCCCCCGGCCAGCGGGATCATCACTTCCTCCACATCCAGACCGGCCAGATGCACCGCCAGCCAGCCGCGCAAGGACCAGGAGGAATACATCTTGGTCCCGATGAAAAGCCGGCCATCCGCCATAGGTGCATCCCCTGTGCTGCTGCGCGAGAGCCTATGCGCTGGCGGCGGCAGGGGAAAGCGGGGGCAGCGATGATAAGAACGGGGGAGGGCGGGGGGTGAAAGGCCGGGGGAATGAATTCCCCGGACCCCCATCTTTCTTCTTCGGTTTTTTGGGCTGGGCCGGAGGGCCTGGCCCTCCGGCGACTGCGGGTTCAGCCCCGTAGGGCCCTTAAAAGAAAAAAGGGTCCCATTTCAGGGACCCTTTCCGGCTTCGAAGCCTGAAGCCAGGCTGACGGAAAAAAGAAGGATCAAACGCATACGTTGATGGGGAATTCATTCCCCAGCCTTGGCCTTCTCAGTCGTCCATATCGCTCCGCCGCGCCAGCACCTCGCGCTTGCCGACATGGTTGGCCGGCCCGACGATGCCTTCTTTCTCCATCTGCTCGATCAGCTTGGCGGCGCGGTTGTAGCCGATGGAGAGGTGCCGCTGGATGAAGGAGGTGGAGGCCTTGCCTTCCCGCGTCACCAGCGCCACGGCCTGGTCGAAGAGGCCCTTCTCGCCATCCGAGGCACCGGCGATGCCGGACAGGCCGGAATCGCCGCCCGCTTCCTCGTCGCTTTCCGTCACTTCCTCGATATAGGCGGGCTCGCCCTGCTCGCGCAGGAATTCCACCACGCGCTCCACCTCGGCATCGGAGACGAAGGGGCCGTGCACGCGGGCCACGCGGCCGCCGCCGGCCATGTGCAGCATGTCGCCCTGTCCCAGAAGCTGCTCGGCGCCCATCTCGCCCAGGATGGTGCGGCTGTCGATCTTGCTGGTGACCTGGAAGGAGATGCGGGTCGGGAAGTTGGCCTTGATGGTGCCGGTGATGACATCCACCGACGGCCGCTGCGTCGCCATGATGACATGGATGCCGGCGGCGCGCGCCATCTGCGCCAGGCGCTGCACGGCGGCCTCGATCTCCTTGCCCGCCACGATCATCAGGTCGGCCATCTCGTCGATGACCACGACGATCATCGGCAGCGGCTCCAGCGCCAGGGGCTGGTCCTCGAAGACGGGCTTGCCGGTATCGGGGTCGAAGCCGGTCTGCACGCGGCGGGTCAGCACCTCGCCCTTGGCGCGGGCGGCATTCACCTTGTCGTTGTAGCCGCCGATATTGCGCACGCCGAGCTGCGACATGGCGCGGTAGCGGCGCTCCATCTCCCGCACCGTCCATTTCAGCGCGCCAATGGCCTTGGGCGGTTCCGTGACAACAGGCGCCAGGAGATGTGGGATGCGGTCATAGACCGAAAGCTCCAGCATCTTCGGGTCGATCATGATGAAGCGGCACTCATCCGGGCTGAAGCGGTAGAGCAGCGACAGGATCATGGTGTTGATGCCGACCGACTTGCCGGAGCCGGTGGTGCCGGCGATCAGCAGGTGCGGCATGCGCGCGAGATCGGCGATGACGGGCGAGCCGCCGATATCCTTGCCCAGCACCAGCGGCAGCCGGGCATTGTTGGTGGCCCATTCGTGGCTGGCCATCATCTCGGAGAAATAGACCGTCTCCCGCCGCGCGTTCGGCAGCTCGATGCCGATGACGTTGCGGCCCGGCACGGTGGCGATGCGGACGGCCATCACGCTCATGCTGCGGGCGATATCGTCAGCCAGGCCGATGACGCGGGCCGACTTGGTGCCGGGCGCGGGTTCCAGCTCATAGAGCGTGACCACCGGGCCGGGGCGGATCTCCACGATGCGGCCACGGACGCCGTAATCCTCCAGCACGGATTCCAGCAGCCGGGCATTGTCCTGCAACGCAGCTTCGTTCGGGCCGTCCTGGCGCCGGGCCGGCGGCGGCTCCAGCAGGTCCAGCTGCGGCAGGCGGAAGCGTTCCGGCTGCGGCATGGGCTGCGGCGCGCGGGCGGCGCGGGGCGGGGGCTCGGGCGGGCGGGACAGGATGCGGCGCGCGGGCGGGGCCTCGTCCTCCTCGTCCATCGGCTCAGGCTGCGGCCGGGCGCGGGGCGGCGGCGCGGGGAAATCATCCTCCGCCGCATCCCCTCCGGCCACCGGAGGCGGCATGGGGGCGGGAGCGCGGGAGAGGATGGGCGCGCGCCGCTGCGGGGTAGAGGCGGCGGCGGCATCGGCGGCGCGCAGCATGGCCGAGAGCTGCGGCGAGGGGGCTTCCCGCCGGCGGGACAGCAGGCCGCCCATGGCGCTGCCCATGGCCAGGAAGGGCGCGGCCATGCGCTGCCCGATGCCGGGGCCGGGCTCCTGCTCCGGTTCCTCCTCCCGCTCGGCCCAGGCCGGCGCGGGGGGGACGCTGCGGCGCAGCAGGCTGGCGGTCAGGTCGGCCCCGCCGCGCGCGGCACGGCCGGCGCTGCGGCTCATGTGCAGCCAGGCCAGCAGCGGCACGCCGATGGCGGCGAAAGAGAGGGAGCCGGCCAGGGCGACGATGCCGACCTGCCCGACCAGCCGTCCCGGCGGACCGAAGATGCCTTGCGCCATGTCCAGCACCCGGCCTGCCAGCAGCTCGCCCAGCGCGCCGCCAGGGCCGGCCAGGGTGGGGGTGGCGGCTTCCATCGGCACCAGATGCAGGGTAGCGGCCAGCAGCGGCAACGCCGCCAGTATCGCCGCCACGCGGCCGGCGAAGGGCGCCAGGCCCTTATGCGTCGCCAGGCGCCAGGCCCAGCCCAGGGCCACGGCGCAGGGCAGCATCGCCGCCCAGCCGAAGCCTTGCAGCAGCAGGTCGGCGGCGATGGCGCCCATCGGGCCGGCGAGGTTGGTCACCTCGCGGTCGGCGGCGGTGGAGAGGGAGGGGTCGGCCGGGTTGTAGCTGGCCAGCGCGACCAGCAGGGCCCCGCCGGCGATGGCCAGCACGAGCCCCGCCAGTTCCGCCCCGCGCCGCCTGAACGCGGCCCTGACGGCGGGCGAGGCGAATTTCCGGGCCCCGGAGGCCAACCGGCCGCCAGACGAGGTGGAGGAGGATGGACGGTCGGCAAGAGCGCGGGACATGGACCTCGGTCGTCTGATGCTGAGCAGTAGGATCAGGCTAGCATGACAAAGGCTTGCAACAGAACGCAAAGCTGTGGGTGTTGCACGCCATGCGTGCAGCGGGCGTGCTCAGCGGCGCGCCACGGACCGGTAAAGCGCCGCGTAATGCCGCGCGGGACGGGTCCAGCTGACATCGGTAGCCATGCCGTTGCGCTGCAGATGCGCCCAGAGGTCACTTTGCCGCCAGAGGCCGGCCAGCCGTCCCAGGGCGCCCTCCAGCGCCTCGCGCGAGGCGCTGGCGAACTGGATGCCGGTGCCGACTCCGGCCGCCAGGGCCATGTCATTGGCGTCGATCACGGTATCCGACAGTCCGCCGACCCGCGCCACCACCGGCACCGCGCCGTAGCGCAGGGCGCAGAGCTGGGTCAGGCCGCAAGGCTCGAAGCGGGAGGGCACCAGCAGCGCGTCGCAGCCGCCCTGGATCAGATGCGCGAGGGATTCGTTGTAGCCGAGATGCAGCCCGATCCGGCCGGGATGGGCGACGGCCGCGTGCTGGAAGCCCTCCTCCAGCGCCTGGTCCCCGGTGCCCAGCACGGCCAGTTGCATCCCATGCTCCAGCAGGGCGGGCAGCGCCTCCAGCACCGCGTCCATGCCCTTCTGCCAGGAGAGGCGGCTGACGATGCCCAGCAGCGGCGCCTCCCGCGCCTCGTACAGCCCCAGCCGGGCGCGCAGGGCGCGCCGATTGGCCTCCCGCGCCTCCAGGGTAGCGGCGGTATAGGTGGCCGGCAGGCTGGGGTCTGCGGCGGGGTCCCAGACCGTGGTGTCGATGCCGTTCAGGATGCCCGAGAGATCCCGCGCCCGGTCCCGCAGCAGCCCGGCCAGGCCCATGCCGCCGGCCTCCGTCATGATCTCGGCGGCATAGCTGGGGGAGACGGTGGTGATGCGGTCGGCCAGCCTGAGGCCGGCCTTCAGGAAGCCGATGCTGCCGTAGTACTCGACGCCATCGATGGAATAGGCCTGCGGCGGCAGCCCCAGCTCGGCCAGCAGCCCGGCATCGCACTGGCCCTGGAAGGCCAGGTTATGGACGGTGAAGACACTGCCGGGGCGCCGTCCTTCCCAGTATTCCAGATAGGCCGGCACGAGCCCGGCCTGCCAGTCATGGGCATGCAGCACATCCGGCAGGAAGCCGTGCAGGGCGCCCTGGCTGATGCGCGCGGCCACCTGCGCCAGCGCGGCGAAGCGCTGCGGATTATCCGGCCAGTCCCGCCCGTCCGGCCCGCTATAGGGCCCGCCGTCGCGGTCATAGAGATGCGGCGCGTCCAGGATCAGCAGGTCCAGCCCATGGGCGCGGGCGGCCAGCAGCCGCGCCGGGCCGCCGAAGAGCGGGCCCAGTTCCAGCGCCGGCTCGGCCTCCTCCAGCGCCCGCAGCACGCGGGGATAGCCCGGCAGCAGGCTGCGGACGGCGATGCCCTCCGCCGCCAGGGCCAGCGGCAGCGCGCCGGCCACATCCGCCAGCCCGCCGGTCTTGATCAGCGGATAGAGTTCGGAGGCAACGGAGAGAACAGCCAGGCTCATGCGTTCAATGCGTCTATCATCGGTTGGGTGATGAGGGTGATACCCCTCGCGGTGCGGCGGAAGCGGCGCGCATCCTCCTCCGGATCCTCCCCCACGACCAGCCCGGGCGGCAGGTGGACGCCGCTATCCACCACCACATTGTTCAGCCGGACATTGCGGTGGATGTTGACGCCCGGCAGCAGCACTGCGCCACGGATGTCGCAGTAGGAATGCACGCGCACATTATGCGCGACCACCGACCGCGAGAGATGCGAGCCGGAGATGATGCAGCCGCCCGAGATCAGCGAATCCACGGCCATGCCGCGCCGCCCGTCATCGTCGAAGACGAATTTCGCCGGGGGCGTCAGCTCGTTGTAGGTCCAGATCGGCCAGTCGCGGTCATAGAGGTCGAGCGCGGGCACCACATCGGTCAGGTCGATATTGGCCTGCCAATAAGCATCCACCGTGCCGACATCCCGCCAATAGGCCTCGGCCTCGGCGCCGGAGGTGACGCAGGATTCGGTGAAGCGGTGCGCGACCGCCCGGCCGTTCTTCACGATATAGGGCACCACATCCTTGCCGAAGTCGTGGCTGGAATTCGGGTCGGCGGCGTCCCGGCGCAGCTGCTCGGCCAGGAAGGTCATGGTGAAGACATAGATGCCCATGCTGGCCAGGGCCATCTCCGGCTTGTCCGGCATGCCCGGCGGGTCGGCCGGCTTCTCCAGGAAATGGACGATGCGGTCCTCGGCATCCACATGCATGACGCCGAAGCCGGTGGCCTCCATCCGCGGCACCTCGATGCAGCCCACGGTCACGTCGGCGCCGCTGGCCTCGTGCTGCTGCAGCATCAGCTCGTAATCCATTTTGTAGACATGGTCCCCCGCCAGCACGACGATATGGCGGGGGGTATAGGATTCGATGATGTCGAGGTTCTGGTAGACCGCGTCGGCGGTGCCGGAATACCAGCCGGCCTCCGCCACCCGCTGGCTGGCGGGCAGGATGTCGAAGCTCTCGTTCCGTTCGGAGCGCATGAAGCCCCAGCCGCGCTGCATGTGGCGGATCAGGCTGTGCGCCTTGTACTGGGTGGCGACGCCAATGCGGCGGATGCCGGAATTGAGGGCGTTGGACAGCGCGAAGTCGATGATGCGGGACTTGGCTCCGAAGAAGACGGCCGGCTTCACGCGCCGTTCCGTCAGTTCCATCAGGCGGGTGCCGCGGCCGCCAGCCAGCACATAGGCCATGGCATGGCGGGCAAGGGGCGAAGGACTCGGCTGCGGCGACATGGCGGCTGTTCCTGCTGGCGCGTTCTTGGTTCGATGATGGCCGCGAATCCCGTGGAAAAAGGTCGCGGCAAGCTGATTCTAAGCGGCCATACCACCGGTACGTAGGGGCAAGACACGTTTCGGGATGGCATATATTTTTCGCCGAAGATGAAACCAAACCGCGCTTCGTGGCACCCAAGTCGATGCAAAGCCCTTTTCTTGACGGCCGCCGCGCGGCATTGGCCCTATGAGAGAACGGAACCAAGCCGGAGGAGGCGCAGCAATGACGGACAACACCCGAATCCCCGTGAAGCCGGAGATCGCGCAGGGTAGCTGGGTCGACGCCGCCCGCTTCCAGGCCATGACCGAGCAGGCCCGGCAGGACCCGGATGGTTTCTGGGCGGAGGAGGCGAAGCGCATCGCCTGGATGACGCCGCCGACCCGGATCAAGAACACGAGCTTCGAGGGCGACGTCCAGATCAGGTGGTTCGAGGACGGGGTGCTGAACGCCTCCGTCTCCTGCCTCGACCGGCACCTGGAGACGCGGGGGGACCAGACCGCGCTGATCTGGGAAGGCGACGACCCCGGCCAGGACATGAAGGTCACCTATCGCGACCTGCATGCCCGGGTCTGCCGCCTGGCCAATGCCATGAAGGCGCTGGGCGTGAAGAAGGGCGACCGCGTCACCCTCTACCTGCCCATGATCATCGAATCGGCCGTGGCCATGCTGGCCTGCGCGCGCATCGGCGCGGTGCATTCGGTGGTCTTCGGCGGCTTCAGCCCCGACAGCCTGGCCAGCCGGCTGATCGACTGCGAGAGCACGCTGCTGATCACCGCCGATGAGGGCCGCCGCGGCGGCCGCCGCGTGGCGCTGAAGACCAATGCGGATGAGGCGCTGAAATCAGCCCCCGCCGTGAAGTCGGTGATCGTGGTGCGTAACACCGGCGGCGACGTGCCGATGCAGGAGGGCCGCGACCACTGGTATCATGAGATCACCGAGGCCGCGCCGCGCGACTGCGAGCCGGAGCCGATGAACGCGGAGGACCCGCTCTTCATCCTCTATACCTCCGGCTCCACCGGGAAGCCAAAGGGGGTGCTGCACACCACCGGCGGCTACATGGTCTGGGCCAGCTATACCCATCAGTATGTCTTCGACTACCACGAGGGCGAGGTCTACTGGTGCACGGCCGATGTGGGCTGGGTCACGGGCCACAGCTACATCGTCTATGGGCCGCTGGCCAATGGCGCCATCAGCCTGATGTTCGAGGGCGTGCCCAACTACCCCGACAACAGCCGCTTCTGGCAGGTGGTGGACAAGCACCAGGTCAGCATCTTCTACACCGCGCCCACCGCCATCCGCGCGCTGATGCGCGACGGCGACGCGCCGGTGAAGAAGACCTCGCGCAAGTCGCTGCGCATCCTCGGCACGGTGGGCGAGCCGATCAATCCGGAAGCCTGGCTCTGGTACTACCGCGTGGTGGGGGAGGAGCGCTGCCCGGTCATCGACACCTGGTGGCAGACCGAGACCGGCGGCCATCTCATCACACCGCTGCCGGGCGCGACCGAGCTGAAGCCGGGCTCCGCCACCCTGCCGCTGCCGGGCGTGCAGGCCGGGCTGGTGGATGGCGAGGGCAAGGTCCTGGAAGGCGAGGCCGAGGGCAATCTCGTGATCCTCGATTCCTGGCCCGGCCAGATGCGCACCGTCTACAAGGACCATGAGCGCTTCATCCAGACCTACTTCGCCACCTTCCCCGGCAAGTATTTCTCGGGCGACGGCGCGCGGCGGGACGCGGATGGCTACTACTGGATCACCGGCCGCGTGGACGACGTGCTGAACGTCTCCGGCCACCGCATGGGCACCGCCGAGATCGAGAGCGCCCTGGTGGCCCACCCGAAGGTGGCCGAGGCCGCCGTCGTCGGCATGCCGCACGACATCAAGGGCCAGGGCATCTATGCCTATGTCACCCTGATCGCCGGGGAGGAGCCGAGCGAGGCGCTGCGGAAGGAGCTGGTGGTCTGGGTGCGCAAGGAGATCGGGCCGATCGCCAGCCCCGACGCCATCCAATGGGCGCCGGGCCTGCCGAAGACGCGCTCGGGCAAGATCATGCGCCGCATCCTCCGCAAGATCGCCGCCAACGAGACGGATTCCCTGGGCGATACCTCGACCCTGGCGGATCCGACGGTGGTGGAGGAACTGATCGAAAACCGCGTGGTATGACGCGGAAAGCCGGGGGAAGCCCATGCCCCCGGCTTTGTGATGGGCCGCCGCCGGCTTCAGCCCGGTGGCAGCGATGCCCGCGCGGGGCGCGGGCTTGTTGACCCGGCCCTTCCCTGCACTAGATCAGCCCTGGAAACAGCAGTCCAGGAGGGCAGAATGCCTGATAACGACCTGCAACGTGTCGTCGGCCGCCTGCGGAAGGATGCCAGGGGCCTCTCCAAGCTGACCATCCTCTGGCAGCACAAGCGGGACAGGAGCGGCGGCACCGCCGAACATTGCCGCCGGGCCGCCTGGGACCCGGAACGCCGCCTTGAGGTGCTGCGCCGCCGCGCCCCCGGGCATCCGCACTGATCCGCTCCGGCGCGAAGCAGGGTGGCCGGGGTCACAGATATTCCCGCCGGAACAGCCGCTTCAGGCTGAGGCTCTCCCCGGCCACCATGAAGTTGCCCTCGCCCCGGTAATGGATGCTGCGCGGGTATTTCGGCCGGCGGGCCACATGCGCCTTCACGACTTCCCAGATGAAGAAGTTGTATTTGCCGACAAGCGCCGCATCGGCCAGCCGGCATTCCAGGCTGCTGTGGCATTCGGCGATCAGCGCCGCGCCAACCTGCTCGGCCGGTTCCGCCGTCAGGCCGAACTCCGCGAATTTGTCCGTGTCGGCGCCTGAGCAGTTGCCGATCCGCGTCACAACCTCGGCCAGTGCCGCCTCCGGGATGTTGATGACGCATTCGCGGGAGCGGCGGACCATCTCGAAGCTGTGATTCCCGGCGGCGATGACGCAGCCGATGAGTGAGGGCGTGAACTCCATCACCGTGTGCCAGCCCATGGTCATGACATTGCGCCGGCCCTTCCAGGCGCTGCTGACCAGCACGATGGGGCCGGGCTCCATCAGCCGGCGGATCTCGGCGACGGGGAAGTCCTGCTTGCGGTAGCGGCGCATGGCGGCCTCAGTTGACGGAGGTTTCTTCCAGCGTGACCGGTGCATAGAAGGTCAGGCTGCCAGGAAGGTTCCGGAAGCCCTGCACGCCGGCCTGCATGGCGAAGGCCTGGGACCGCAGCGTCAGCCAGACAATCGGGCATTCCTCCGCGGCCTGCTTCTGCAACTCGTCATAGATGGCGCGCCGCCTGGCCGGGTCGGCTTCCTGGCGCCCGGCCTGCAGCAAGGCGTCGATATGCTCGCTGCTGAAGCCGTGGGAGCGGGTATAGGCATTGCTGCCGGAGAGATAGACCGACAGCGCATCCGGGTCCGGCCAGGCGGCCACGGTGCCGAAGACGGCGAAGTCGTATTGGCCCCGGTTGCCCATGGTGACGCGCGTGCCCCATTCCGGCAGGCGCAGCGTGACCTCGATGCCGATCTCCTTCAGGTTCTGCTGGATCACTTCCGCCGTGGACTGGTGCAGCGTGGGGCTGGAGGTCGCCAGCAGCGTGGCCGCGAAGCCATTGCCGACCCCGGCTTCCTGCAGGAGCAGCCTCGCCCGCGCGGGGTCGTAGGAGAAGATGCCGGCGCTCGGCAGGTCGTCATAGGGCGCGGGATAGGGCAGGCCGAAGAGCGGCGTGCCGCGGCCGTAATGGGCGGCGCGCACCACCTCGTCGCGCTTGATGGCATAGGCGACGGCGCGGCGCACCCGCGCATCGGTGAAGGGGCCGGTGCGCGTGTTGAACAGCAGGTTCATGAAGGGTCCGACGGTGCTCTCCATCTTCAGCCGGGGATTGTTGTCGATGGCCGCCATGCTCTGCCAGGGCACGCCCTCGATGACATCGACATCGCCGGCCTGGAGCGCCGAGACGCGCAGGTTCTCGTCCGAGTAGCCCTGGAAGCGGATGCGCGCGACCTTCGGCAGGCCGGGCTTGTAGAAGCCCTCGAAACGCTCGACCTCGATGGAGGAACCACGCTCGATGGCCGCCAGCCGGAAGGGGCCGGTGCCGGCGGGCAGGCCGTTCACCTGGCCCTTCTTCGCCGAGAGGATGGGGGCGTGGTAGCTGGCCATCAGGTGCGGGAAGGGGATGGAAGGCTCCTTCAGCAGGATGCGCCCTTCCAGCGGCCCCAGCACCTCCACCTTCTCCACCACGGAGAGGAAGGGCTTCATATAGGCGGTGGAATTCTCCGCCAGGATCTCCGCCAGCGTGAAGCGCACATCCTCGGCCGTGACGGGCTCGCCGTCATGGAAGCGCAGGCCGGGGCGCAGCCGGAAGCGGTAGGCGGTGGGGCTTTCCGCCTCCCACAGTTCCGCCATCTCGTTCCGCAGCTGCCCCGCGTGATCGTAGGAGAGCAGGCTGCGGTAGATCATCATCTTCACCGCCGCCTGGGATGAGCCGGTATTCTCCAGCGGGCGGATATTGGGCGGGAAGTTCACCAGGCCCACGCGCAGCAGGCCATTGGCGGCGGCGGCGACGCGCGCCGGAGCACCGCCGGCCAGCAGGATGCCGGCACCCAGCAGCATGCCGCGGCGTGTGATGGACCCGTCAGCAGCCTGTTGATGGGCATCGTGGAGATCTCTGCACATGCCGCCACCTTTCAAAGAACGTCGCGGGAAGCCTGTCTTCATCCGCAACATCAGGCAAGGTCCAAGACGGCGGCGCCTGCCCGGTGAACCGGACGGGGGGAGAGATATTTCGATCAGCCAGACTGGGCGGGGGCACCAGCGCCACGGCATCTTCCGGCATCGGGCGGTTCGGCGCAGACTACGCAGGCCCCGCCAATGAAGGACCGTCGCGATGACCCTGCCCGATGATGCCCCTCGCTTCAATTCTGCCGCCGCGCGGGACATCGAATATGCCCTGCACCCCTATACCAACCACAAAGCCTTCCAGGAGAGCGGCCCGCTGACCATCCAGCGGGGCGAGGGCATCCGCGTCTTCGACGACAGCGGCAGGGATTACATCGAATCGGTGGCGGGCCTGTGGTGCGCCTCGCTCGGCTTCGCCAACCAGCGGCTGGCCGATGCCGCCTACCGGCAGATGCAGAAGCTGCCCTTCTACCATGCCTTCGGCGGCCGCAGCCACGACCCGCTGATCGACCTGTCGGAGATGCTGATCCAGCGCGCGCCGCCCGCCTCCGGCGGAAAGCCCTTCAGCAAGGTCTTCTTCGCCAATTCGGGCTCCGAGGCGAATGACAGCGCCATCAAGATGATCTGGTTCTACAACAACGCCATCGGCCGGCCGCAGAAGAAGAAGATCATCGGCCGCATCCGCGGCTATCACGGCATCACCGTGGCCTCCGGCTCCGTCACCGGGCAGCCGCTGAACCACAAGATGTTCGACCTGCCGATCGCCGGCTTCCATCACGTCTCCTGTCCCCACCACTACGGCTATGCCGAGCCGGGGGAGAGCGAGGAGGCCTTCGCGACCCGCCTGGCGCAGGAGCTGGAGGAGCTGATCCTGCGCGAGGGGCCGGAAACCGTCGCCGCCTTCTTCGCCGAGCCGGTGATGGGCGCCGGCGGCGTCATCATCCCGCCCGCCACCTATTACGAGAAGGTGCAGGCCGTGCTGCGCCGGCACGATGTGCTCCTCGTGGCGGATGAGGTGATCTGCGGCTTCGGCCGCACCGGGAACTACTGGGGTTGCCAGAGCTTCGGCATCCAGCCGGATATCCTGACCTGCGCCAAGCAGCTCTCCTCCGCCTTCCTGCCGATCTCGGCGGTGATGATCAGCGAGCAGCTCTACCAGGGCATCGCCGAGGGTTCGGACGCGGCGGGCACCTGGGCGCATGGCTTCACCTATTCCGGCCACCCGGTGCCCGCCGCCGTCGCGATCGAGACGCTGAAGATCTATGACGAGATGGAGATGCCGAAGCTGGTGGCGGAGCGCGGCGCCTATCTGCAGAAGGCGATGCGGGAGCGTTTCGCCGGCCATCCGCTGGTGGGCGAGGTGCGCGGCATCGGCATGATCGGCGCCATCGAGCTGACAGCGGACAAGGCCAGCCGCACCAGCTTCGACCCGGCCCGCAGGCTCGGAGCCCGCTGGCAGGCGCTGGGACTGGAGCATGGTGTGATGATGCGGGTGCTGGTCAATGAATCCGCCGCCATCTCCCCGCCGCTGATCATCTCGGAACCCGAGATCGACGAGATGCTGGACCGCACCATGCGGGCGCTGGAGGCGCTGCGGGCGGAGATCTGACGCCACCGGGCGGCGGCGGGCCTCAGCTCCGCCGCCGCGCCCGCATGACATGCCAGAGATAGGCCCCCACCAGCCCGGCCAGCACCACGTAGCTCAGCGGCTCGATGGCGTTTTCGACCTTCTTGTACTGCTCCTCCAGCAGATAGCCGGCCACGGCCAGGATGCTGACCCAGAGCGCCGAGCCCACCAGGGTCCAGAGGTAGAAGACCGGACGCGGAATGGCGGCCAGCCCGGCGGGGATGGAGATCAGCGTCCGCACCGCCGGCACGAGCCGGCCGAAGAACAGCGCCACCGGCCCGTATTGCCGCAGCTTCGCCTCGGCCTTGTCCAGGTCCTCGGTGGAGACGGCGAACCAGCGGCCATAGCGCCCCACCAGCCGGCGGATGCGCGTGCTGCCGATGCGCCGGGCGATCTCATACCAGACCGCGTTGCCGATCACGCTGCCGGCCGTGCCGGCGATGATGGCCAGCACCAGCGACATCTGCCCCCGCGCGGCCACGAAGCCCGCCAGCGGCATGATCAGCTCCGAGGGGATGGGCGGGAAGAGGTTCTCCAGGAACATCAGGGCGAAGACGCCGGGCAGGCCGGCCCCTTCCACCATGCCCGTCACCCATTCGATCACGGGGTGGCATTCCCGCCGCCGGCCCGGAACAGCCGCAGCACGATGTGCCGGCCGCGCGTGTAGTTATAGCCTTCGACCATCCCTTCCTCCTGCGGCACCAGGCCGAGTTCCCGCGCCGCGGCCTGGAAGGCAGCGAGGTCGCGGTCGCCCACCGCGGCGAAGCGGCCGGGAGCCTCGGCCAGGAACGCAGCCGCGGCTGCGCCGTTGCGCAGCAGCACGGTGCCCGTGCCGGTGGCGAAGAGCTGGGAGGGCTCGTGATAGCCCGCCACGCCGAACTGCGCGGGCGGCAGGCCGGGCGCGCGCTCGGCCAGCAGGGCGGCCATGCGGGGTGCCACCCAGGGCGCGGTCAGGCGCGGCAGCACGCCGCCCAGCGCCACGGCATAGATCGGGATGGCCAGGAAGGCCGCCGCCAGCCCCGCCCGCGCCAGCGCCCCGCGCCGGATCTCCGCCAGCACCACCCAGAGGAACAGCGCGGCGGCCGGGATGCCCAGCAGGGCGAGGGGGTCGATGCGGCGGTCGGCGAGCCAGGGCAGGAGGCCGCTGGCGATGCCCAGCCCGCCCGCGCCCAGCACCAGGGCGAAGATGCCGAGCCCCCGCAGCCAGCGTGGCGCCGGACGGCGCAGCGGGTCCATGGCCCAGGCGGCGCCCAGCAGCATCAGCGGCGGATACATCGGCAGGCTGTAATGCGGCAGCTTGGTCGCCACCGCCTCGAAGACCAGCCAGGAAGGGATGATCCAGGCCAGCAGGAAGCGCGTGCCCGGGTTCAGCCGGTCCCGCCAGGCGGAGGGCAGCGCCCGCAGCACCAGGAAAGCGGCGGGAAAGGCGGCGATCAGGAAGGTGAGGAGGTAGTAGCCCGGCGGCCCCCAATGCGCCTCCTCGCCCGAGCCTACCTTGGAGAGCATGTCGCCGCCCACCGCCTCGGCGAAGAACCGGCCTTCGGTGGCGATGCCGATGGCGGCGAACCAGGGCAGCACCACCAGCAGCATCAGCCCCAGTCCCCAGCCCGCGCGCAGCCGGCGCAGCCAGGGCGCGCCCCGGTCGGCGATGGCCAGGGTGAGGGTGGCCAGCAGCACCACCATCGGCCCGATCGGCCCCTTCAGCAGGATGGAGGCGCCCAGCACCAGCCAGAAGCCGGCGGCCTGCCGGGCGGTGAAGGCGCCGGGGGCCAGATAGGCGCGCCCCAGCAGCCCCATGGCTGCAGTGACCGTGGCCAGCAGCGCGGCATCGGTCTTGGCGATATGCGTCTCCACCACTAGCACCATGCAGGAGGCCAGCATGGCCGCGGCCAGGAAGGCGGCCCGCCGCCCCACCAGCGCCCGGCCCCAGTGGAAGGTGGCCAGCACCGCCAGCAGCGCCCCCAGCAGAGAGGGCACGCGGTAGGGCCAGATCTGCGTCCGGTCGCCCAGGTGCAGTGCTTCCGCCACATGCACCACGGCGGATTGCGCCCAGTGGATGCCGACCGGCTTCTTGTTGCGCGCCTCCTCGCCATAGCGGATGCGGACATAGTCGCCGCTCTCCACCATCTGCCGACTGGCCTGGGCGAAACGGCTTTCGTCGCGGTCGCCGGGGGGGAGGTTGAAGAAGCCGGGCAGCCAGAGCAGCAGGCAGAGCAGCGTCAGGCAGAGACGCGGCCAGCGGGTTTCCGGCAGCCGGTCAAGGGCATCGCGCAGGGACATGCAGGGTGAACTCGGCGGGGGCGGCGCGGGCGCGGATTGGCGTCCGGCGAAGGACAGGCATGCGGGCCCGGCGTGCCGTGGCCCGCCTTACCCCTAGCACGCGGGCGCGGAAGGCGACATAGCTGCGCGCGAGATGAAGCCGCCCGCACGACGCCGCCCCCAAGCCCCCCGCCCGCGCGCCACTTCCGGCCGCAACCCCACACGACAGGCCGCCCTGGCGCTGCTGACCGCCGTGCTGGACCGCCACAGGCCGATGGAGGAGGCGCTGGACGCCCTGCCGCCCTCCGACCCGCGGGACCGGGCGGCGGCGCATCGCATCGCCGCCGCCGTGCTGCGCCGCCTCGGCAGCCTCGACGCGGTGCTGGAGCCGCTGCTGCGGCGGGAGCCGCCGCCGGAGGTGCGGCAGGCGCTGCGGATCGGCGCCGCCGAGCTGCTGCTGCTGGGCACGCCCCCGCATGCGGCGGTGGCGAGCTGCGTGGACCTGGTGCCGCGCCCCTTCGCCGGGCTGGTGAACGCGGTGCTGCGGAAGGTGGCCACCGAAGGCCCCGCCGCGCTGGAAGACCTGGACGGCGAGCGGCTGGATACCCCTGGCTGGCTCTGGACCGCCTGGCACAAGGCCTATGGCCCGGCGGTGCGCGCCATCGCCCGCGCCCACCGGCTGCCGGCGCCGCTCGACCTCTCCCTGAAGGCGGGCACCCCGCTACCGGAAGGCGCCGTCCTGCTGCCCACCGGCACCGCCCGCCTGCCCGCCGGCACGCGCATCACGGAACTGCCGGCCTTCATCGAGGGTGCGGCCTGGGCGCAGGATGCCGCCGCCGCCCTGCCGGCGCGGCTGCTGGATGTGCGCCCCGGCATGAGCGTGCTCGACCTCTGCGCCGCCCCCGGCGGCAAGACCGCCCAGCTGGCCGCCGCCGGCGCCGATGTGGTGGCGGTGGAGCGCGACCCCACGCGCATCCTGCGGCTGCGGGAGAACCTGGTGCGCCTGGGCCTCGATGCCCGGGTGGTGCAGGGCGACGCGACGGAATGGGACCCCGGCACCCGCTTCGACGCGGTGCTGCTGGATGCGCCCTGCTCGGCCACCGGCACCATCCGGCGCCACCCCGACGTGCCCTATCTGAAGCGCCCGACCGATGTGCCGACCCTGGCGGGGCTGCAGGCGCCGATGCTGGCCCATGCGGCGAAGCTGCTGGCGCCGGGCGGGCGGCTGGTCTTCGCCACCTGTTCCCTGCAGCCGGAGGAAGGCGAGGCCCATGCCGCCAATCCGCCGCCGGGGCTGGTGCCGGACCCGATCCGACCCGAGGAGGTGCCGGGGCTGGAGGGCGCTATCTCGCCGGAAGGCTGGCTGCGGACGCGGCCCGACCTCTGGGAGGAGGAAGGCGGGATGGACGGCTTCTTCATGGCCCGCTTCCGCGCCGGCTGAGCCGGAGCGGCGCGCGGCGCCGCCTGAACACCTTCCCGTGCGCCGACCTTGCCTGTGCCGGCCGGCCCGTGCTCCTTGCCCCCGGTCTGGGGATATCAGCCGGGGAGGGGCAGCCGATGAAGAGCGAGCAAGGCTGGACCGATGCCCTGCCGGCGGAGGATCTCCGCGATTTCGCCATCGGCGGCTTCACCGGGCTGGGATGGGAGGCGCTGCGGACCGACCCCGAGGCCGGGGACCTGCCGGTGCGCACCACGCTGGCCTTCGCGCATCCCACCTTCGGCGTGGCCCTGGTGGACCTCGCCCCGGACCAGGCGCCGGCGCCGGTCGAGCGCCTGCGGCAGCGGCTGCGGGCCGATGGCGACCCCGCCGCGCAGAACCTGCCGGTGATGCATCTCTCGCTGAAGGCGGGGGATCTCTGGCGCCTGACCACCGTGCTGGACAGCGCGCTGGAGGAACAGCCACGGGTGAAGGCGGCGACCGGGCAGGCCTGGATGGGCGCTGTGCAGCGGGCCCTGTTGCGGCACCTAGCCGCCGAGGCGCCGCCTGCTGCTGCTGCTGCTGCTGCTGCTGCCGCCGCCGTGCCCCCGCCCGCCCCTCCGGCAGGCGGGCCGGAGCCACCCGCCACCATGCCCGCGCCGCGCCGCGCCGCCGCGCCGCCCCTGGCCGCGCCGGCATCTATGTCTGCATCCATGCCAGGGGCCGATCCGCGCCAGCCGCTGGCGCCGGCCGCCCCGCCGGCCCCCTCACGGCGCCGCCTGCCCGCGCTCCTGGCGCTGGCCGCGCTTGCGGCTGCCGGCGGCCTGTGGCTGTTCCGCGTATCCGAGGCGCCGATGATACCTCCGGCCGGCATGCCGGAAGCCGCCACCCCCGCGCGGCCGGCACCCGAGGGCGATGTGGCGGCCGCCCCCGCCGCGCCGGAACCCGCCCGCCCCGCGCAGCCTTCTCCCCCGCAGCCTTCCGCTGCTCCGCCTTCCGCTGCTCCGCCTTCCGTTGCTCCGCCTTCCGCTGGGCCATCTTCCTCTGGGCCGGCTCCCTCTCCGGAACGACCCCCCGGGCGGAGTGCCCCGGCCGCGGCGCAGGCGCCTGCCCCTGCGGCCCTCCCCATCATCCCCATGCCGCCGCCACCGCCACCGCCCGCGGCGGCGCCCGTCACGGCCGCGGTGGACCCGCTGTCACGCATTGTGCTGCACCATCGTCCAGGGTTCCGCGCCGCGGCGCTCGACCTGGCCGGGCGGGCGGAGCAGGACGGCTCCGGCGTGGAGTTGCGGCAGGTCGCCAGCACGCCCGGCAGCGCCGTCGTGCGGTATTTCACGCCGAATGACGCCCTGGCGGCGGCGAAGCTGGCGATGCGGCTGGGCTCGGGCTGGCGGGTGCAGGACTTCACCTTCTACCGCCCGCGCCCCGCGGCCGGCACGCTGGAGATCTGGGTGCCGCGCCGGATGCCCTGAGGACGGCACGGCGGGCGGGCGGAGGCCAGCGCCTCCGCCCATCTGGTCAGGCCGCCGCGCCGGCCAGCAGGCCCCATTCCCGCAGCAGCCCTTCCAGCGCGCGGGCGCTCTCGGGCGCCAGCGGCCAGGCAGCGGGCGGGCGGGCGGGGCCGACATCGACGCCGCTGAGCGTCAGCGCCGCCTTCACGACGGAGACATTGGCGCCGTTCTGCTCCTCCGACCGCAGCGCCTCGAAAGGCTCGATGCCGGCGATGGTGGCATTGGCGGTGGCGTAATCCCCGCGCGCCAGGGCATCGCGGATCGTGACGGAACGCTCCGGCAGCAGGTTGATCAGGCCGGAGGTGAAGCCCTTCGCGCCCACGGCGGTCATCGGCGGCGCCCAGGGCTCGGCCAGGCCGCAGACGAAATTGATCTCCGGCCCCACGCGGCGGATGACCTTGGCCAGGGTCATGACATTGGGCGTGGCCCATTTCACGCCGGCGACGCCGGGGACGCGGCAGAGTGCCTCGATCGCCGGCAGGCCGATGCCGTCGTTGCGGAGGTAGAGCACCACCGGCAGGCCGGCGGCATCCGCCACGCGCCGCACATATTCCACCACCCCGCGCGGGGCCACGAAGGGATCGGGCGGCTGGTGGACCATGATGGCGTCGCAGCCATCGGCCCTGGCGCGGGAAGCCAGGTGCACCGCGTCCCTGACACCGCGGCCAATGCCGGCGATCACCAGCGTCCGCCCGCCGATCAGCGCTGGCACCTCCGCCTGCATGCGCTCGGCCTCGGCCAGGGTCAGGCCGTAGAACTCGCTGGTATTGCCGTTGATGGTCAGGCCATCCACGCCCGCACTGGCGCAGCGGTCGATGATGGGGGTGAGGCGCCGCGGCACCGGATTGTCATCGGCATCCATCGGCGTGACGAGGATGCCGGAAATGCCGGACAGGGCGTTGCGCAGGCGGTCGGAAAGGGGGCTCATCGGATGTCTGTCCTCCGGGATCGTTTCCCTGGGGCGCGGCGCGGGCCGGCGCCGTCCTGAAACTGCTATAGCAGTTTATGCCCCGGCGTTTCAATGCGGGCCCGCCAGGAATCGCCGCGCCGGAATGGCGTGAGGTGCCCGGCGTCATGACGAAGGCCGGGCCTCGCGCCGAGAGGGCCGGACGGTGCCGCCGGAGCGTCCCGGCGACATCCGCAATCCGCCATGGCCCGGCTTCGGCTCCAACGGGCATGGAGAATGATTTCTGCTCCGTTCCAGCACAGTGGGTGCAGCCTTTCCCGGGTTGCCGCGTTCGCCGTTGGTCCTGGGAGGAAGAAACGCCGATGCCGCGCGCGACCTGTCAGGCTCCTGCCGCCATCCCCGCCCGCCGGCTCCCGCCCCCGCCTGAGAAGGCCCTCATCCCCCGCCATGCCTGACGGTGACATCCCGCCCCTGTTCCGGAGCTTCTTCCTGGGTGGGTTCGAATGCTCCTCTCATCGCCGGCGCGATGGCCGTCGCCTCGATCTGCTCGCCACCACCGGGCATGACCGGCTGGCGCTGGCGGATTACCAGGCGCTGCGGGGCCAGGGCATCGTGGCGGCGCGGGACGGCCTGCGCTGGCACCGGATCGAAACCGCGCCGGGCCGCTACGACTGGTCCGAATTCCTGCCCAGGCTGCGGGCGGCCCGGGCCTCCGGCGTGCAGGTCATTTGGGACCTCTGCCATTACGGCTGGCCCGACGACCTGGATATCTGGTCCCCCGCCTTCATCGACCGTTTCGCGGCCTTCGCCGGCGCCGCCGCCCGGCTGGTGCGGGAGGAACAGGACGAGGCGCCGGCCTATTGCCCGCTGAACGAGATCTCCTACTGGGCCTGGGCGGGGGGCGAGATGGGCCATATCAACCCGCTCGCCCGCAAGCGCGGCGGCGCGCTGAAGCGCCAGCTGGTGCGCGCCACCATCGCGGCGATCGAAGCGGTGCGGGCGGTGGACCCGCGCGTCCGCATCATCAGCGCGGAGCCGCTGATCCATGTGGTGGCCCGCGGCCCCCAGCCCCGGCAGCAGCGGGCGGCGGCAGGCTACCGCCTGTCGCAATACGAGGCGCTCGACCTTCTCAGCGGCCGCCAGGAGCCGGAGCTGGGCGGCCGCGCCGACTATCTCGATATCCTCGGCGTCAACTTCTACCCGCATAACCAGTGGTACTATCATGGCTCCACCGTGCCGCTGGGCCATTACGACTACCGGCCGCTGAGCGAGATGCTGGGCGAGACGTATCGCCGCTACGGCCGGCCGCTCCTCCTGGCGGAGACGGGAGCCGAGGGTTCGGCCCGCCCGGCTTGGCTGCATTACGTGTGCGACGAGGTGCGGGACGCTCGGAGCGCCGGCGTTCCGGTGGGCGGGATCTGTCTTTATCCCGTGACCGATTATCCCGGCTGGGAAAATGACCGGCTCTGCCGCTCCGGCCTCTTCTCCGAACCGGATGGGCAGGGGCGGCGGCAGGTCCATGCGCCGCTGGCGGCCGAGCTGCGCCGGCAGCAGGAGATTTTCCGCTTCGGGACGGAGGCCGATGTCCTCCAGCACGGCTGAGGCACCGCCACGGCCGGTCAGGCCCAGGCCCCTGGCGGCCTGCCCGCAGAGCCTGCCGGGGCCCGCGGCCTTCATCGGCCACTACCTGCGCGGGCGGCCGCTGCATGTGACCGGCCTCGCGCTGATGGTGTTGGGCGCGGCTTCCTGCGCCATCGGGGTGCAGTACATCATCAAACTGCTGGTCGATGCCATGGCCGGCGATGGCGGCGGCGATGCCGCCTGGCGGGCGCTGGCCTGGTTCCTCGGCCTGATCGCGCTGGAGAGCCTGCTCTGGCGCCTGAGCGGCTGGCTGGGATGCCGCACCACCGTGGGCATGGGCATCGATGTGCGGCTGGATCTCTTCGACTACCTCGCGGGCCAGCCGATGCGCTACTTCACCGAGAACCTCGCCGGCTCGCTCGGCCAGCGCATCACCGCCACGGCCGGAAATCTCGGTGCGCTGGTCAATACCGTCGTCTGGCGTGTCATGCCGCCCTGCGTTGACTTCCTTGGCGCGCTGCTGGTCTTCGCCACGGTGGACACGGGCATGGTGCTGGCGCTGGGCGGCCTCGTGGTGGTGATCACCATCGGGCTGGTCCTGTTCGGCGAGCGTGGCCGGCCACGCCACCGCGCCTATGCCGAGAAGGCCGGCATCGTCGCCGGCGACCTGGTGGATACCATCACCAATATGTGGGCGGTGAAGGCCTTCTCCGCCCGCATCCGCGAGCATGAGCGGCTGGCGCGCGGCTTTGGCCTGGAGGGCAGGGCACAGCACGCATCCTGGATGTACACCGAAAGGGCCAGGCTTCTGCACGACATCGCGCTCTGGAGCCTGGCGGGTATCATGCTCTGCTGGGCCGTGAGTCTGTGGCAGCAGGGACGGGTCACGCCGGGGGATGTGGTGGTGGTCAGCGCGCTGACCTTCCGCATCCTGCATGGCTCGCGTGAGATGGCGCTGGCGCTGGTGGATATGGCGCAGCAATTCGGCTTCATCGAGGACACGCTGCGCGTCATCGGCCAACGGCAGGCGGTGCGTGACCAGGCTGGCGCGCCGGTGCTGCAGCCGCGTGGCGGCCAGGTCGAATTCCGCCATGTCAGCTTTTCGTACGGAACAGGACAGCAGGCGCTGCACGACCTGAATATCGTGGTTCCCGCCGGGCAGAAACTTGGCATCGTCGGGCCCTCGGGTGCAGGGAAATCAACCTTCGTGCAGTTGCTGCAACGCCTGTACGACGTGCAGCAGGGCGAGATCCTGATCGACGGCCAGCCCGTGCGGGCGGTGACGCAGGACAGCCTGCGCGCTGCGCTGGCAGTGGTGCCGCAGGAGATCATGCTCTTCCACCGCAGCGTGATGGAAAACATCCGTTTCGCGCGGCCGGAGGCGAGCGACGAAGAGGTCTTCGCCGCCGCCCGCGCCGCCTTCTGCGACGGCTTCATCCGCCGCCTGCCGCATGGCTACGATACGCTGGTGGGCGAGCGGGGCGCCAGCCTCTCCGGCGGGCAGCGCCAGCGCATCGGCATCGCGCGGGCCTTCCTCAAGCGCGCGCCCATCATCATCCTGGATGAAGCGACATCGGCGCTGGATACTGAATCGGAGATGGAGATCCAGGATGCACTGGTGCGGCTGATGCGGGACCGCACCGTCATCTCCGTGGCGCACCGCCTGTCCACGCTACGGCATTTCGACCGTATCCTCGTGATCGAGGATGGCCGTGTCGTCGAGGATGGCACGGCGGATTCGCTGCTGCAGCATGGCGGCACCTTCGGTCGCATGTGGCAACTGCAGGCCGGCGGCATGTCCCTGGCGCGCGCCTCGTGACGCCAGGCGGTTCTCAACGGGATTAATCTGTGCGGACACGTAACTTAAGCGGGGCTCGCGCGTTGCTGCTCAGGACCGATCTCTTCTTCCCGCCTGCGGGATGCGTCCGGAACTTCACACGGTCACGAAAGATCCGCCCATGATCCTATCGGTCACCTCCACGGCGTCTGGCTCGCAGTATGGCGAAAGACCAGTGCTTCTCGTCTGTTTTTCTCATCTCCGCTGGGATTTCGTCTATCAGCGCCCGCAGCATCTTTTGAGCCGCGCGGCGGCAGGCCAGGACGTCTATTTCCTGGAAGAGCCGGTACACGAGGCAGGGCTGCAGATGCCGCGCCTGAACCTGCGGCGGGATCCCTCAGGCGTCATGGTTGCCGTCCCCGTGTTGCCCGAGGGTTATGATGCCGCGCGGGCGGTAGCGGCCCAGCATGATTTCCTGAACGAGATCCTGGAGGAGCATGAGGGGGCCGCCACGACCTTCTGGTACTACACGCCGATGGCGCTGCGCTTCTCTGGCCATTGCGAGCCGGATGTCTGCGTCTATGACTGCATGGATGAGCTTTCCGCCTTCCACGGCGCGCCGCCCGAATTGACGGCGCTGGAAAACCAGCTCTTCGCGCGGGCGGATCTGGTCTTCACCGGGGGCCAGAGCCTCTACGAGGCCAAGCAATCGCGCCATCACAGCGTGCACGCCTTCCCCAGCAGCATCGACAAGGCGCATTTCGCGCGCGCCCGGCAGCCAGGTCTGGCCGGGCCAGAGGATCAGCGCGGGATCCCGCGCCCGCGCATCGGCTTCTTCGGCGTGGTCGATGAACGGATGGACACCGCCCTGGTGGATGCGTTGGCGGCGGCACGGCCGGACTGGCATTTCGTCATGATCGGCCCGGTGGTGAAGATCGACCCCGCCAGCCTGCCGCGCCGGCCGAACCTGCACTGGCTCGGCATGAAGTCCTATCAGGAGCTTCCGCAATATCTGGCGGGCTGGGATGCCGGCTTCATGCCTTTCGCCATGAATGCCTCCACACGCTTCATCAGCCCGACCAAGACACCGGAATTCCTGGCTGCCGGCCTGCCGGTGGTCTGCACTCCTGTGCGCGATGTCCAGCGTCCCTATGGCATGCTCGGCTTGGTCGAGATCGCCGGCACGGCGGAGGAGATGGCGCAGGCACTGGACAAGGTGATGGCCGGCCCGCGCCCCGAATGGCAGGCGGCGGTGGAGCGCCATCTGGCCGACATGTCCTGGGACGCCACCTGGGCGGCGATGGAGGCGCTGATCCGGCAGAGTCACAAGGCCGCGGCTCCGGCCAGCGGCGCCGATGGCCCGCGGCAGGGAGTGGGCGCCGATGTTTGACTGGCTGGTCGTGGGCGCCGGCTTCGCCGGCAGCGTGCTGGCGGAGCGCCTGGCCAGCCAGAGGAATGAGAAAGTTCTTGTCATAGACAAGCGCAACCACATCGCCGGCAATGCCTATGACCGCCATGACGATGCTGGAATTCTAATGCATCAATACGGGCCGCATATCTTCCACACCAATTCGCACGCGGTCTTCGACCATCTCTCGCGGTTCACGGAATGGCGGCCCTATGAGCATCGCGTGCTGGCGCGGGTGGACGGGCAGCTTCTGCCTATTCCGATCAACCGCACCACCATCAACCGGCTCTACGGCCTCTCCCTTTCCAGTGATGAGGAGACCGAAGCCTTCCTCGCCACCCTGGCCGAGCCGGTCCAGGAGATCCGTACCTCCGAGGATGTCGTCGTCAGCCGTGTCGGCCGCATGCTCTATGAAAAGTTCTTTCGTGGGTACACCCGGAAGCAATGGGGCGTCGATCCGTCGGAACTGGACAAATCCGTCACAGCGCGCGTGCCGACGCGGGTGAACGAGGATGACCGATACTTCAACGACCAGTTCCAGTTCATGCCGGCCCATGGCTATACCCGGATGTTCCAGCGGATGCTGGATCACCCCAACATCAAGATCATGCTGAACACGCGCTTCGAGGAGATCCGCGGCGTCATCCCCTATCGCCGCCTGATCTTCACCGGCCCGGTGGACGAGTATTACGGCTTCCGCTTCGGGCGCCTGCCCTATCGTTCGCTGCGCTTCGAGCATGTCACGCTGGACAAGCCGCAGCACCAGCCGGTGGGCGTGGTGAATTATCCACAGACCGAGGATTATACCCGCGTCACGGAATACAAGCACCTGACGGGGCAGGAGCACCCGAGGACCAGCCTGACCTATGAGCGCTCCTCCGCCGAGGGTGAACCCTACTACCCCGTGCCGCGCCCGGAGAATGCCGCGCTCTACCGCCGCTATGAGGAACTGGCGGATGCGGAGAAGAATGTCTGGTTCGTCGGCCGTCTGGCAACCTACCGCTACTACAACATGGACCAGGTGGTGGGGCAGGCGCTGGCGACCTTCCGGCGCATCGATGCGGCCCTGCCCGCCCTGCCGCTGGCCAGCCTGGCCTCCTGACCGACGGCGCGCGCCGCCGCGCGATGTCAGCCCTTGCCGCCCTGCGCCAGGGTGGCGGTGCCGTTATAGGTCGGCGTGGCAGCGGCATCGCGCCCCCACAGTTCCAGGATCTTCTCGCTACCTGGGGCGGCGGCCCGCACGCAGTCACGCCCCTTGTCGCCGAAGCCCCGGGGATGCCCGCTGTGCCAGGCCCAGGCGGTGCGGATGATGTCGTCCAGCCCGCTGTGGCGCGGCGTCCAGCCCGTCTCTTGCCGCAGCCTCTCGCTGGAGGCCACCAGCACCGGCGGATCGCCCGGCCGGCGCGGGCCGGAACGGTGCGGCACCGGCCGCCCGCCGATGCGCTCCACCGCCTGCATCACCTCTCGCACCGAATGGCCCTTGCCTCCACCGATGTTGAAGCGGCAGCTCTGCCCGTGCCGCAGATACTCCAGCACGCGCAGATGCGCGTCGGCCAGGTCCGCCACATGCACATAGTCGCGGATGCAGGTGCCGTCCGGCGTGAGATAGTCGGTGCCATGGACGGTCAGCGGCGGCGCGAGGCCAAGGGCCGCCTTGATCGCCAGCGGGATCAAATGCGTCTCGGGGTCGTGGTCCTCGCCGATACTCCCGTCGGGGTCCGCGCCGGCGGCATTGAAATAACGCAGGCTGGCCGAACGCACGGCATGGATGCGTTCCGCCCAATCCAGCGCGCGCTCCGCCATCAGCTTCGATTCGCCATAGGCTGAGACAGGATCGATCCGTGAATACTCATCGATCGGCGTGCGCTCGGGATAGCCGAAGAGCGCGGCGGTGGAGGAGAGCACAAAGCGCAGGCAGCCCGCCCGCGCCGCCGCATCGATCAGCCAGGCGGTATTGGAGACATTCTCGGCGATATAGCGCATCGGCTCGCGCATGCTCTCCCCCACCAGGGAGAGGGCAGCGAAATGCAGCACGCCATCGAAGCGGCCGCTCGCGAAAACCGCCGCGACATCCTTGCGTTCCGCGAGGTCGAGATGAATGAACTCGGCCTCGTCGGGGACCGCCGCGCGGTGCCCCTGGCAGAGGTTGTCGATCACCACGACATCGTCGCCCCGTCGCAGAAGCGCGAGGACGACATGGCTGCCGACATAGCCGGCCCCGCCGGAGACCAGAAAACGCGCCAATATCCGCCTGCTCCTCTGACCATGCCCGGATGAAGCGACTTTGCCGGCGCTGTTCTGCCGCGAAGGAAATAACGGGCTTGGTGCTGGAAAGTTCCGGTTTGTTGACGGTTTAACGGGGCGGAAAAATCTTATGCCGGGACGGCGAAGCCGGCGGCCCGCAACGCGGATTCGATGGCCCTGGCCACCTCGCCGGTGGCGCTGTGGTGAATCATGTGCCCGCATCCCGGCAGGTTGCGGAAGCGGCTGCCGGGGATGCGCGCATGCAGGGCGGCGGATTGTCCGGCGGTGTCCACGATCCGGTCTTCCTCCCCGGCGGCGATGATGACGGGCATGGTGAGCCTGCGGAGCTGCCGGAGCTGCGCGGCGGCGCTCGGGATCATCAGCGCGGTGTCGCCGGCGCTGGCGCGGAGCTGCCCGGGCCGGAGCACCAGGGCGGATGGAAATCCATGCCGGAAATTCGGGCTGACCGGCGCCGGGGCAAAAATCCGTCGGTAGAGGCGGGGCAGGAGGAACGCGTTCAGCAGCGGCGCGACAGTGTGGCAGAGCAGGTCGCCCAGCAGCGGCAGGGCCAGCAGCGAGGGCGGCAGGACATCCGGCCTCGGGCCGGGGATGTGATAGCCGGAGAGCAGCACCAGCGCGGCGGTCTCCCGCGGGTGTTGTGCGGCCATGGCCTGCGCCACCAGCGCGCCCCAGGAATGCCCCGTTAGCACCGGGCGCGCGATGCCGAGCGCATGCAGCGCCGTCCAGAGCAGCCGCGCCTGGGCGCCGGCGCTCCAGACCCGGCCGCGCGGACGGCTGCTATGGCCGAAGCCCGGCCGGTCGAAGGCGATCACCCGGTGCCGCCGCGCAAGGATGTCGATCAGCCCGCTGCTGCCGAAATCCTCGGTCATGGCGCCATTGCCGTGCAGCAGGACGATGGTGGCCGGGCCCGCGCCACGGTCGAGGTAATGGAGCCGGACCCCGTCCACCTCCAGGAAGCGGCCTTTGGGCGGATGGCGCCGCACGGCCTGCCGTGACGCCACGGCATTGGCCAGGGCCATGCCGCCGAGCAGCGCGGCCGCCACCGCCAGCATGGTGCCGGGGCGCCCTGGCGCGGCTCTTCCGGGCAGGCGGGCGGAAGCTGCCATCATGGCTCCTCGGGCGCCGCCGCGGGGCGGGGCGAGTGGCAGCGGGAAGGCAGCCCGGCGAGGCCGGCTGTCACATGGCCCGGCCGGGAGGGCAGGGGCGGCGGTATGCCCGCCGCCCGAGCGGCTACTTCAGATGCGCGGCGAGATGCTTGTTCATCTCGAACATCGTGACCTTGTCCTTGCCGAAGACTTTCTTCAGCTTGTCGTCGGCCAGGATCTCGCGCCGGTTCTCGGGGTTCTGCAGGTTGTTGGACTTGATGTAGTCCCAGACCTTGCTCACGACCTCGCCCCGCGGCAGGGGGCCTTCGCCCACCACGGCCGCCAACTCCGAAGAGGGCTTGAGCGGCGTTTGCAGCGCATTGGGCTTGCTCCCCGGCTTGGCCGGCTTGACGGCGGCCTTCTTGTCCTGTCCTGCCGATTTCGCTGGCATTGCACGCTCCTGGTTCTTGGTTCTGGGAAACCTGGCTTCGGATAGGGTCCGCCCTGGAAAAGCATGGTACAGAGCCCTGCCCGAGGCAAGCAAAGTGGTCGTTGTTCAGCTTCGGGTGAGACGTCGCTCCAGCCCGATGACCATCAGCACGGCCCCGGCCACCAGGCCGAGCCCGATCAGCCGCTGGCTGCGGGAACGCAGGCCGCCGTCGATCCGCCCGCCATCCCCGGAGGATGCGAAGAGGCTGCCATCCGTGACCGGCGCCGCGCGGGCGCGCCGGAAATAGGCGGACATGAAGCGCGCCATCAGCCGAGTCGTTCCGTCCGGCGCCAGCAGATGCGCCAGCCGGGCGGCCCAGGAGACCCAGCCCACCACCGCGCGCGGGCGGGGCGCGCGGGCCAGGCCCAGGATGGTCGCGGCGACGCGCCGGGCGTCATAGACCGGCGGCGGCGCCGAGAGCGCGCGGCCGGTGTAGTTGGCGCCATGGCTGATGCCGGGCGTGTCGATGAAGGCGGGGAAGACATCGCAGACATGGATGCCCGGATGATCCGCCAGTTCCGCCCGCAGCGCCTCCGAGAAGCCCCGCAGCCCGAACTTGCTGGCACTGTAGGCCGCCGCGAAGGGGGCGGCGGCGAAGCCACCGAGCGAGATCATGTTGATGAAGATGCCCCGCCCCTGGCGCAGGAAGACGGGGATAACCGCATGCGCGTCGTTCATGTGGCCGATCAGGTTGGCGCGGATCACCTGCTCATGCGCGCGCATCGGCGTATCCTCGAAGCGGCCCACCGCGCCCACGCCCACATTGCTGACCCAGACGTCGATGCCGCCGCCGAAGGCACGCGCCTGCGCCGCCAGCCGGTTCACCGCCTCGCTGTCCGTGGCATCCGTCGGCACGGCAACGGCCGCCGCGCCCAGCGCGCGGCAGCGGGCGGCGACCCGCTCCAGCGCCCCGGCGCCGCGCGCGGCCAGCACGAGCCGCGCGCCTTCCCGCGCGAAGGCCTCCGCCGTCGCCTGCCCGATGCCGCTGGACGCGCCGGTGATGACGACCGTCGCCCCCGCGAGCCTCAATGCCATTGCCTCAATGCCATTCCATCCTCTCCTGCCGGGCCTGCCGCTAAACCTGCCGGCAGGGCAGGAGTTGCCCGGCAGCTTGCCGCTTGCAGCCGGGAGGCGCGGGATCTGGCAGGGAAGGGACGGTGCAGCAGTGTCAGCCCCGGTCGGCGGCGGATGGCCAGGGCGCCGCGTCCAGGCGCTGGCGGGCGGCGCCGATCATGTCCAGCAGGCGGGTCCGCACCTTCTCATGGCCCAGGCCACCGGCGCGCGCCTCCGCCACGCCGGCCTCAAGCGCCAGCCGCTCCAGATCCGCATCCTCCACAGGCTGCGCTTCACTGCCCATGGAGCGCAGCATAGCGCCATCCCCATGGACCGGCGGAACACAAGCCGGTGCTTACGCGGCATGAAATTTTCGTCACATTGCCGAAACATGGAGAAATGCTGGACAGCCCGACAGAAGGCCCGGCTATGGTGACCGGAACGGCAGCGAAACTGCCTCAGGAGGTCACGTCCATGTCCAGCCTACTGGCTCCCATCATCGCCATCCTGCAGCCGCTCCTGAACCTGATGAAGGGATATACCTGGAGCAGCCTCCTGGCCCTGGCGGTGCTGGTCCTTCTCACCGCGACGATGGGCTATCCGCTGGTGGCGGTGGTGCTGGGCGCCATCATGGGGCTGCTGCTCATGTGGAAGGCGGAGCACCAGGGAAGGCTTGAGCAGGATCAGCCATAGCCATTTGGGAGGCCGGAGTGCCGGAACGGGACGAGGAGATCCAGCAGCGGATCCGCGAGCATGCCTACCGCCTCTGGCAGGAGGAGGGGTGCCCCGGGGGACGAGCCGGGGAGCACTGGCGGCGGGCGGAGGCGCTGGAGGCGGAGCGGCTGAGGGAGGACGAGCGGATCGACGAGGAAGGGCGGGAGAGCTTTCCCGCCAGCGATCCGCCCAGCCACAACAGCTTCACCGGAGAATGGCGGCCCGCCTGACACTGGGACGGCGGGAAGGGCGCGACGGAGGCCATGTGCCTGCCGGCTGCGGGAGCATCTTGTCCTGGAGGGGATCGCGCGGGCGGTGGTGGAGCCGAGGGGAATCGAACCCCTGACCTCCTCATTGCGAACGAGGCGCTCTACCAACTGAGCTACGGCCCCGCACTGCGCGAGGCCCGGCTTATTGCCGACGGCACAGAGCCTGTCAAGCGGTGCTTGCCGCCAGGGCCTGGGCTCCGTAGATGGAGGCGGGACCGGCTTCAAGGAGTGGCGATGTACGCACTGTTCTGGCTGATCGATCAGCTCATCGGGCTTTTCGTGTGGGCGTTGATCATCGCCGCGGTGTTCAGCCTGCTCGTATCCTTCAACGTGCTGGATACCCGTAATCGCTTCGTCTGGACGGTGGGGGACTTCCTCTACAAGGTGACCGAGCCGGCGCTGCGCCCGATCCGGCGCTTCATGCCGGACCTGGGCGGCATCGATATCTCGCCCATGATCCTGATCATGCTGCTTTACGCGCTGCGGATCTTCCTCTGGCAGTCGCTGTGGCCGCTGCTGGCCGGCTGAACGCGGCGGCCGCCTGGCGGGCGGTGGCGGATGGGCTGGAGCTGCGCGTGAAGGCGCAGCCCCGCGCCCGCCGCCCCGGGCTGCAGGGGCTGGTGGAGGCCGCCGATGGCCCCCGCCTGAAGCTGGCCGTGAACGAGGCGCCGGAGGATGGGCGCGCCAACCGCGCCATCTGCGCCCTGCTGGCGGAGGCCTTGCATGTCCCCCCTTCGCGCATCGCGGTGGTGCAGGGGGCGGCGTCGCGGGAAAAAACCTGCCATATCGCGGGTGATTCCGCCGCACTGGCCGCAAGGATGGCCGAGATACTGGAGAGACTGGCATGACCGCACGCATCATCGACGGCAAGGCGGTGGCGGCCGACCTGCGCGCCCGGCTGGCCGAGCGCGTGCGGCTGCTCGGCTTCGCCCCCGGCCTGCGCGTGGTGCGGGTGGGGGATGACCCGGCCAGCGGCGTCTATGTCCGCAACAAGGACCGCGCCGCGCAGCAGGCCGGCTTCGACAGCGCCACGCTGCAGCTGCCCGAAGCCACCACCGAGGCCGAGCTGCTGGCGGTGGTGCGGGAGCTGAATGCGGACCCGGCGGTGGACGGCATCCTGGTGCAGCTGCCGCTGCCGGCGCAGATCCGGGCGGATGCGGTGCTGCGCGCCATCGACCCTGCCAAGGATGTGGACGGCTTCCACCCCGTCAATGCCGGCCTGCTGGCCACCGGCCAGCCGGCCCTGGTGCCCTGCACGCCGAAGGGGGTGATGCATCTGCTGGCCGCCGCCGGCGTCGCGCCGCGCGGGGCGCGGGCGGTGGTGCTGGGCCGCTCCAACATCGTGGGCAAGCCGATGGCGGCGCTGCTGCTGGCGGCCGATGCCACGGTCACGGTGGTGCATTCCCGCACCCAGAACCTCGCCGCCGAATGCCGCCGCGCGGAGATCCTGGTCGCCGCCGTGGGGCGGCCGGAGATGGTGCGGGGGGACTGGGTGGCGGAAGGGACGACGGTGATCGATGTCGGCATCAATCGCCTGCCGACGGGCAAGCTGGTGGGTGACGTGGCCTTCGCCGAGGCGGCGGCCCATGCCGGTGCCATCACCCCGGTACCGGGCGGCGTCGGTCCGATGACCATCGCCTGCCTGCTGGAGAATACGCTGGAGGCGGCGGTGGCCCGCCGCGGCATCGCCGCGGCCTGAGCCACCGCCCCGGGATCAGGCCGCCGACAGCAGCAGCCGGGGCCCGGCCTCGGTCTCCTCCAGGGTGATCCCCGCATCCTCCAGCGCCGCACGGCTGCCTTCCGGCAGCGGCCAGTTGAGTTGCAGGCCGGCGCCTTCCAGCCGCACGGTGGGCAGGGTGGCGCGCGGCAGTTCCCGCGCGCCCGTGAAGGCATCCACCAGCGCCAGATCCACCTGCGGGCGGCGCGGCATAATGGTGGCGGTGGAAACGGTTTCCACCGTCAGCGGCCGCCCGGCGGCCAGTTGCAGCACCGGCTGCACCGCCGTGAAGAAGCGGCCGGAATCGACGGCGCTGTGCTCCTCCGGCCGGCCCAGGCGCAGGAAGGCCCGCACCAGCGCCTCCATCTCCCGCCCCGCATGGGCGGCGCGCGTCAGGCGGACGGAAGCACGGTCCTCCGGCGGCAGGCTCGCCAGCACGCTGTCCATATTGGCCTGCATGACCATGACGAGGTTGTTGACGGCGTGCTGCATCGGCCGGGCGAGGCCCGCCATGATGTCGCCTGCATCCTTCACCGGCTCATCTCCTCCACGATTTCCTTGAACAATCTGGCGGGAAGGCCGCCGCCCTGCACATCCTCCATCGGGCTGGCATCGTCATTGCCCAGCCAGATGCCCACTACCCTTTGCCCGGCTATACCAATGAACCAGGCATCGCGTGAATCCTGCGTTGTGCCGGTCTTGCCGCCGACCCGCTGGCCCGGCACCGCCGCCGCGCGGCCGGTGCCCCGCTCCACCACGGCGGAGAGCATGCGGCGCATCTCCGCCGCGTGGCCAGGAGAGAGGGCGCGCGCCGGCGCCGTCATGGGCACGGCCAGGGGCCGCCCCGCGCCTTCCGCGCGGGCGATGCCATAGGGCGTGACGCGCAGCCCGCCATTGGCGAAAGCCGCATAGGCGGCGGCCAGGTCCAGCAGCGTCACCTCGGCCGTACCCAGCGCCAGGGAGGCATCCCTGGGGAAGCGGCCATGCACGCCCAGCCGCTCCGCCACCGCCGCCACAGGTCCGGCGCCGCCGGCCGCCAGCAGGACCCGCACGGCCGCGGTATTGACGCTATGGGCCAGGGCGTCCTCCAGCGACAGCTCGCCGCGCGCCCGCCAGCGGCCATTGCCGGGGGACCAGCCGCCCAGGTTCAGCGGCAGGTCGGAGACGGTGCTGGAAGACTCCAGCCCCCGCTCCAGCGCCGCCAGCCAGACGAAGGGCTTGAAGGCCGAGCCAGGCTGGCGCCGTGCGGCGGTGGCGCGGTTGAAGGGGCTCTGGCGGTAATCGCGCCCACCGACCATGGCGCGCACCGCGCCATCCGCGGCCTGCACCACCACCACCGCGCCCTGCGCGACATGCGCGGCGGCGCCCGGACCCGCCAGCAGCGCGGTCAGCCGCGCCTCCACCACCGCCTGCAGCCGCAGGTCCAGCGTGCTGCGCAGCATCAGGTCGCCGCTGCCGGGGAAATCCTCGGCCAGGTTGCCCTGCACCCAGTCGGCGAACCAGCCGGCATTGCCGGAAGGGCGCGGTGGCAGGCTCATCCGCTCGGCCTCCTGCCGCGCGCGGCTTCCGGTGATCAGCCCGGCGGCGGCCATGGCCTCCAGCACCTCGGCGCCCCGGCGGATGGCGGCATCGGGTGCCGCGCGGGGATTGTAGCGGGAGGGCGCCTTGGGCAGCCCGGCCAGGATGGCGGCCTGCCACAGCGTCACCTTGCGCGCGGGCACGCCGAAATAGAGCCGGGCCGCCGCATCCACCCCATAGGCGCCCGCGCCCAGATAAACACGGTTGAGGTAGATCTCCAGCAACTGGTCCTTCGTGAAGCGGCTTTCGAGCCAGAGCGCCAGAAGTGCCTCCTGCAGCTTGCGGCGAATGTTGCGCTCAGGCGTCAGGAACAGGTTCTTCGCCAGCTGCTGGGTCAGGGTGGAGCCGCCCTGCACGACGCGGCCGGCCCGCCAGTTGGCGAGGGCGGCACGGGCCAGCCCGACCGGGTCCAGGCCGAAATGGCTGCGGAAGCGCCGGTCCTCCACCGCCATCAGCGCGCCCGGCAGATAGGCCGGCAGGTCCGCCAGCCGCACCCGCTCCCCATAGAGGTCGCCGCTGGTGGCGAGCAGCCGGCCGTCGCTGGCCTGGAGCGTGACGGAAGGGCGGCGGGTGGCGGCCAGCGCCTCCTCCGGCCGCGGCAGGTCCCAGGTGAAGAAGAGCAGGAGACCGCCCAGCCCGAGCCCGCCCCAGACGCCCAGCAATACCAGCAGCCGGAACAGGCGCAGCAGGCCGCCACGCCGGCGCTGCGGGCGGGCGGCGGCGGCGGGAAGGGCGGCAGAGGAAAAGGGCACCAGGCCGCGAGGCGCATGTGCCGGAAGGCGGGGCATGGACCCATTCTAGCACCGGAAGGCTTCCGGAAGACCCAAAGGATGCACCGGAATGCAATTCCCGCGAAACCGGCTGGCCGCGCCTGGCCATGCATGGCACCTCCATCAGCCAGGGCGGCCGGAAAGGACGGGGAATGCGCTGGGCAGGCTTGATGTCACTGGGTTTGTTTCTGCTGGCCTCGCCCCCGGCGGGCGCGGCGCCAGCGCCGCCGGACAGCCAGCACTGCCAGCGCCAGTGCGGTGCCGTGCTGCCCCGGCGCGCCGATCATCCTCGTGAGGTGCAAATCTGCCTGATGCGCTGCCAGGCGCTTGAGCAGTCCCAGGCCGTCACCCGGAAGCCGCAGCCGCGCAGGCCGCAGGCCAGCCAGCCCGCCGGAAAGCCGGAGGAGCCGGGCGGCGCAGGCCACGGCGCCATCTATCTGGCGCCCGCGCCCCTGCCGGATGCGGGGATGTCGGCAGGCATGGCCGACCGCAACCTCGCCCATGCCATGGCCGAGCAGCAGTGCATGGCGCGCCAGGGCGCTCCCTGCCGGCTGGCGCTGGAATTCAGTGACCGCTGCGGGGCGGTGGCGCAGGGGGTGGTATCGAAGGCCATGGTCCTGACCGCCGACCCCAGCACCTTCACCGTCATGGCGGCCACGGCCGGCGCCGGTGCCACCCGGGCGCAGGCGGAGCGATCCGCGCTCTCCGCCTGCCGCCAGCGGTTCCGGGGCACCTGCCGCATCGCCCGGAGCCTCTGCGCCGGCTGAAGCCCGCCCGCCGGAGCTGAAGCGGATCGGCGGACAGGCTGTGGCGCCTGACGCCATAGCCGCGCCCGATGGCACCGGCAGGGACTGATGACGGCGTGGCCTTCGCCTGATCAAAAATCCGGCCGGGGAGCTTTGCTCCGGCGTTCAGGATGGCTGTTTTCGAGCTACATTTGTAATACAAGTGATTTTATCCCTGGTTTGTGCAGGATGATTCGTGTTCCTGGAAAGTATTGTTGCTGAAAACAGGAATATTCGATGAGTGTGATAGAGGATGCGCCGCCTGCTGCCCGGATGGTGCAGATGATCACCGGCCACTGGGTGACGCAGATCATCCACGGCGCCGCGATGGCGGGATATGCCGAGCACCTGCATCGGGGGCCGGCGAGTGCGGAGGAACTCGCCAGGCTCGCCGGCATGAATCCCTCGGCCGTCTTCCGTCACCTGCGCGCCTGTGCCGGACTGGGCCTCGTGACCTTCGATGAAGGGAGGTTCACGGCGACGCCGCTGCTCGACACATTGCGGCGGGATCATCCCCAGTCCCTGCGCGGCTTCGCCATGTCGCAGGCCGCCCCGGGCCATTGGCTGCCCTGGGCGCGCTTCGGCGAGGCACTCCGCTCCGGCATCCCGCAGACGGTTCCGGCGCTGGGGGCGGAGATCTTCGAGTATTACCGGCACAATCCCCAGGAGGCGGATGCATTCACCGAGGCGATGGATGGCTTCTCGGCGGCCACAGCCTCCGAGGTGGCGCGCGTGCTGGATGCCAAAGGCGCCGGGCGCGTGGTGGATGTCGGTGGGGCCGGCGGTGCCTTGCTGGTCCCCTTCCTGGAGGCCAATCCGTCGCTGAAGGGGACGCTGTTCGATCTTCCGAACGTCCTCGAAGGCGAAGCCTTCAGCAATGTCCCGGAGCGGATCCGTGGCCGGATCGACAGGGTCGGCGGAGATTTCTTCGAGAGCGTTCCTCCCGCCGACCTGTATCTCCTGAAGTGGATTCTGCACGACTGGGACAACGAGCAATGCGTCACGATCCTGCGGAACTGCCGCAGGTCGATCACGCCCGGCGGTCGCATCGCGATCATAGAACTCGTGTTGGGCGAGATGGGCGAGGGCGGTCTCGCGCCGCTCATGGATATGAACATGCTGGTGATGCTGCCCGGCCGCGAGCGTTCGCTGGCCGAATATTCCGACCTCCTCGCAAGAGCCGGCTTCGGTGAGGTCGTGCTCACGCGCACCCAATCTCCGATGGCCGTCATCACCGCAGTCCCGAGCAGCCAGAGCATCTCGGAACGGTCCGTCTCATATCCTGCGGCAGTGAAGTAGCCGGCACATCCTCGTGGTGAGGCATCCGGCAGATCACGCCGGGCAGCGGGACACCGGACCGGACTGCCGCTGCCGGTTGGGATGATCCCGTCTCCACGGCCGAAACGACGCTCTGCCCATCCCCGCCGGCTTCCTCCCGACCCATGGCGGTGGACCGGATTCCGGTGGGGAATCCCTGCCCGACTCCATCAGGTCAGGCCATGCTCTGACCCCGTATGGCCGCCAGCACGGCGCGGCCGAGCGGCGTGGCGGTGCCGCAGAGCTGGAAGACGATGTCGAAATGGTTGGAGCCCGGAGGCGCCGGCACCAGCGTCACCGGGCAGCCGGCCCGCGCGTAGAAGCCGGCCTGGTCCCGCGTCTGCCGCTTGAACTCGGCGGTCTCCGTCTCCGCCACACTCAGCACCACCGGCATGCCCTGGCGCGGCGGCGGCAGGAGGGCCGGGGAATTGCGGGCCGCCGCCGCGGCGTCCAGCGTCATCCAGTCATTCACATGGCACAGCCGCAGCGGTTCCAGATCGAACAGCCCGGAGAGCAGCGTGGCGCCGGCCACGGGATGCGGGGGCAGGCCGAAGCCCGCTGGCCAGTCGCCCCCCGCCGCCAGCATCGCCGCCAGATGCCCGCCGGCTGAACTGCCGCCGACATGGATGCGCGCGGGGTCGCCGCCATGCGCGGCGATATTCCCATGCACCCAGGCCAGCGCGGCGCGGCATTGGCGCACGATCTCATCCAGCGTCGCGCCGGGCGCCAGGGCATAGTTCACCACGACCACGCAGATGCCCGCCGCCGTGAGGGCCGGCGCCATGAAGCCGGAATCGGCGGCATCCAGCAGGCGCCAGTAGCCGCCGTGGATATAGACGAAGACCGGCGCGGGCGATTCCGTGCCGGCGGCGGGGAAGACATCCAGCCGCTCAGGCTCCGTCGGGCCATAGGGGATGTCCAGCACGCAGGACAGGCAGCGGCGCGCGGCCTCGGTGCGGGCACGATACTCGGCCATGATGGGGGCGATATCAGGCACCGTGGCGCGGGCATTGTACTCGCGGTCCAGGGTGGCGCGATCCATGTCGCGATAGGTCATCGGTCCGTCCTGGTTGTGGCTGGCTGGGGCCAAGGGGGTGCTGCCCCCTTGGAGCCCCCACCGGGGTGGAAAGTCCACCCCGGACCCCGCTTCGAATTCCGTCTGGGCCTCAAGGCCCAGGCGAGGCGCTCACCGCCCGACCCTTCCACCAGCGCCAAACGGATGGCGGGGTCTGGGGTGACACTGTCACCCCGGCGGGGAGGCCTGGAGGGGCGGCGCCCCTCCAGCGTCACACCCCGATCCATCCCCGCACCCGTTCCGCGTCGCGCGCCAGATCGGCGCTGCTGCCGGACCAGACCGTGCGGCCCTTCTCCAGCACGTAGTGCCGGTCGGCCAGCCGTCCCAGCGCCGTCAGGTTCTTGTCGATCACCAGGATCGCCTGCCCGCGCTGCTTCAGGGCGGCGAGCGTCGCCCAGATCTCGGCGCGGATGACGGGGGCGAGGCCCTCGGTGGCTTCGTCCAGGATCAGCAGATGCGGGTTGGTCATCAGCGCGCGGCCGATCGCCAGCATCTGCTGCTCGCCGCCCGAGAGGGTGCGGGCGGACTGGGAGGCGCGTTCGCGCAGGCGCGGAAACAGCGCGTAGATCCGCTCCAGCGTCCAGGGCTCGGCATGGCCGGCGCGGTTGGCGGCGGTGGCGACCAGGTTCTCCCGCACGGAGAGGGTGGGGAAGACCTGCCGGCCTTCCGGCACCAGCCCGATGCCGCGCCGGGCGATGGCCTCGGGCGGCAGCCCGGCCAGCGGCGCGCCGCGGAAGGCGATGCCGCCGCCGCGCGGCGGGTTGAGCCCCATGATGGCGCGGACGGTGGTGGTCTTGCCCATGCCGTTGCGGCCGAGCAGCGTCACCACCTCCCCCGCCCCGACGCGCAGCCCGACATCGAAGAGCACCTGGCTATGGCCATAGCCGGCCTGGAGGGCGGAGACCTCCAGCATCAGACGCCCTCCTCCTCCGTCAGATAGGCGGCGCGCACCTCCGGGTCGCTGCGGATGGCCTCCGCCGTGCCGGTGGCGATGACCTTGCCGTAGACCAGGACGGAGATGCGGTCGGCCAGGGCGAAGACGGCTTCCATGTCGTGCTCGACCAGCAGGATGGCGGTCTGCCCCTTCAACCCGCGCAGGGTCTCCGTCATGGCGCGGGATTCAGCGGCGCCGAGACCGGCCATGGGCTCGTCCAGCAGCAGCAGGCGGGGGGAGGCGGCGAGCGCCAGCGCCAGTTCCACCTGCTTGCGCTCCCCGGCCGCGAGGTCGGCGGCGGGGATGGCGTGGCGGGCATCGGGCAATCCGGCGCGGCGCAGCAGGGCGCGGGCGGGGGCGCGCAGCGACGCATCGCGCGACGCGTCGCGCCAGAAGCGGAAGGAATGGCCCTGCGCCGCCTGCACGGCGAGCGCCGCATTGGCCTCGGCGCTTTCATCGTCCAGCAGCTGCACGATCTGGAAGCTGCGGGCGAGGCCGCGCCGCACCCGCCGCGCGGCGGAGAGGCGGGTGATGTCATGCCCGCCGAACAGGATGCGCCCGCCATCCGGGCGGATCTCGCCGGTGATCTGGCCGATGGCGGTAGACTTGCCGGCGCCGTTGGGGCCGATCAGCGCGTGCAGCTCACCGGGCATGACATCGAGGTTCAGCCCGTCCGTGGCGCACAGCCCGCCGAAGCGCTTCTCGAGATTCTCGACGCGCAGCAGCGGCGTGCTCATGCCGGCAGTATCCTGCGCAGCATCGCCATCAGCCCGCCGCGCGCGAAGAGCACGACCAGCAGCAGGATGGGGCCGAGGATGAACTGCCAGTGCTCGGTCAGCCCGGCCAGGATGTATTCCAGCCCGACCAGCGCGACCGCGCCCAGCACGGGCCCCAGCAGCGTGCCGAGCCCGCCCAGGATGACCATGATCATCAGCTCGCCCGACTGCGCCCAGTGCATCATGTCCGGGCTGACGAAGCGCATGGCATTGGCCATCAGCGCCCCCGCCAGCGCCGTGCCCATGCCGGAGAGGATGAAGGCGGTGAGCCGGTAGGGATAGACGGAGACGCCGAGGGCGGCCATGCGCCGCTCGCTCTGCCGCGCCCCCGCCAGCACCTGCCCGAAGCGGGAGCGGGTGACGCGCCGGAGCAGGGCCAGCCAGGCCACCAGCACGCCCAGGCAGAGCCAGTAGAGCTGACGGGCATCGCGCAGGTCCAGCCCCGGGAATTCCCCGCGCCGGCGGATGCTCAGCCCGTCATCCCCGCCATAGGCCTTCAGCGAGACGAAGAGGAAGAACAGCATCTGCGCGAAGGCGAGGGTGATCATGATGAACTGCACGCCGCGCGTGCGCAGCGAGAGCGCGCCGAAGATCCCCGCCGCCACGCCGCCCACCAGCATGGCCGCGCCCAGCGTGGCGGGCAGGCTGACGGTGCCGGGGATCAGCCCGAGGAAAGGCTCGCCCAGCGACCAGTGCGAATAGAGGATGCCGACGGCATAGCCGCCCAGGCCGAAATAGGCGGCATGGCCGAAGCTGACCAGCCCGCCATAGCCCAGCACGAGATTCAGCGCGGCGGCGGCGATGCCATAGACCGCCATGCGCGTGGCCAGGCTGATGGTGGCGGGGCTGCCGGCGGCTTCCGCCAGCCAGGGCAGGGCGATGGCCAGCACCAGCGCGAGGCCCGCGAGCAGGCGGTCACGCATGGGCGGGGAAGAGGCCGCGCGGGCGGATCAGCAGCACGATGGCCATCAGCAGGTAGATGCCCATCGAGGCGAGGCCGGCGGCCAGGGCATCGGCATCCGCGCCCTGCATGACGCCGCGCAGGGCGGTGGGCAGATAGGCGCGCAGCATCGTATCCACCACCCCCACCAGCAGCGCGCCCGCCACGGCGCCGCGCACCGAGCCCAGCCCGCCGATGACGATGACGACGAAGGTCTGGATCAGGATCTGCTCGCCCATGCCGACCTGCACGGAGAAGAGAGGCCCCGCCATCACCCCCGCCAGCCCCGCCAGCAGCGCGCCAAGGCCGAAGACCAGCGTGTAGAGCAGCCGGATATCCACGCCCAGCGCGCGCACCATCTCTCTATGTGTGGCGCCGGCGCGGACCAGCATGCCAACCCGCGTGCGCTGGAGCAGGAACCAGAGGCCGAGGCCCACCAGCAGGCCGACGCCGATGATGGCAATGCGATAGGCGGGGTAGGGCACGCCCGGGATGATCTCCACCGCGCCCTGTAGCAGTGGCGGGATATCCACGAAGAGCGGCTGCCGCCCGAAGAGCAGCACCATGCCCTGGTTGAAGAAGAGGATCAGCCCGAAGGTGGCGAGCACCTGGTCCAGGTGATCCCGCGCATAGAGCCGGCGCAGCACGACATATTCCATGACCATTCCGCAGAGCGCCGCCGCCGCCAGCCCGGCCAGCAGCGCCAGCAGGGCGGAGCCGGTCTGCGCCGCGGTGAAGGCCGCCGCGAAGGCGCCGACCATGTAGAGCGAGCCATGGGCGAGGTTGATCACGCCCATGATGCCGAAGACCAAAGTCAGGCCCGCCGCCAGCAGGAACAGCATGACCCCGAGCTGCACGCCATTGAGCAGCTGTTCCAACAGCAGCGCCATTCAGCGCCTCAGAGCTTGCACTGCGCCGAATAGGCGTCGCCGTAATTCTCCAGCACCTTGCCCGGCTGGGTGACGAGGGTCAGCCGGCCGTCCGAGCCCTTCTGCACCTTCAGCATGTACCAGTCGCAGACCGGGTGCTGGTTGGGGCCGAAGGCGAACTTCCCGCGCGGGGATTCGAACTTCGCGGGCATCATCGCGCGCCGGAAGGCTTCCGTATCGTCCACCTGCCCCCTGGTGCCGCGCAGCGCCGCGCCGATGGCCAGCGCGGTGTCGTAGCCCTGCTCGGCGTAATAGGTGGGCATGCGGTTGTATTTGGCCTGGAAGGCGGCCAGGAAACCCTTGTTGGCGGCGTTGTCGAAATCCGAATTCCAATGCGCGGTCACGGTGATGCCCAGCGCCGCCTCGCCCACCGCCGTCATGGTGTTGTAGTCCATCGAGGGTGAGGAGAGCACCATCGGGATATTGGCCGAGAGCCCGGCCTGCACATACTGCTTCAGGAAGGCGATGCCGAGCCCGCCCGGATGGAACTGGTAGACCGCATCCGGCTGCGCCGCGCGGATCTGCGCCATCTCGGCCGCGTAGTCGGTCTGGTCGAGGCGCGTATAGACCTCGCCCGCCACCGGCAGGCCATACTTCCGCTTGAAGCCGTTGATGGCATCCTTGCCCGCCTGGTAGTTGGGGGCCAGCACGAAGACCTTCTTGTAGCCGAGGTTGCGCGCGGCCTGGCCGGCGGCCTCGTGCAGGCTGTCATTCTGCCAGGCGACGGACCAGAAGTTGCGGTGGCATTCCCGCCCGGCGAGGTTGGAGGGCGAGGCATTGGGGCTGACATAGATGCCGCCCGCATCCAGCACATCCGGCGCCACGGCGCCGAGGACGTTGGAGAAGACGATGCCGGTCAGCAGCCTGATCTTCTCGTTCTGCATGAAGCGCTCGGCGATCTGCTTGCCCTGGCCGGGCTTCAGCGCATCGTCCTCCACCAGCAACTGCACCGGCGTGCCGCCGAGCTTGCCGCCATCGGTCTCCATCGCCAGCGCGAAGCCGTCGCGGATGTCCTGGCCCAGATAGCCGCCGGGGCCGGAGAGGCTGGTGATCATGCCGATCTTCAGCGGGGCGCCCTGGGCGATGGCCGGGCGGGCCAGCCAGCCGGTGGCGGGGGCGGCGGTCAGCGCCGCGGCGGCCCCCAGCAGGTTACGCCTGTCGATCATGTCTCAACTCCCCGTACCAGGAATCACATCCGGTTCATCCCGGCGGCGAAGGTGGCCTGACCATGCTTCCGGGGCAATGGGTTTAGAGGCGGGCGCGGCCCTGGCGGGGTGCCGCGGGCGGATGCGCGCCGTTTCATCGCCGTGGAACCGCGCGCAGAGCGGTGGCGGCCTGAACCCGGCGGGGCCGGGGCTCCCGGACCCCGCCGGGCGCTTTCTGTCATCGTCGTGAAAAGCCGGGCGTGGCCTGGGGTGGCCCCGCAGCCATGGCGGGCAGGCCTGGAGGGGCGGTGCCCCCCTCCGGCTCCCTCAGTCCCGGCGGCGGCGCTGCTGCGCCTCGGCCTGCCGCATCTCGACGAAGACGGCGTAGTCCTTGTGGCTGGTGCGGGCCCAGCCAACGGCGCTGCCGCGTTCCACCGCCCTGTGGATGTCCGGGTGCACCTTGGGCAGGGCCAGGTGGAAGGCGATCATGTCCTCCTTGAACTCCGCCGGCACGTCGGCACGCACCACGATGGGCCCGTTCTGGATGGGGCGGGAGGTCCAGATGACCCGCAGGTCCTTCGCCTCCAGCATGCCCTTCTCCACCGCCGCGCGCAGCGTGCCGCGGGTATAGGGGAACTCGCCCTGGCCGGAGACCCAGGTGACGCCGGCGTCGTACTGCTTCTGCAGCACCGCCACCAGCGCCTGGTCGTGCCCCCCGCCGAAGCCGGCGCGGGAGAAGAACTGCCCGGGCTCCGGGCTGATGCCGGCGGCCCGCAGCTCCGCGCGCGGGATCAGGTAGCCCGAGGCGCTGTTCGGGTCCGACCAGGCGATGGAACGGCCCCGCATCTGCTCCAGGCTGGAGATGCCGGAATCGGCGCGGACATACATCACCGCCACATAGGCGGTGGAGCCGTCCTGCTCCTGCGTCACCAGGATGGGCTCTACGCCGCCATTGGTGTCCATCCAGACGCCGGCATAGGCGGCGGGGGCCATGCTCGCCATCTCGATCTGCCGGGCGGCGAAGGCCTGCTGCACCCCGCCATAGTCGCTGGCGAAATAGAGCCGTGTGGGCACCTGGAAAGTCTCTTCCAGCAGCCTGGCATAGTCGCCGTAGCGGCCCAGGCGGTCGCTCTCCGACTCCCCGCCCAGCACGCCGATCCGCAGGCCGGGCACCTGGGCCGCCCAGGGGCGCTTGCCCGGGGCGGGCATGGCTGGCTGCTGCGCCCGGGCCTGCCGGAAGGCCATGCCCGGGGAAGCGCCCAGTCCGGCGGCGAGGCCCGTCAGGGCCAGCAGATGGCGGCGGTGCATGCGGTCGATTCTCCGGGAGAGGCTGGTCGGGACAATGTGTCATTCTTCCCCCGTGCTTTTCCAGCCTCCGCGGCGTGTCCCGCCCTCCCTCCGCAAGGATGCGCCCCGCGCCTCCGGCAATGCTGTGCCCCGGGCCTGCGGGCGGGGTGTGTCCCGCGCCTGCGGCGCATGCGACCAAACGAAACGGTGCTTCGCGCCCGGTGGGGCACGGGTGTAAGGGGAACGCGCCATGGCACCCAATGACCTCCGCGCCGACCGCCCTCTGGTTGGGGATCGCCCCCGCACAGTGTCCACCACACCCCAACGCCCCGCCTCCGGCGGCACGCCGCCGGGCGGAAGGCCGCCCCGCGCGCCAAGGGCCGGCGGGCCGGGCGGCGGCGGCTTCGGGCGCTGGACGCGCCGGCTGGTGGGGTGGGGCTTCTCCCTGGTGCTGGCGCTGGCGGTGGTGGCGGGCATCGGCCTCTATGGCCTCTACCGCCAGGGCATCGGCGACCTGCCGGACCATGCCTGGCTGGCCGATTACCAGCCGCCGCAGATGAGCCGCGTCTTCGCCGCCGACAGCCAGCTGATGGCGGAGATGGCGCTGGAGCGCCGCGTCTTCCTGCCGATCGACGCCATTCCGCGCCGGGTGCAGGAAGCCTTCATCGCCGCCGAGGACCAGCGTTTCTGGGACCACCATGGCGTGGACCCCGTCGGCCTGGCGCGCGCCGTGATGACCAACCTGGAGGCCATGGGCAGCGGCCGCCGGGCGGTGGGCGCCTCCACCATCACCCAGCAGGTCGCCAAGAACATGCTGGTGGGCAATGACCGCACCCTCATGCGGAAGGTGCGGGAGGCGATCCTGGCCTTCCGGCTGGAAAGCGCCATGTCCAAGCAGCGCATCCTGGAGATCTACCTGAACGAGATCTTCCTGGGGCAGCAGGCTTATGGCGTGGCCTCGGCCGCCATGAACTACTTCAACAAGGGCCTGGACGAGCTGACCCTGAGCGAGACGGCCTTCCTGGCCGCGCTGCCCAAGGCCCCCAACAACCTGAACCCTTACCGCTACCCCGAGGCCGCGCGCGCCCGCCGCGACTATGTGCTGGACCGCATGGTGGATGACGGCGCGATCACGGCGGCCGAGGCCGAGGCGGCGAAGCAGGAGCCGATCGTCGCCCGGGGCCGCGCCCGCCCGGATACCGTGCCCGTCGGCCAGTATTTCACCGAGGAGGTGCGGCGTGAGCTGGTGGCCCGGTTCGGCCAGGACCAGACCACCATGGGCGGGCTGGTGGTGCGCACCAGTATGGAGCCGCAGCTGCAGGCCGCGACCGAGCAGGCGCTGCGCGAGGGGCTGATGGGCTATGACCGCCGCCGCGGCGGCTGGCGTGGCCCGGTGGCCAGGATCTCCGCCCGGCCCACGGAATGGATGCCGGAGCTGGAGGCCGCCGTCCGCCCGGCCGGCGCCCTGCCCGGCTGGAAGCTGGCGGTGGCGCTGGAGGTGGAGGCGCGCAGCGCAAAGCTGGCCTGGCTGGAAAAGCCCGCCGACGGCGGCCCCGCCCAGCCGCGCCAGGGCACGCTGAATTTCGAGGAGGTCTCCGGCTGGGCCCGCCCCGTCTCGGCCCAGGGGCGCCTCGGCGCCGCGCCGCGGCGGATGCAGGATGTGCTCAGCGCCGGCGACGTGGTGCTGGTGGAGCCGCTGCCCGCCCGCGCGGCCGAGGGCCGCAACGCGGCGCGGGCGGAGCGGCTGGCGCTGCGGCAGATCCCGCTGGTGCAGGGCGCCGTGGTGGCGCTGGACCCGCAGACCGGCCGCGTGCTGGCCATGACCGGCGGCTTTAACTTCGAGCAGAGCTGGTTCAACCGCGCCACCCAGGCGATGCGCCAGCCCGGCTCCTCCTTCAAGCCCTTCGTCTATCTGCCGGCGCTGGAGATGGGCATCCCGCCCAACCAGAAGCTGCTGGACGCGCCGATCGAGATCATGACGCCGCAGGGCCTCTGGCGCCCCGGCAACTACAGCCGCAACACCAATGGCTGGGTGACGATGCGCACGGCGCTGGAGAAGTCGCTCAACCTCGTCACCATCCGGCTGGCGCAGGAGATCGGCATCGACAAGGTGGCCGATACCGCCGCGCGCTTCGGCGTCATCCCGAACATGCCGAAGGTGCTGTCCATGTCGCTGGGCGCGGGGGAGACGACCGTGCTGCGGATGGCCGCGGGCTACGCCTCCTTCGTCGCCGGCGGCAAGCAGGTGACGCCGACGCTGATCGATACGGTGCAGGACCGTTTCGGCCGCCTGGTCTGGCGCGCCGACAACCGCCACTGCGATGGCTGCGGCAACCCGCCCACGGCCGAGCCGCCGACCCTGGTGGACGACCGCAAGCAGGTGACGGACCCGATCTCGGCCTATCAGATGGTCGCGCTGCTGCAAGGCGTGGTGCAGCGCGGCACCGGCCGCGCCGCCGGCGCCGGGCTGGACCGCCCGATCGGCGGCAAGAGCGGCACCACCAACGATTACATGGACAACTGGTTCGTCGGCTTCACGCCCGATATCGTGGTGGCCGTCTGGGTCGGCTTCGACGAGCCGCGCTCCCTGGGCGATGGCGAGACGGGCGGCGGCAACGCGGCCCCCATCGTGCATGACGTGCTGGAGGCGGCGCTGAAGAACAGCCCGCCCGTGCCCTTCCGCGCCCCGCCGGGCATCGCCCTGGTGCGCGTGCAGGCCAGCAACGGCGACACCATCCTGGAGCCCTTCCGGCCCGGCACCGAGCATGCCGCCCGCGCCCCGATCGGCGGTGGCGGCGGCGGCGGGGGTGGCGGGGGCGGCGGGTATGGCGACGACGGCATGTCCAATTCGGCGGCCGGCGCGGATTCCTCGCTGGGCGGGCTCTACTGACGGGGCGGGGGGCGCCCCTCCGGCCCCTTGGCCTCCCCCCGGGACCATGCCCCGGCCATGCTCCGCCGCCCCGGCATGGCACCAACTGCCGGTGCATCCCATCTGAGTGGGGAAGGCCAGGGGATGGGTCCACCCGCCACAAGCCCCGGCCGGTGGCGGGGCTGGGGTGACACCGCCGCTCCGGCGGGGGTAGGGGACGGAGCTTTCCCCTGCCTCTTCCAAGGCCGGCCCCAGTTGCTGTAGGAACCCGCCCCATGCGCGCAGATGCCGAGGCCCTGAACGGGCAGATCCAGGATTCCATCGCCCTGCTGCGGCGCCACCTCGACTGGGATGTGGCGCTGCGGCGGTTGGATGAGGTGAACGCGCGCGCCGAGGACCCCACGCTGTGGGACAAGCCCGACCTGGCGCAGGAAGTGATGCGCGAGCGTGGCCGGCTGGCCGACCAGATCGAGGGCGTCCAGAAGCTGGAGCAGAATGTCCGCGACGCGCTGGAACTGGTCGAGATGGCGGAGGCCGAGGGCGATGAGGCCACGGCCAATGCCGCCGTGGCCGACCTGAAGGAATTCGCCGCCGAGGCCAAGCGCCGGGAGATCGAGAGCCTGCTCTCGGGCGAGGCCGATATGCGCGACGCCTTCCTGGAAGTGAATGCCGGCGCCGGCGGCACCGAGGCCCAGGACTGGGCCCAGATGCTGCTGCGCATGTACACCCGCTGGGCCGAGAAGCGCGGCTACAAGGTGCAGCTGACCGAAGAATCCGAGGGTGAGCAGGCCGGCATCAAGTCGGCCACCATCCAGGTCTCCGGCCCCAATGCCTTCGGCTGGCTGAAGACGGAAAGCGGCGTGCACCGGCTGGTGCGCATCTCTCCCTTCGACGCCGCCGCCCGGCGCCAGACGAGCTTCGCCAGCGTCTATGTCTTCCCGGTGATCGACGACAAGATCGAGATCGAGATCAACCCGGCGGACATCAAGACCGATACCTTCCGCGCCTCGGGCGCCGGCGGCCAGCACGTGAACAAGACGGAATCGGGCGTGCGCTTCACGCATATCCCCACCGGCATCGTCGCGGCCTCCACCCAGGACCGCTCGCAGCACCGCAACCGCGTCATCGCCATGGATATGCTGAAGGCGCGCCTCTATGAGCTGGAGCTGCGCAAGCGGGAGGAAGTGACCGCGGGCATCGAGGCCGGCAAGACCGATATCGGCTGGGGCCACCAGATCCGTTCCTACGTGCTGGCGCCCTACCAGCTGGTGAAGGACCTCCGCACCAACGTGGAGAAGGGCAACCCGGACGCGGTGCTGGACGGCGAGCTGGACGACTTCATGGCCGCCGCCCTGGCCAGCCGCGTCGGCACCACGCGTTCCGAGGCCAGCGCCAACGCGCGCTGAGGCGCTCCGCGCATGACGCATCCGGCCTGGGGCACGGCCCTCGCCGCCCTGCCGCCCTGCTGGCGGGAGGCGATCGGCGACGAGTTCGGCGCGCCCTACATGGATGCCCTGGCGGATTTCCTCCTGGCGGAGCGGGAGGCGGGTAAGACCCTGTTCCCGCCCGAGCCGCTGGTCTTCGCCGCGCTGCTGCGCACGCCGCTGCAACAAGTGAAGGCGGTGATCCTGGGCCAGGACCCCTATCACCAGCCCGGCCAGGCCATGGGCCTGTCCTTCTCCGTGCCGAAGGGGGTGCGTATCCCGCCCTCCCTCCGCAACATCCACAAGGAACTCGCGGGTGATTGCGGCATCCCGGCGCCGGACCATGGCTGCCTGACCCACTGGGCGGATGGGGGCGTGCTGCTGCTCAACACCGCCCTGACCGTGGAACAGGGCAAGGCGGGCAGCCACGCCAGGGCGGGCTGGCACATCTTCACGGACCGGGTCATCCAGGCCGTCAATGCGCGACCCGGCCCCGTGGCCTTCCTGCTCTGGGGTGGGCATGCCCGGAAGAAGGCGCCGATGCTGGATACCGGCCGGCACCTGGTGCTGGAATCCGACCATCCCTCGCCCCTGGCGGCGGCCCGCGCGGCGACGAGCCCGTGTCCCTTCGCCGGTTCCCGCCCCTTTAGCCGGACGAATGACTTCCTGCGCAGCCATGGCCGGAACGGCCTGATCGACTGGCGCCTGCCCTGACGGCCTGCCGCTGGCGCGGCAGATAAACCCTGCTCCCGCGCCTGACGTTGCAACAGCACGCCATCATCGGGAGCCGCCCCATGCCGAAGCTGAATTTATCCGATCTTTCGGAGAGGATGCGCCGCATCGACATCGCCATGCTCTCCACCCATGCGGAGGATGGCTCCATCGCCAGCCGGCCGATGAGCAACAATGGCGATGTCGAGTATGACGGCCACTCCTACTACTTCACCTGGGACCAGTCCCACACGGTGGGCGAGATCCGGCGCAACCCGAAGGTCTCCCTGACCTTCCAGGGCGACAAGGCCTTCGCCGTGGCGGTGGAGGGAATGGCCGAGATCATCCAGGACAAGGAGGCGTTCCGCGCCCATTGGACGCCCGACCTCGACCGCTGGTTCGCCCAGGGCATCGACACCCCGGGCGTGGTGATGATCAAGGTCAATGCCAGCCGCCTTCATTACTGGAACGGCGAGGAGTCCGGCGAGATCATGCCCTGAGCACCGTTTGACAGCGGCGGCGCCAGGGAGGCATTCCTCCGCCCTTCACGGCCAGATACTGGAACTGCCATGCGTCCCTCGGGCCGCGCCGCCGATGCGCTGCGCACTGTCATCCTGGAACCCGGCGCCGCCCGCCATGCCGAGGGCTCCTGCCGAATCCGCATGGGACTGACGGAAGTGCTCTGCACCGCCAGCGTCGAGGGCCGCGTCCCCGGCTTCCTGCGCGGCAAGGGAGAGGGCTGGGTCACGGCCGAATACGGCATGCTGCCCCGCGCCACCCACAAGCGGGGCGAGCGCGAGGCCGCCAAGGGCCGGCAATCCGGCCGCACCCAGGAAATCCAGCGCCTGATCGGCCGCAGCCTGCGCGCCGTGGTGGACCGCAAGGCCATGGGCGAGATGACCATCACGCTCGATTGCGACGTGCTGACCGCCGATGGCGGCACCCGCTGCGCCGCCATCACCGGCGCCTGGGTGGCGCTGCACCTGGCCTTCGAGCATTGCATCAGCAAGCGCGTGCTGGCCCGCAACCCCATCACCGGCCAGGTCGCCGCCATCTCCTGCGGGCTGTGGGAGGATGAGCCGGTGCTGGACCTGGACTATGCCGAGGACAGCGCCGCCCAGGCCGATGCCAATTTCGTCCTGACCGGCACCGGCGGCATCGTCGAGATCCAGGGCACGGCTGAGGGCGCACCCTTTTCCGAGACACAGTTGCTGGGCCTGATGGCCCTGGCGAAGAAAGGCACGGCGGAACTCTTCGCTGCGCAACGGGGAGCCATTGGCGCATGAGCACGCATCGCAAGCTGACCGAGGAAACCGTCGTCCTGGCCAGCCACAATGCCGGCAAGGTGCGGGAGAACGCCGCCCTGCTGGCCGAATACGGCGTGACCATCGTCAGCGCCGGCGACCTGGGCCTGCCGGTGCCGGAGGAGACGGAAACCACCTTCCTCGGCAATGCCAGGCTGAAGGCGTTGGCCGCCGCCCGCGCCTCCGGCATGGTGGCCCTGGCCGATGACAGCGGCTTCTCTGTCGCGGCGCTGGACGGCGCCCCCGGCGTCCATACCGCCGATTGGGCCGAGCAATCCGATGGCAGCCGCGATTATGCCACCGCCATGGCCAAGGTGGAGAAGCTGGCCCGCCATAGCGCCGACCGCAGCGCCTGGTTTACCTGCGCCCTGGTGCTGGCCTGGCCCGATGGCCATACGGAAGGCTTCGAGGGCCGCTGCCCCGGCACCTGGGTCTGGCCGCCGCGCGGCGAGGCTGGCTTCGGCTACGACCCGATGTTCCAGCCGGAAGGGATGACGCAGACCTTCGCGGAAATGGACCCGGCGGAGAAACACCGTATCAGCCACCGGGCACGGGCCTTCGCGATGCTGGCGGAAGGCTGTCTCGTCAAGCGGTGAGGGCAGGCCAGGGGCGCTGCCCCAGGACCCCGCCGGGGTGGAAACTCCACCCCGGACCCCGCTTCGAGTTTAAGATCAAGGGCCACATGGGCTGAGGCCGCAGTCGCCGGAGGTCGATGACCTCCGGCGGGACCGGCCTGCCACCAAACTGATGGCGGGGTCCGGGGTGACACGGTCACCCCGGCGGGGAAGTCCAGAAGGGGCGGCGCCCCTTCTGGCCCGGCCCGTTATCCTTGTTCTTCCCGCAGTTCCAGCGCCCGTGCATAGACCTGCTTGCGCGGCAGCCCGGTCGCCGCCGCCACCAGGGCTGCCGCGTCCCGCAGGCTTTCCCCGGTGGCGAGCGCTGCGCGCAGGCGGGTGTCCAGCTCGTCCTCGCCGGCGGTGGCGTCTTCCTCCGGCGGGCCCACCACCAGGGCGATCTCGCCGCGCGGCGCGTGCTCGGCATAGTAAGCGGCCAGTTCCGGCAGCGGGCCGCGCCGCACTTCCTCGAAGCGCTTGGTCAGTTCCCGTGTCACGGCGGCGGGGCGGGGGCCGAGGGCCTCGGCCAGGGCGGCGAGCGTCTCCGCCAGCCGGTGCGGAGCCTCATAGAAGACCAGCGTGGCGGAAAGCCCGGCGCGTTCGGCCGCGCGCAGCTTGGCGAGCTCTGCCGCGCGGGCGGCGGCGCGGGAGGGCAGGAAGCCCAGGAACAGGAAGGGATGAGGCGGCAGGCCGGAGAGGGTCAGCGCCATCACCGCCGCATTGGGGCCGGGGATGGCGGAGATCTCCACCCCCGCGGCGATGGCGGCGCGCACCAGGCGGTAGCCCGGGTCGCTCATCAGCGGCGTGCCTGCATCCGAAACCAGAGCAAGGCGTTTGCCTTCCGCCATCCGCGCCAGCAGGCGGGGGGTGGCCTGGTCCTCATTGTGGTCGTGCAGCGGCGTCAGTGGCGCCGAAATACCGTGCCTTGCCAGCAGGGGCGCGGTAACCCTGGTGTCCTCGCACAGGATCGCGTCCGCCTCCCGCAGGGTGGCGACGGCGCGGGGCGAGAGATCGCCGAGGTTGCCGATCGGCGTCGAGACCAGGATAAGTCCGGGCCGGCTGCGGCCGGGCGGGTCATTCAGGCCGCGACTGTTCCCAGCGGGGGCGTCCGGTGGAAGGGAGGTTGGCGTTGCGCTTCCAGTGGTCGGTTGGTCCTGCAGAGGTTCGTCCTGCGGCATGTCGTGATACTCCCTCGGGCAGCCTGGGACGCACACGCCGGCTGACGCTGGCCCTCGGTGCCCTTGTGGCGCTGGCGGGCTGTGCGCAGCAAGCCCCGGGAGCCTGGGTGGGAAGCGGGCCAGCACCGCTTACGTCGCAGGGCATGACGATGCCGCCGCAGCCGCAGCGCAGCCAGGTGGCGCTGCTGCTGCCGCTGACCGGCAGCAACGCCGCCCTGGGCCAGGCCATGCTGAACGCGACGCAGCTCGCGCTGTTCGAGCAGGGGGCGCCCGGATTCGAATTCGTCCCGCGCGATACCGCCAGCACGGCGGTGGGCGCGGCGGAGGCGGCGCGCGCCGCCATCGCCTCCGGTGCCAAGGTGCTGGTGGGGCCGCTGACGGCGGGCGAGACCTCAGCCGCCGCCGTGCCGGCACGCGCGGCGGGGGTGCCGATGCTGCCCTTCACCAATGATTCCAACCAGGCCGGGGCGCAGGTCTGGCCGCTGGGCATCACGCCACGCCAGCAGATGCGCCGGCTGGTCTCCGGGGCACATGCCCAGGGAGCGCAGCGCTTCGCCCTGGCCGCGCCCTCCGGCGCCTTCGGGCAGCAACTGGCGGCGGGGCTGCGCTCGGCCGCCTCCGATCTCGGCCTGCCGCCCCCGGTCATCGTGACCTATCCGGCCGCCGCCGCGCCTGGCATGGCGGCGCGCGACGTGGCGCGGAGGCTGCAGCCCTCCGAGGCCGCGGCCGACCCGGATGCGCCTGTCGGCGAGGCGGTCGCCGATGTGCT